>JAZOOY010000048.1:0-48932 GCA_045655325.1 Clostridia bacterium
CGCAAAGTGCAGGATTTGCGATAGTTTCGCCAAAAACAAGTCGTGTATTTTCATCAAACAGAGCATCAATTTCTTCGTCTGTCATTTCAGGAGTTACAAAACGAACTTCAATTCCCAATCTCTTTAGTGTAACTGCAAAAAGGTTAACTGTTCCACCGTAAATTGAAGAAAGGCTTATAAAGTTTTGACCTGCAGATGTGATGTTCAAAATTGCAAGTAGGTTTGCCATCTGGCCTGATGTTGTAAGTACTGAACCAACACCGCCTTCAAGGTCAGAAATCTTTGCTTCTACATGTTCTAGTGTTGGGTTTGAAATTCTTGAATACATATGACCAGGAGCTTCAAGGTCAAAAAGCTTTCCTAAGTGTTCTGCAGAATCATACTTGAATGTTGTACTTTGGTATATTGGAAGAACTCTTGGTTCCCCGTTTTTTGGCTCATATCCGCTTTGAGCACATTTTGTTTCAATTTTGAAATCAGACATTTTTATCATCCTTTCTTAAATAAAAAAGCTTTCGCCAAAAGAATTTTATCTTAAGGACGAAAGCTTAAATTTGCTTCGTGTTACCACCTTAATTCACACACACCTCACGATGTATGCCTTAGTAAGTACGGGCATCAGCCGATACTCTTGCGCTGTTATGGGCGCACCCATCGTAGCCTAATACATTTGCCTCGGTACGAAAGCTCCAAGACCATCTTCAGTATAACCTTCAGTACCTCTTCACAGCTTCAGCGAGGCTCTCTCTTACCTATCTTTATACTTACTCTTCTCTTCATTGCCTTATTATTCTACATAGTAGCACATTTTTCGCATATTGTCAACAGAATTTTTACATTTCTGCCTTTGTTTCACAGTAAACGCAACGGTAAACTCTGTTTTCTTTGTCTGCTAGTTTGAAGATATGTTTAATCTCGTTTTCGCAAGATGTTATACATCTTGGGTTTTTACAGTAAATAACGTTTGTAAGCTCTTCTGGAAGATCAATCTTCTTTTTATCAACCAACTTTGAGTCCTTAATAATGTTTATGGTTACATCTGGGTCAACATAACCTAAAATATCAAGATCAATATCAATGTCAGCATCAATTTTTATGATGTCTTTCTTTCCTGTTTTCTTACTTGAAACATTTTTAATGATTGCAACGGAACATTCAAGTTCATCAAGCTTCAAAAGCTGATAAAGCTTAAGGCCGTTTCCGGCAGAAATATGGTCAATAACAATTCCGTTTTTAATAGAATCTATATTCATTTATTCCACCTCCAAAAGCTTTAAGATAAGAGCCATTCTTATGAATTTTCCGTTTAGAACCTGCTTAAAGTAGCAAGCTCTTGGGTCAGAGTCAATACTTTGTGAAATTTCGTTAACTCTCGGAAGCGGATGAAGAATTGCTAAATCTTTCTTTGCATCAACAAGCTTTTCTGGAGTTAAAATGTATTTATCTCTTAGTCTTAGGTAATCTTCTTCGTTAAAGAATCTTTCGCCCTGAACTCTTGTCATATAAAGAACGTCAAGTTCCCCGATTACATCTTCAAGACTTGTAGTCTGAACATATTCGATGTTGTTTTTCTTTAGTATGTCATTCTTAACATAACTTGGAAGCTTTAATTCATCAGGTGAAATTAGGTATACTTTTATGTTCTTGTATCTTGATAAAGCTGTAATCAGACTATGTACTGTTCTGCCAAATTTTAAATCTCCACAGAAACCGATAGTTAAATTATCAACTCTTCCCTTTTCTCTTGTTATGGTTAGAAGGTCAGTAAGAGTCTGTGTTGGGTGGTTGTGTCCGCCGTCACCTGCGTTGATAACAGGAATGCTTGCATTCTGCATTGCAACGTATGGCGCACCTTCTTTTGGATGGCGCATAGCGATAATATCTGCATAGCAAGAAACAACTTTTGCAGTATCCGCTACGCTTTCACCCTTTGACGCAGACGAGCTCTGTGCTTCAGAGAAACCAAGAACACTTCCGCCTAGTTCCAACATAGCTGCTTCAAAACTTAGTCTTGTTCTTGTTGATGGTTCAAAGAATAAAGTAGCAAGCTTTTTATATCTACATTTTTCGCGGTATTTTTCAGGATTCGCAATAATGTCATTTGCCACATTTATAAGCTCATCAATTTCTTCAACTGATAAATCAGTTATATTAATAAGGCTTCTCATTATTTATCTCCTTTTATCCAGCTTTCGTCGCTTGGATTGTTTCTGAATGCAATTAGTCTGTCAACGTCTTCTGCCTTGATGTAGCCTTCTTCTGCCGCAACCTGAGCTACTGCATCAAAGTTTGAAAGGCTTACATTTTTAACATTTGCTGCTTCAAGTCTTTCAAGACCCTTTTTCATTCCATATGTAAAGATTGATGCAATACCAAGAACTTCAGCTCCTGCATCACGAAGTGCGTCAACAACTTCAATAACACTTCCGCCTGTTGAGATAAGGTCTTCAACTACAACAACCTTCTGTCCCTTTTCAAGTTTACCTTCAATCTGGTTTCCTCTGCCGTGGTCCTTTGCACCTGAACGTACATAACCCATAGGCATATCAAGAAGATGTGCTGTGATTGCAGCGTGTGCAATACCTGCAGTTGATGTTCCCATTAGAACTTCTGCATCAGGGTAGTGCTTTTTAATGATTTCTGCAAGACCCTTTTCTACGTCAATTCTTACAGCTGGCGCTGTTAGTGTAAGTCTGTTATCGCAGTAAATTGGGCTCTTAATTCCGCTTGCCCATGTAAATGGCTCTTCCGGTCTTAAGAATACTGCACCGATTGATAATAAATCTTTAGCAATTAGTTTTTCCATTATTTTATCCTCCAAATTAACCTACAAATTCTCTTACGCATCTCTCATATGCAGCAACAGGGTCTTCTGCCTGAGTTACAGGACGGCCAACTACGATGTAGTCAGAACCGATTTCCTTTGCCTTTTCAGGTGTTGTAATTCTAACCTGGTCACCAACGTCGCCATCAGCAAATCTAACACCAGGAGTTACTGTCATAAATTCTTTTCCGCAAGTTTCCTTAACCTTACCTGCTTCAAGTGGTGAGCATACTACGCCGTCAAGCCCGCATTCTGCTGCACATTTAGCGTAGTGCATAACAACCTTATCAAGAGGCTCATTTATAAGCTGGTCAGCCTTCATTCTTTCTTCACTTGTTGAAGTAAGCTGAGTTACTGCAATAAGGATTGGTCTTGAGCCGTCAGGACGTGTTAGTCCTTCAACAGCGGCTTCCATCATTGCCTTTGTACCAAAAGCGTGTAGATTTGTCATATCAACGTCAAGTTCTGATAGAACTTTCATTGACTTTTTAACTGTATTTGGAATATCGCAAAGCTTTAAATCAAGGAAAATCTTATGACCTCTTTCCTTGATTTCCTTAACGATTGATGGACCTTCTGCATAGAAAAGCTCCATTCCTATTTTAACAAATGGTTTTTTGCCCTGGAACTTATCCAAAAAGCTCATAACCTCCTGCTTGCTTGAAAAATCGCAAGCTATGATAACGTCCTTACCCACGATGAGCACCTCCTATAATATCTTTTAGGCTTGTAATGCCATATTTTTCCATAACACGAGGTAAATCCTCGATAATATCTTTACATACAAATGGGTCTACAAGGTTTGCAGCACCAACCGATACCGCAGTTGCACCTGCCAGCATCATTTCTATAACGTCTTCTGCATTTTGAACACCGCCCATACCCAAAATTGGAATATTAACAGCGTCATATACCTGATAAATCATACGAAGTGCCACAGGTTTGATTGCAGGGCCTGAGAATCCGCCCATTTTGTTTGCTATGATTGGCTTTTTAGTCTTTAAATCAATACGCATACCAAGTAGTGTATTTATCATACTGATACCGTCTGCACCGGCTTCTTCGCAAGCTTTTGCGATTGAAACGATGTCGGTAACATTAGGCGAAAGCTTAATCAAAACCGGCTTTGTTGTTACAGCCTTTACTGCTCTTGTAATTTCTGCTGCAGATTCAGGCTTGTTACCAAAGTTTTCACCACCAGCGTGAAGATTTGGGCAACTGATGTTTACTTCTAATATTCCAACCTGATCTTCTTTGTCAAGCTTTTCTGCACAGTAAACAAACTCATCAACAGAAAATCCACCGATATTTGCAACTACCTTTTTATTGAAAAATCTCTTCATTTTTGGTAGTTCTTCTTCAATAACCTTGTCAACTCCAGGATTCTGAAGACCTACAGAGTTAATCATACCGGAAGTACACTCTGCAATTCTTGGTGTTGGGTTTCCAAATCTTGGCTCTTTTGTTGTTCCCTTAAATGAGAATGAACCTAGAATATTGATATCATATAGTCTTGAAAACTCAAATCCGAATCCAAATGTGCCGGATGCAGGAATTATAGGGTTATCAAGTGTTAAACCACAAAGATCTACTTTTGTGTCTACCATATAATTTCCTCCTTTCTAAGCACAGGGCCATCCATACAAATTCTCTTGTTTCCGTATTTAGTCTTACAGCTACAGCCCATACAAACTCCAAAGCCACAGCCCATACGTTCTTCAAAGCTGAACTGACCGCTTGTTACAGATGTATTGTATATTGCCTTTAGCATTGGTTCAGGACCGCAGGTGTAAACATAAGAATAATCAAGGTCTTTTAGAACGTCAGTAACAAAGCCTTTTGTTCCAACGCTTCCATCTACAGTTGTAACGTAAGTTTTAGCGCCGATCTTTTCAAATTCTTCTTTATAGAATATTTCTTCTTCGGTATTAAAACCAAGGATCACGGAAACATCTTTTCCTTCTGCGATAAGCTCTTTTGCAAGCTTAAACATAGGAGGAACACCTACTCCGCCACCGATTAGCACAGGGTTTTCACCGCTTTCGTTTGTGTTGAATCCATTACCTAAGGCGATTAAAAGGTCAAGCCAAGTATCTTCCTGCATAGCTGACATAACACTTGTTCCCTTACCTACAACTTTGTAGATAAGGGTAAGTGTATTTTCATCAAAATCGCAGATAGAGATAGGTCTTCTTAAGAATTCGCCCTCAATTTTGATATTTACAAACTGTCCCGGGCAGATAATTGGAGAAGTATCTCCGGAAAGTTTCATTTCATATACATTTTTTGCTATTCTTTTGTTGGAAATAACTTTAAAAAATGATTGTTTCATTTCTTACTCCTTGTCAATAGTTGAGATTGTTATAGTCATTTCTTCAAGTACATCTAAAAGAACCTTAACAGTATCTAAAGCAGTAAACATTGTTACGTTGTTTTCAACAGCACATCTTCTGATCTGGTAACCGTCAGATTCGCTCATAGAGTTGATATCACGTGTATTAATTACGTAGTTTACATAGCCCTTACGGATTGCGTGAAGAATATCTTCGTTACCTTCGCTGATTTTAGACATAACACGTGTTCTTACGCCGTGTTTCTTTAGATATTCAGCAGTTCCCTTAGTTGCTTCAATATTGAATCCAAGCTCGTAGAAACGCTTTACAAGTGGAAGTGCTTCTTCCTTATCTTTGTCAGCAACCGTTACAAATATTGTTCCATAATTTACAACATTCATACCTGATGCCTGTAATGATTTATAAAGTGCACGAGTTAACTTGTCATCATAACCGATTGCTTCTCCTGTTGACTTCATTTCAGGAGAAAGATAAGCGTCTAGTCCACGAAGTTTTGAGAATGAGAACGCAGGAGTCTTAACATACCAACGTTTCTTTTCCTTTGGATAAAGTTCTGTGTATCCCTGTTCTTTTAGTGAATGACCAAGCATTGCAAGTGTTGCGATATCTGCAATTGGGTATCCTGTTGACTTTGAAACGAATGGTACAGTTCTTGATGAACGTGGGTTTACTTCGATTACGTAAACGTCTTCGTTCTTGTCAACAATAAACTGGATATTGAATAGACCAACGATACCAATTCCAAGACCAAGTTTCTTTGAATATTCAAGAATTGTCTGCTTTGCCTTATCAGACACGCTGAATGTTGGATATACGCTGATACTGTCACCTGAGTGAACACCTGTACGTTCAACGTGTTCCATAATTCCCGGAACGAATACGTCAGTACCGTCACAAATAGCGTCAACTTCAAGTTCCTTACCGATAATGTATTTATCAACCAAAACTGGTCTATCTTCGTCGATTTCAACCGCAGTCTTTAGGTAGTGACGAAGTCCCGCTTCGTCAGCAACAATCTGCATTGCACGTCCGCCAAGAACGTAGCTTGGACGAACAAGAACAGGATAACCGATTTCTTCTGCTGCTTTAACGCCGTCTTCAATCTTTGTTACGGCACGACCCTTTGGCTGTGGAATCTGGAGTTTTTCCATAATCTTTTCGAATGCGTCACGGTTTTCTGCATTATCAATAGCAACACAGTCAGTACCGATTAGCTTAACGCCACGCTTTGATAGTGGTTCTGCAAGGTTAATAGCAGTCTGTCCACCAAGGGAAGCTACAACTCCAAGTGGTTTTTCAAGTTCGATGATGTTCATAACATCTTCAACTGTTAGTGGTTCAAAATAAAGTTTATCACTTGTTGTGTAGTCAGTTGAAACTGTTTCAGGGTTATTGTTAATGATAATAGCTTCATAACCTGCGTTTTTGATTGTCTTAACTGCGTGAACAGTTGAGTAGTCAAATTCTACACCCTGACCGATTCTGATAGGACCAGAACCCAAAACAACGATTTTTTCTTTATCACTTACGATAGATTCGTTTTCATCTTCGTATGTTGAGTAGAAATATGGTACATAGCTGTTATATTCGCTTGCACAAGTGTCGATTGACTTATAAACCGGGAACATATTGTGTTCTTTACGGATTTTATAAATCTCTTCTTCGTCCATCTTCCACAAAACAGAAATATATTCGTCACAGAATCCCATTTTCTTTGCTTCAAAAAGAATATCAGGGTCTCCAACGTTTTCTTCAAGGACCTTTTCAAAGTCAACAATCTTCTTGATTTTATCAAGGAAGAACATATCAATTTGTGTGAGATCGCAAATAATTGATGCGTCAACGCCAAGCCACAAAAGCTGTGCTATAGCGTAAATTCTGTCGTCTGTTCCCTCTTTGATGTATGCAAGTAGCTCATCAATAGACATCTTTTCCTTGTCAAACTTTGACTTATAAAGGTGGCATACACCAATTTCAAGTGAACGGATAGCCTTTAGCATACTTTCTTCAAAAGTTCTGCCAAGTGCCATTACTTCACCTGTTGCCTTCATCTGTGTTGAAAGCTTGTTTGAAGCTGATGTAAACTTATCGAATGGGAATCTTGGCATCTTTGTTACGATATAGTCAAGTGATGGTTCAAAAGATGCAGGGATTCCTGAAAGCATAATTTCGTCAAGTGTCATACCAAGAGCAACCTTTGCAGTAACTCTTGCAATTGGGTAACCGCTTGCTTTTGATGCTAAAGCTGATGAACGAGAAACTCTTGGGTTTACTTCAATCAAGTAATAGTCAAATGACTGTGGGTCAAGAGCAAACTGTACGTTACATCCGCCTTCAATTTTAAGTGCACGAATAATCTTAAGGGCACTTTCTCTTAGCATATGACTTTCCTTGCTAGATAGTGTCTGACAAGGCGCAACAACTATTGAGTCACCTGTATGAATACCAACAGGGTCCAAGTTTTCCATATTACAAATGGTAATAGCTGTGTCGTTCTGGTCACGCATTACCTCGTACTCAATTTCCTTATAGCCTTTGATACTCTTTTCAACAAGAACCTGTCCAACCGGTGATAGCTGAAGAGCATTCTTCATAATTTCGCAAAGTTCTTCTTCGTTATCCGCAAAACCGCCGCCTGTTCCACCAAGTGTGAACGCAGGACGAAGTACAACCGGATAACCGATTTCTTCTGCTGCTTTTTTACCTTCTTCAATTGAATGTGTAATGATTGATGGAAGTACAGGTTCGCCAAGTTCTTCACAAAGCTGTTTAAAAAGTTCTCTGTCTTCTGCTCTTTCAATACTTTCTACGCTTGTTCCCAAAAGTTCAACCTGACATTCGTGCAAGATTCCCTTTTTCTCAAGCTGCATTGCAAGGTTAAGTCCTGTCTGTCCGCCGATTCCCGGAACGATAGCATCAGGACGTTCATATCTAATAATTTTTGCCACATATTCAAGTGTTAGTGGTTCCATGTATACCTTATCAGCAATAACTGTATCGGTCATAATTGTAGCAGGGTTTGAGTTTACCAAAACAACTTCATAACCCTCTTCTTTAAGTGCAAGACAAGCTTGAGTTCCTGCATAGTCAAATTCTGCAGCTTGTCCAATAACGATAGGGCCTGAACCTATAACCATTACTTTTTTTATATCTTTTCTCTTAGGCATTTTTATGACCCTCCTTCATTTTGCTAATAAACTCGTCAAACAAGTAGCATCCATCGTCCTGTTTTGGCATACTTTCAGGATGATACTGTACTGAGTAGATGTTATCGCTATCACACTTAACGCCTTCAACTGTATTATCCATTACGTTTAGGTGTGTAATTTCAAGATTTGTTCCTTTTACTGAATCGCCATCTACTGCATAGCAGTGATTCTGATTAGAAATCTCAATTTTGCCGTTTGCAAGATTTCTTACAGGCTGATTTCCGCCGTGGTGACCAAATGTCATTTTATAAACCTTAGCACCATAGCTTAGCGCGATAAGCTGATGACCCAAACCAATACCAAATGTTGGGAACTTTCCGCGGATAGCCTTGATTGTTTCGATAACTTCAGGCACATCTTCAGGGTTACCAGGTCCGTTTGAAATCAAAACGCCGTCAGGACGTAAGAATTCGATTTCTTCAGCTGTTGTATTGTATGGAAGAACTGTGATGTTACAACCACGCTGGTTAAGACCCTTAATGATGCTTGATTTTACACCTAAGTCTAAAATTGCAACATTGAACTTGTGGTTTGAAGTTCTTGAATACCATCTCTTTTTGCAACTTACACGGCTTACTGCATCCTTTGGAATTTCACGTGATTTTAGAACTTCCATTGCATCGTCAATACTTGTATCAGCATCTGTTATAAGAGCCTTTTTGATACCTGTATCACGAAGAGTTCTTGTAAGCTTTCTTGTATCAAGTCCGCAAATACCAGGTACGTTATTTTCTGCAAGGATTTCGCCTAGTGTTTTTGTGTAACGGAAGTTACTTGGCATATCGTTGTAATCTCTTACAATAACACCGCCAACAGTTACGCTCTTTGATTCAAAATCTTCGTCTGCGATACCGTAGTTACCGATTAAAGGATATGTCATAACTACCATCTGATAAGTATATGATGGATCAGAAATGATTTCCTGATATCCTGCCATTGAAGTATTGAAAACAAGTTCGCATACACGCTCACTGTTCCCACCGAAGCCGTAGCCGTAGTATTCGCTACCGTCTTCCAATACTAATTTTCTGTCGAATTTTCTTTCCATGCTATATCCCCCTTGTAAATTGTTAACATACATCTTCCAAAGACCCTATCACCCTCAAAAGGAGTGGCTTTTCCCATAGATATAAATTCATTCGGGTCTATTTCGTATTCATTTTCAAGATCAAAAACTGTTAGATTGGCTTTTTCGCCAACTTTTATATCATTACCAATGCCAAACACATTCTTTGGTGCATCGTGCATCAGGCTGATTAGTTTTTCTAGTGTTATAATTCCCGTTTTAACAAGCTTTGTGTAAAGAACAGGAAACGCTGTTTCTATTCCCACAACACCCATCATACTCTTTTCAAGTCCTTTTGATTTTTCCTCGAAAGAGTGCGGTGCATGGTCTGTTGCAATCATATCTATTGTTCCGTCTATAATTCCCTCTAAAAGTGCAAGTCTGTCACGTTCTGAGCGTATAGGCGGATTCATCTTGAATCTTCCCTCTTCTTTTAGGTCTAAGTCGTTAAATACCAGATAATGTGGACCTGTTTCGCAGGAAATTGGAAGTCCATCCTGTTTTGCTTTTCTTATTAAGTCAACGCTTTCTTTAGTTGAAATGTGACATACGTGATATTTAACACCTGTCTTTTTAATAAGCTCTATATCACGCTTTATAGGGCCCCATTCACTTTCAGAGCAGATACCTTTGTGGTTATGCGCTTTTGCATATTCTCCATCGTGAATATATCCACCAAATAGTAGTGAGTTATCTTCACAGTGAGCTGAAATTATGCTACCTGATGCTTTAACTCGCTTCATAGCCTCTTCCATCATTTCTTCTGACTGAACACCACGTCCATCATCTGAAAATCCGATTGCTCGTTGTGAAAGTTCTTCTATACTGGAAAGTTCTTCACCTTTTTGCTCTTTTGTTATAGATGCAAATGGATAAACATCAATTACCGCATCTCTTTCAATTATTTCTTCCTGAATTTTAAGGTTTTCAGGACTATCCGGTACCGGATTTAAGTTAGGCATACTGCATACCTGAGTATATCCGCCACGAGCCGCTGCCATTGTTCCTGTTTTAATTGTTTCTTTATACGAAAAACCCGGTTCGCGCAAATGAACATGAACATCTGTAAAACCGGGAAATATATGAAAGCCGGTGCAATCCATAACAGGATATTTGCTATCGGCAGTTCCAATTGATTCAATTTTATCATTACAAATGGTAATATCGGTTGTTTTAAATTGCCCATCAATATATACCTTGGCGCCTTTTAATATTAAGTCCACAATATCACCTCCGAATAAAAATAAAAACTCTTACCAAAGGCAAGAGTTTTGCATACAAACGACAAGCGCATACAAAAAAATAGCATGCGACCATTATTCAATACAAAATCTTGCCGGCATCTCTGTACCAAACTTAAAGATTAAATATATACTATCATATTTTTCATATTTTGTCAATAAATAATTCTAATTTTCTTACCCGATTATGCTTGATTTTTTTCACAGAAAATATACTTGTTTTTTATTGATTTATGTTTAAAATTATGTTAAAATGTGAATAATAGAAATTGTAAAAGTTTTTATTATTTACCATATTAAGTAAGGAGAGTTCAAAATGGATTATAAAGGAACAAAAACAGAACAGAATCTTATGGCTGCATTTGCAGGCGAATCACAGGCAAGAAACAAGTATTCATACTTTGCATCAGTTGCAAAAAAGGAAGGCTATGAACAGATAGCTGCTATCTTCCAGAAGACTGCTGATAACGAAAAAGAACACGCAAAAATGTGGTTTAAAGAACTAAAAGGTATCGGCGATACAAAAGCTAACCTTGAAGCTGCAGCAGACGGCGAAAACTATGAATGGACAGATATGTACGCAACATTTGCAGACGAAGCTGAAGCTGAAGGTTTTACAGAACTTGCTGCAAAATTCCGTGCAGTTGCTATGATCGAAAAAGCACACGAAGAACGCTACAGAAGACTTCTTGATAACGTTCAAATGAACAAAGTCTTTGAAAAGGCTGGCGAAACAATGTGGGAATGCCGTAACTGCGGACATCTTGTTGTTGGAAAGAAAGCTCCTGAAATTTGTCCTGTATGTGCTCATCCACAGAGCTACTTTGAAGTTCGAGCAGAAAATTATTAATATGAAATACACAGAGTAATCTCTGTGTATTTTTTTGCAAAAAATTCCCAAGTATCTTCCCTTTTTTACTGCGCAAGATATTATGGGAGGAATATTTATGTGCACTGCCTTGACTTTTAAAACAAAGGACCATTATTTCGGAAGAAACTTGGACCTTGAATATTCTTTAGGAGAACAGATTGTTATTACACCAAGAAATTTTGCATTTGATTTCAGAATGATGGATACCCTGAAAACGCATTACGCAATGATTGGTGTAGCAAAAATTGATAAGGGATACCCGCTTTATTACGACGCAACCAACGAAGTGGGATTATCTATAGCAGGACTTAATTTTCCTGACAATGCAGTATATTTTAAGCCAAAACACGGTTTAAATAATATTGCACCTTTTGAGATTATTCCTTATATTTTAGGAAAATTCAAAAGTGTATCAGAAGTTATCAAATTTCTTAAAGAATCAAACATTTCGGACATTGCATATAGTAGTGATTACCCATTGACACCACTTCACTGGATAGTAGCAGATGAAAAAGAAGCGATTACTGTAGAAACAGTAAAGGACGGACTTAAAATTTATGAGAATCCTTTAGGGGTCCTTACAAATAATCCACCCTTTCCCTATCAAATATTTGATTTGAATAACTATGCGCATATTTCGGCAAGTAATCCTGCTAAAACTTTTTCCGAAAATCTCTCATATGATGCCTATTCAAGAGGCCTTGGAGGTTTAGGACTTCCTGGGGATTTTTCTTCTATGTCCAGATTCGTACGAGCCACCTTTGCTAAATCTTTATCGGTTTGTAGTAATGATGAGATGGATAGCATAAGTCAATTTTTCCACATTTTGTCTTATGCTCAGCAAGTACGTGGTTGCGTTAAAGTAAATGACAAATATGAAATCACTGTTTATTCCTCTTGCTGTAATACAAATAAGGGGATTTATTATTACAGCACATATCAAAACCATGCAATACGCAGTGTTGATATGCACAGGGAAAATCTTAATGCAGATTTTCTTATTCCCTATGATATGACAGGAAAAGAATTCGTTTTCGGTCAAAATTAAAAACCACCCATTATGGGTGGTTTTTTTATCTTACATATTCTGCGCAAACTCTGTAAATTGGCATTCCTTGTTCTGAGAATCTTGTTTCATATTCTGTCATAACATTATCTTCAAAGCCTGAATTATGTAGGTCAAAAGTTATGTTTGACATTTTAAAATCTTCCTGCGCAAAAGAATTCAGCGAAAACTCAAACAACTTCTGGTTATCTGTTTTAAAGCAAATCATATCTCCAATGTTTATAACTTTTTTATAAACATCAAGGAAGTTCTTGTGGGTCAAACGACGTTTTGCCTGCTTGCTTTTCTTCCAAGGGTCAGAAAAGTTAAGGTAAATTCTATTTACATCACCTTTTTCAAAATACTCATTCAAGTTTGCCGCATCTGCAATTATAAAGCGCAAGTTTTTAAGACCTAAAGGCTCTGCCTTTTCCATAGCAATAACCATTGCATTTTTTTCAATCTCAATAGCAATAAAGTTTATTTCAGGATATTTCTGAGCCATCTGGCAGATAAACTGTCCTTTTCCGCAACCAATTTCCAAATGAACAGGATTCTGATTACCAAACTCATTATTCCATTTTCCCTTATATTCTTCAGGGTTTCTTATCCAAAGACTTCCGCTTTTATCAAGTCTTACATCGCAGTTTTTCTTTTTACGCATTCGCATATCAAGTTTCCTCCAAAGTATAGGTCATATTAAAACGGTGAACTAACGCTCACCGTTTATTCATTATAGTGTACCGAACAGTCTGTCACCGGCATCACCAAGACCCGGAACGATATATCCGTTTTCGTTAAGTTTTTCGTCTACAGCTCCGCAGTAGATATCAACATCAGGATGAGCTTTTCTTAATGCTTCAATTCCGACAGGTGCAGCAATAATACAAACAAATTTAATATTTTTAGCACCGCGTTTCTTGATAAGTGTTATAGCATCAACAGCACTACCGCCTGTTGCAAGCATTGGGTCTAAAACAAGCACCTGACGCTTTTCTATGTCAGTTGGAACCTTGCAGTAATATTCAACAGGTTCCAGAGTTTCTTCATTTCTGTAAAGTCCGATATGGCCGATTTTAGCAGATGGGATAATATCCATCATTGCATCCACCATGCCAAGTCCTGCTCTTAAAATAGGAATAAGAGCAACACCTTTTTTTGTTCTCTTTCCTACCATTTTAGTCATTGGTGTTTCGAGTTCAAAATCTTCAAGTTCAAGGTCTGCTGTTGCCTCATAACCCAAAAGAAGACCAATTTCATGAGCGCATTCTCTGAAATCTTTAACAAGTGTGTTCTTATCTCTCATAATTGATAACTTGTGCTGAATCAACGGATGGTTCATTACAAAAACTTTCTCGTCCATAGTATAATCGTCCTTTCTTTTTTTACATTAAGATAATTATATACCATTTTAACCAAATTGTCTATATAATTTTCATTATTTCAAAAATGAATTTTCAACTTTTCGCAAAACATCGATATCGTGAGTTAAAAGTGATTTTGCTTCCGAATAAGTGCACCATTTATAGTCTGCGATTTCTTCCTTTTGCAAATTTACGGTTTGAATGTTTCTTGCTGATGCAACAAAATAAACCACGTCTTTTTCTACTCCCGGCTTTGGGCTATAATGAGTAACGATTCGGGTATCACCGCGAAAAACCACTAAAAGCCCTGTTTCTTCAAAAATCTCGCGAGTAGCGGTTTCATATTCATTTTCACCCGATTCAACATGACCTTTTGGGAATCCCCAATGTCCTTTTGCATTATTTTTTCTGTTGAGAACTAAAAAATACTCTCTTGTGCCACCTACTGTTCTGTAGATAACACCACCGCAGGATTTTTCTGTAATCATAGCTTAAAATTCCTCACTGATTGGTCTTATTGCCTGCATAAAGCTTATATCAGATAACTTAAATCTTGTAAGGCAGGTTTTCTCAAATGGTATGTGTTCACCCTTAGCCATTGCAGGGTCGTTAAAGTAAATTCTTTCTTCATCATAATCAACTGCTACCATTGAGTGCGGATAACCTTCATATCTTACGATTACACCATTTGGGAAATTAACCAAAGCTTCGCGAATAGCAGCTTTTGCATCTTCATCAGATGTTATGTTAAGTGTAGTATCTCCTCTACCCTTTAGGTTAAATCCTGCAAAATATGGTGAATCTTCTGAAAGTGCAGGTACTAGCTCAAAACCGAAGTAACGGACAATGCTTTCGTGTGGTGCCATAAAGCTACCAACATATCCATTTGCTACATTATAAGCTGCAACATCCTGTGGTGTTATTGGGTTCACTGTATAGCTTGAGAACAACATAGCATAAGAACAGTTCCAACAGTATCCACGTCCGTTATTTTCAAATCCAAAGTCCGGTTGAGACTGATAGAAAAATACCTTTTTAAATTCAGTTGCAAGCTCAATTGGAGCTTTTGGTGTTTCAAACATCTGGTTATAAGCATCTTCCAGTGTTGTAATAGTGATTGTTCTTGTTGCTGCATCATATACAATTTCATTACCAAAAGGTTCAACAAGACTACGAACAGGCACAAAAGTATAGTTGTTATGCGCAATCATAGGAACGTCCATTGTTTTTTCGTAGCCATTTATATTTATGATGTTGGAATTTAGTTGAAAAGTAACTACAGTATATTCATCTGAAAGAATAACACTTCCTGACTCTGCTGCAAATTCTATTCCAAGTTCAAGTGCTTCTGCTATCGGTCTTAACTGAACCAATGTTCTTTGGTTCATTACTATATTTTTTTCATTAAAAACTATTTGTGTGCCATTATAAAAAATTGCAATATCTTCTTCGGCAAAGATGGTTCCTGCAGGTATTGTAATTATTAATGCAAGAATTGCCGCTAGTATCTTTTTCATTGGTATGTACCTCGTAATCATTAAATTTTAAAGTATTGTTTCTTCTTCAGGGATTATTAGTGCTGCCACAATATATGCGACAATGCCGGTCCCACAAGCAAATAAAGTTATTGCCGCCCATCCAAGACGAACAAGTGTTGGGTCAAAACCTAAATATTCAGCTATGCCGCCACAAACTCCGGATATTTTTCTGTCAGTTACTGATCTTTTTAATTTCTTTTCCATAGCTTATCCTTTCTGTATATCGAATTATATTAATTTTATCATATATTTCATCAAATTTCTACACTTTTAGTTTACAATTACATAACATTTTCATTTTTTTATAAAAAAAATTAAAATTTACTTGTAAATTATGAACAATGATGGTATA
The DNA here is from genome assembly GCA_045655325.1 of Clostridia bacterium. Taxonomy (GTDB): domain Bacteria; phylum Bacillota; class Clostridia; order UBA1381; family UBA1381; genus UBA1738. The sequence goes on from JAZOOY010000048.1 coordinate 15,865, forward strand.
ATATATCCGTTACATAAAAAAAACAGGAGGTTTACTTCAGATGAATACGGTATTTTTAGTTTTGCACATTATAGTAACTGTTGCACTTGTTGCAGTAGTTTTATTACAGGAAGGCAAAGATCCGGGTCTTAAGGGTATTTCAGGCTCAACACCTGATGGCGACTCTTTCTTCAACAGAAATTCAGGAAGAACAAAGGCTGCAATGTACGCAAAGATGACTACAGCTTTAGCAGTTCTTTTCCTTGTTACAACTGTTATTCTTTGCATCTTGAATGCATAATTCCAAGAAAATTGAAAGCAGAAACGAAAATCGTTTCTGCTTTTTTCATGTCTTAACCTTTTTTCATAGCTATTCTAATGCTTCCCTTTAGTTCTCTGTCTTTTACGACAAAAACAAGCCTGTAAACATAATCGTAGTGCTTTGACTTAACAAGTTCCATGCGAAGCGCAAGATCTCCGTCCCAAAGTATTGAAGCATCACCCACCAAAATTCTGTCACCTGACAAAATCGGTTTCTCGTTCATTATCAAAATAATTTTTAAATCATCGTTTTTAGAAAGCTCATAGTTATCTGTTATGATAACGTATTTTTCTTCCGCTTCAACATTTCTTACCCAGTTTACAACTCCTGCTTCTTTTGGATATGTTTCTGTAAGGTCAATAGTTAAACCATTTTCCTTTTGTTCGCATACTGCTTTTTTTTGTGTTTGAAAATTGAGTGAATCCATTAATCATTGGCAGGTTATGGGATTTTTCCAAATCCACAACATATGGCTCATTGTCAAGATAAACCATAAAGTTTCCCGCAAAAGAAGCTCCGCCTTTTACAGCTACAGAGAAATTCTTTGTTTTCTTAACAAATATGTCCATGCTGTCAATATATCCACATTCCTGCTCGTCAAAATTATCACCATATTCGATTATTTCAGATGCATACTTCACCGAATAAAGCTTGTGGAATAGATTTATGCTTCTTGGAAGAGTTTTTTCGTCTATCTTAAGATACTCGCTTGCACCAAAATCCATTAGCTTTTTATAATCCATACGGTTACCGAAAAGATAAATTCTTGCACCATCTTCTTCGTTTGTAGATTCTGAAAAACCACCATTTCCTATGTGTGCTTTATAAATACTCTCAGCTGCAAATTTCGCCTTAGGCTCACTATAAACTGCAAACTTTTGGTCAGTTACGTTATACAAAATTTCAAGAATGTCAAAAATATACGCTGACCAAAGGTATAGGCTTTGCTCATTTTTAGCACGAACTCCGTCCTTTGTGTATTCGCATAAGAAAAACTCAAGACAAGTAAGAGTTTTATCAACTATTTGTCTGCGCTTGTTCTCATCAGGCTCTGCAAAAATACAAGTTAAAAGTGTGTATGCAGTATTTTCAGGAGTAAGCTGTTTTGCTTCTGCAAAAAGATTCAAAACCCTTTCTCGCACTTCAAGTAGCGTTCTTTTTTTAACTCCTACAGGCATATCCTTGCGAAATAAATGCACAGCTAATGCTAAAAGTGCTGCGGTTCGTGTAGAACTTGTGTCAAATCTAGGGTTTTGTACATCCCTTAAGTTACCGCTTCCGTCAGGAAGTTGCCAGGTACTTTCCTCACAAATTGCCCATACGCCATCAATTATATCTGTTAAAAATCTGCCTTTTCTCTCAACGTGTTCAGCAAGTGCCAATGACGCAAGAGCTTCACGTCTTTTTCTGTAGGCGTCATGGTATTTTTCTGTCTGCATATCTGTGTACATAGATGCAGTTAAAATACCCCAATCATTATTAAGATACTTCTCGCCTTCTGAAATCGCCTCTTTATATAAAGCTTCAGGTATCTCTCTGAAATCAAAAAGGTCCAGTTCTCCCCTTTGCCATAGTTCGTATTCGGTAAATAGCAACGCTTTAACCCTCCTTTATATCAAGCATATCCTAAAAGTCCACGAACGGAAACTTCACAGGAATTTATATCCTCTTCTTTGCCATTAGTTTCAACAATAAGCTCACCCTTATCTGTTATTCCAACTGCTTTTGCTATACGCTTATCATCGTTGTTTACAAGGTAAACATCTTTATTTAATGTTACACATTTATCTATATATTCTTCTTTAAAAATAGAAAAACCATTTTGTAAAAACTCATCATATATTGAGAAAAACTCTTTTGTTATATCAAGAATAAGCTTTTCTCTGTCCGATACTTTTCCAGTTTCAATATAAATTGAAGTTGCTTTATCACAAAGCTCCTCAGGAAAATCTTCATTGTTTACGTTTATCCCGATTCCCACAATGATGTGATTAATTCTTCCGCCTTCTAAAGTCGCTTCGGTTAGTATTCCTGCAACTTTTTTATTTGACATAAGAACGTCATTGGGCCATTTTATAACCGTACCGTTAATCACTCGTGAAACTGCGAGTCCGGCAATTAGTGTAAGCTGTGATACATCTGAAATTTCGTTTTCAGGCTTTAAAAGAATACTCATCCAAATTCCGCATCCTTTTGGCGATGACCATTCTCTTCCTAGCCTTCCTCGTCCATTTGTCTGCATATCTGCAAGAAAAATGCTTTTATCAGGTGCATTTTCAGCCTGTTTTGCATCAATATTAGTGGATTCAGTTATTTCTTTATAATAAACTTTTCCCGGAACGGTTATCTTGTCCGGATTAAGATTTGAAATGTTGTTTTTCATAAAATCTCCATATAAGTTTGATTATTTTATTATAATACGTCAAACAAATATTGTCAAATCAAATATTATTTTAAAAAACAAGAAAAATCGGCATTTAACAGGCTTTTTCTATTGACAAAACGGCTTTTTTTTAGTAAAATTATAGGAAATATTCATTTTTTAAGAAAAGAGGTTTATAAAATGAAAAATTCAGAAAAAACAATGGACAAAATCGTTGCCTTATGTAAAGGTAGAGGTTTCATTTACCCAGGTAGCGAAATATACGGCGGACTTGCAAACACTTGGGACTACGGCCCACTAGGTGTTGAATTTAAAAATAACGTGAAAAAGGCTTGGTGGAAAAAGTTTATTCAGGAATCACCATATAACGTTGGTGTTGACTGTGCTATCCTTATGAACCCTGAAACTTGGGTTGCATCAGGTCACCTTGGTGGATTCTCAGACCCTCTAATGGACTGTAAAGAATGTCACGCAAGACACAGAGCAGATAAGCTAATTGAAGACTTTGCTCACGAAAAAGGCGAAGACGTTACTGTTGATGGTTGGAGCAACGAAAAGATGCTTCAGTACATAGCTGACAATAACATCGTTTGTCCTGAATGCGGAAAGCAAAACTTTACTGATATCAGACAATTTAACCTTATGTTTAAGACTTTCCAGGGTGTTACAGAAGATAACTCTGCAACAGTTTACCTTCGTCCTGAAACTGCTCAGGGTATCTTTGTAAACTTCAAGAGCGTTCAGAGAACATCAAGAAAGAAAGTTCCATTCGGTATCGGTCAGATTGGTAAGTCATTCCGTAACGAAATTACACCAGGTAACTTCACTTTCAGAACTCGTGAATTTGAACAGATGGAACTTGAATTCTTCTGTAAGCCAGGTGAAGATATGGAATGGTTCTACTACTGGAAAGATTTCTGCATGAACTGGCTACTATCACTTGGTATGAGAGAAGAAAATCTTCGTTGGCGTGATCACTCACCTGAAGAACTTGCTTTCTATTCTAAGGGTACAGCAGATATCGAATTCGTATTCCCATTTGGTTGGGGTGAACTTTGGGGCGTTGCTGACAGAACTGACTATGACTTAATGCAGCACCAGAACCACTCAGGCGAAAACATGGAATACATTGACCAGATTACAAACGAAAGATACGTTCCTTACTGTATCGAACCATCACTTGGTGCAGACCGTGTTACTCTTGCATTCTTAGTTGAAGCATATGACGAAGAAGAACTTGAAGGCGGAGATTCACGTGTCGTTCTACGATTCCACCCTGCTCTTGCTCCTGTAAAGGCAGCAGTTCTTCCACTTTCAAAGAAGCTTAACGAAGGTGCTGAAAAAGTATTCGCAGAGCTTTCAAAGAAGTATAACATGGAATATGATGATGCAGGTTCAATCGGTAAGCGTTACAGAAGACAGGATGAAATCGGTACTCCATTCTGTATCACATACGACTTTGATTCAGAAACTGACGAATCAGTAACTGTTCGTTTCAGAGATTCTATGCAGCAGCAGAGAATTAAGATTTGTGATTTGGAAGCATTCCTTGACGAACAGCTTGCATTCTAATTCTTGAAAGGAATTTTACTTATGAAAATTTTTGATGAATTTAAGAAGTTTATTGCAAGAGGAAATGTAATCGACATGGCTGTCGGTGTTGTAATGGGTACTGCTTTTACAAAAATTGTAAACTCACTTGTTACAAACATTATTACTCCTGCTATCAGTATTTTAACAGGCAAAATAAATGTTGCAGAGCTATCTTATGTAGTAAATGAAGAACTTTCAATTACTTATGGTCAGTTTCTTCAGGCTGTAATTGACTTTTTCCTAATCGCGTTCTCAGTATTCTGTGTAGTAAAAATTATGAATACTCTAAAGGATAAGTTCTCAAAAACAGAAGAACCAGAACCAGAGCCAGAACCTGAAGAACCAAAGCCAACAGAGGAAGTTCTACTTCTTGCCGAAATCAGAGATTTACTAAAGAAATAATTAAAAAGAGCCTTATCTGGCTCTTTTTTTTACGCTTGGAGCAGACTTTATTTCCCTACCCTTTGGCCGGTTTACTATATCATAATCATTCACCTGCTCCGGTATTACATAAATATCGCTATAAGCTTCCGCTTCTTCCTCATTTGTCGGAGGAATTTGAATTAGTCCTGTACATTCTGTTGATGATGCAACTTTCATGTGTTCGTCTAAAAGCTCTAAATTAAATTTTTCTTTTTTCATAGATGTTCCTCCTTTCTTTAATTATTTTTTCGATTTAATTATATTTTATAGTATGAAAAATTAAGAAATTTTGATATTAAAAAAAGTACCTTGAGTTTCAAGGTACTTTTCTTTAGCTGTGAATTATTGTGATTTCAATTTTGTCGTCTTTTCTATCACAAGTAATTACTGTTTTGTCATCAATTTTCTCTCTCAAGGAAAACTCTGCCAGTTTATCTTCTAACAACTTCTGTATTGAACGCTTTAGTGGTCTTGCGCCATACTTTACATCATAGCCATTTTCAAGGATTAAATCCTTCGCACTATCAGTAATTTCGATTTTAGCACCACGCTCGTTCATCTTTCTTACAATATCACAAAGAAGTAAATCCAAAATACTTCTAAGTTCATCTTTTGTAAGTGGCTTAAATGTAACAATTTCATCAATTCTGTTTAGGAATTCCGGTCTGAACTGTTGCTTCAAACTCTTTTCAACATTACCCTTTAGAGTAACTTCGTTATCAGAATTAAAGCCCATAGATGTGTTGTTAAATTCAGAGCCAGCATTTGTAGTCATAATAATGATTGTGTTCTCAAAATTAACAATCTTACCATGACTGTCTGCCACTCTACCGTCATCCAAAATCTGTAAGAACAGATTAAATACATCAGGATGTGCTTTTTCGATTTCGTCCAAAAGGATTACAGAATATGGCTTTCTTCTCACCTTTTCAGTAAGCTGACCCGCCTCATCGTATCCAACATATCCCGGTGGTGAGCCAATTAGCTTTGAAACGGAATGTTTTTCCATAAATTCAGACATATCAAAGCGTATAAGAGCATCTTCGGAATTGAACATAACTTCCGCAATTGTCTTAACAAGTTCTGTTTTTCCAACACCTGTAGGCCCTGCAAATATAAAGGAAACAGGACGTTTTCTTACGGAAATATCCGCTCTTCCGCGTCGTATTGCACGAGCAACGCTGGATACTGCATCTTCCTGTCCTACCACTCTTTCGTGAATTCTGTTCTCTAAAGACAACAGTCGTGTTGCCTCATCTTCTGTTAGTCTGTGAACAGGAATTTTTGTCCATCCTTCAATAACAGCCGCAATGTCGTCTAAAGTAACTTCGGCATCTGCCGCTTTTTCGTTTAAGTGATTAAGACGAGCCTTAAGTTCAAGCTCTTCTTGTCTTAAGTTGGCCATTTTCTCAAAATCCTGATTATCTGCAGCATCTTGCGATTCGTTTGTTATCTGTGATAAGCGTTTTTCTATCTTTTTAGCTTCATAAAGCGCAATATTTTTAAGGTTTACGTGGCTTCCTGCTTCGTCAATAACGTCAATGGCCTTATCAGGCAGGAATCTATCTGTAATATAGCGTTCACTCATACGACAAGCCTCTTCTATAACCTTGTCACTGATTTTAACACTATGGTACTCTTCGTAATAATCCTTAATGCCCTTTAATATTTCAACCGATTCTTCTACACTCGGTTCATCCACCAATACAGGCTGAAAACGACGTTCTAAGGCCGAATCCTTTTCAATGTGCTTTCTATATTCAGAAAGTGTTGTTGCGCCTATAATCTGTATTTCACCACGTGCCAAAGCAGGCTTTAAAATGTTTGCAGCACTCATTGCACCTTCTGCATCGCCTGCTGCCACAATGTTATGGATTTCATCAATTACAAGTATTACGTTGCCTGCTTCTTCCGCCTCTTTTAGAAGGCTCTTTAATCGTGCTTCAAACTGACCTCTGAACTGAGTTCCTGCAACTAGGGCAGTAAAGTCAATAAGGTAAAGCTGATATTCAAAAAGTTTTGGCGGAACGTTTTCTTCCGCAATTCTGCAAGCAAGTCCTTCCGCAATTGCAGTTTTTCCCACACCTGGTTCACCCAAAATAACAGGATTGTTTTTAGAACGTCTGTTTAAAATCTGAATAACACGTTCAATCTCTGTATTTCGGTTTATTACTCTATCAACTTTTCCCTGTTTTGCCTTATCTGTAAGGTTTGTGCCGTATGTGTCAAGCATACTCTTTTTGTTGCCACCTAAAGGCTTTTTCTTTTTGTCCTTTTTGTTGTCGCCATCCGTCTCTTTAGAATTTTCTGTAGGTTTTCCTTTCATAAGACCTGAGAGAAAATCAAATGGCGCAGTAGGTGCTCCACCATCTTCGTCCATATTGAACATTCCGGACATCATACCTTCCAGTGCTTCCGGATTTTCTTCCATAGTGGTCATAAAGTTAGCCATTTCCGAGTTCATATTTTCAATATCTTCGTCGGAAATGCCCATTTGTTCAATCATATTATTTATAGGCGCTATGCCAAGCTCTTTTGCACATGCTATACATAGTCCCTCATTTATCGTTTTGTCACCCTCCATTTTGGTTATGAAAACCACCGCAGGATTTTTGTGACATCTCGAACACAATGTCATATTTAAACTATCCTTTCCTTTTTAGAAAACTAATGAAACAATTATATCACATAAATTCGCATTTTTAAAGGCTTTTTTTAACATATTAACAGTTTTTTAATTTTTAAATTAAAAAGGTATGCAAAATAGCACACCTTTTATATTTCGAATTTAAAAATAATGCCTATCAAAGCAGAAATTGCAATAAAAACAATAGGATGCCATTTTAGTTTGCGTGTTCCAAAAAAAAGCAACACTGCAAGTATTCCACCTTGCCAGAAAAAGCTGTTTTCAGTAAAGAACGCAATTTTTGCTACGCCTACGCCTGCCACTGCTATAAGTCCACAGGAAGCTGCACGAAGTCCATAAAAAACATCTTTAACAGTTTTGCTGTTCTTAAATTTTACCAGCATCTTGGCAACTATTATACTTATTATAAGTGATGGTGCTATAAGTCCTAACGTGGAAACAGCTCCGCCTAAAAGACCTTCTTTTAAGAAGCCTACATATGTCGCCATATTTACACCTAAAGGGCCTGGTGTTGACTCTGAAACTGCAACCATATTTGAAATATCGGCAACACTTATCCAGTCAGTTTTTTCTGCAAGTTCGTGTAAAAACGGTAGCGTTGCAAGTCCGCCACCAACCGCAAACAGGCCTATTTTAAAGAAAGCAAAGAATAACTCAAACATACTTATTCCTCCCTTTCTTTTATGCAAAATTTCTTGATTAAAAATCCTGCAACGCCTGCAAGTAGTACAAGTAATGCAGATGACACATCAAGAAAAATTGAAAGGGCGAATACCGCACCAAAAATTATATAAGTCCATTTATCAATAAGAGAACTTTTGGAAAGTTTTAGTATGGAGTTTAAAATCAATACACATACACAAACCCTGATACCGTTTAAGGCATAGCGTACCACTTCTATTTCCGAATAATTCTTAACAAATGCAGTTATGATTGTTATAATCACAACAGATGGAAAAACAACGCCCAAGGTAGCGAAAATTCCGCCCAAAATGCCTTTGTTTTTATACCCAACAAAGGTGGCAGTATTTACTGCAATAACTCCTGGCGTACATTGACCTATGGCAAAGTAGTCTAAAAGTTCATCTTCAGTTGCCCACTTGTGTTTTGCTACGATGTCACGCTGAAGTATAGGTAACATAGCATAGCCGCCACCAAAGGTGACGGCTCCTATTTTAGCAAAAGCAAGAAAAAGTTTTAGTATTTCTTTCATTTATGAATTCCTTTCAAAAGCTATACTATGTAGTATTTCCTATTTTTACTTTATAATAACATGATTAAACGTTGGAACAATTTTTTCAAGTTCCGAAACAGTTTCGTCTGAATTGTTGCTATTTGCAATTTCACGAATACGCTCAATTGAAGCGATAAATGATTCTTCGTCTATCTCTATCTGTTTACCGATAAATATCTTCTTATTCGCTGTTTCACGAAGACCTTCTTCTGACATTAAAAGCTCTTCAAATAGCTTTTCGCCAGGACGAAGTCCTGAGAACTTAATAGGAATATCTTCATAAGGGATTTTTCCGTGAAGCTTTATTAGGTTTTCCGCAAGAGTTAGAATCTTAACCGGTTCACCCATATCAAGCACAAATATTTCGCCACCTTGTGCTATTGTTCCTGCCTGAAGGATAAGAGAAACAGCTTCCGGAATTGTCATAAAGAATCTGATGATATCAGGGTGTGTAACTGTTACCGGTCCGCCTACCGCAATCTGTTTTTCAAATAGTGGTATTACAGAACCATTTGATCCTAATACGTTACCGAATCTTACAGCTACAAATTCAGTTGATGTACTCTTTTGAGCAAAATACTGAACTATCATTTCACAACAACGCTTTGTTGCGCCCATAACATTTGTTGGGTTTACCGCCTTATCAGTAGAAACCAACACAAATTTATTTACGCCATACATATTTGCAATGCTTGCAACATTATATGTACCGATTATGTTATTCTTGATCGCCTCTTCAGGACTTGTTTCCATCAAAGGCACGTGCTTATGAGCTGCCGCATGATATACGATTTCAGGCTTGAACATTTCAAAAAGTGCCTTAATTTTATCATAGTCTCTCACAGATGCAATTCTTACGTCAAGTTCAAGTTCAGGGTGTTTTGAAAGAAGTTCTTGCTGAATATCATAAGCGTTATTTTCGTAAATATCAACAATAATAAGCTTCTTTGGTTTGAATTTTGCAATCTGACGGCAAAGCTCGGAACCGATTGATCCGCCACCACCTGTAACCATACAAACCTTGTCTTTTAAAAGTGCTTTTACTTCTTGGTTATCAAATCTTATTACTTCTCTACCTAAAAGGTCTTCAACGTTAATAGGTTGAGCTTGTCCTAGAATATCTGCACTCATGATAAGATCATATAAGTGTGGTATCGTCTTAACTTCGCAAACGGTTTCAGAACAAATACCCATAATTCGCTTCTTTTCTTCTCCGGTTACAGAAGGCATAGCGACAAGAATTGTTTTAATATGATATTTTTCAACAATTTCAGGGATGTTACTAACATTGCCTACAACCGGAATATTGTGCAGTTTTCTGTTGATTTTTTCCGGGTCATCGTCTACAATAGCTATCGGCTTATACTTACTTTCCGGATTCTTCATTTCGCTTATAATTCTACGGCAAGCAGCACCACCACCAACTATCAAGGTTCTGCTCTTTTTTTCAGCTGGGGATTTGGTAATACTGTTATAAAGATAGAAGTATCCTACACGAATAGTAATTACAGCAATTGTTGATAACATCATACTTGTAAGTACAAATATATCTGAAGATACAAAAGGTCTGCCTATAATTATGGCAAAGATTCTTAGTATGTATATGCACACAGTACCAACTATAATTCCGCTAATACACTTTGAAAAATCTTTTATTGATGCATATCGCCATATATTAAGATACACTCTACAAGCCCACATTCCAAAAATGCTGAATACCGTTATAAGTGCTATGTTAAGTACAATATTTCCTGCGAATAATACTACAGGAACAATATTGTATTGGTAGCTAAGATTTAGCACCAAATACATAAATAAGCACGCACAAACTATTGCCACGCTATCCGCTAAAGCCAGAAGTATTGTTCTCTTATGATTTCTTAAAAAATTCATAATATCCCCCTAAACAAATTTATCTGTTTTCTGTGATATATCCTATTGCACTCTCTGTCGCTTCTTTAATTGTCATTTCGCTTGGATTTTCATCTTTTCTGAGCTTGTATTCAACAATTCCTTCTCCACACTTTTTACCTACAACGATACGAAGAGGAATACCTATTAAATCCGCATCCTTAAACTTAACACCGGCACGTTCGGCTCTGTCATCAATTAATGTATCAATTCCGGCAGCCTTTAAGTCATTGTATATATCTTCAGCAATCTTCATCTGCTCATCGTCTTTTGCGTTTACAGGAATAACGATTGCTTCAAATGGAGCAATTGAAACCGGTAAAATAATTCCGTTTTCGTCATTTCCCTGCTCAATTGCAGCTGCTAAACATCTTGTTACACCGATGCCGTAGCAACCCATAACAACTGTTTTAGCCTTTCCTGATTCATCAAGATAGTTAAGACCTAATGCATCAGAATATTTAGTACCAAGTTTGAAGATGTGTCCTACTTCTATTCCCTGTGCAGTCTTAATTGGTTTTCCGCAACGTGGGCAAGCATCGCCATCTTCAATAACTCTGATATCAGCAATCTGTGTTGGCTCAAAGTCACGGTGAATGTTTACGTTTGTTAGGTGGTAGTTTGTTTCGTTTGCACCAACAACGAAGTTCTTCATATTTGCAACTTCAAGGTCAACATATACAGGAATTGTAAGTCCGCAAGGACCTGCAAAACCAACCTGCGCATTTGTTAAATCACGTACAATAGCCGGTGCTGCAAGTTCTAGGTCATCTATAGCACCAACAAGGTTCTTAAGCTTAACTTCGTTAATTTCTCTGTCTCCTCTAACCATTGCAGCTATGTACTTGTCATCTGCCTTATAGATTATTGTTTTTGCAAAAAGATGTGCTTCGCAATTTAAAAATTCTACAAGTTCTTCTATTGTGTGAACATCAGGAGTTTCAATCTTTGTAATTTCAAGATCGCCTGCAGGATAGTCCTTGTCTGCCGGGATACATACTGCCTTTTCGTAGTTTGCCGCATATCCGCAATCGTCACAGTATGCGATTCCGTCTTCACCAACAGGTGATTTAACCATGAATTCCTGGCTACCGCTTCCGCCCATAGCACCTGAATCGGCGTCAACTATTGTATAGTCAAGACCAAGTCTATCAAAAATTCTGCAGTATGCGTCATACATTTTCTTATATGATACATCAAGTCCAGCTTCATCAAGGTCAAAGCTGTAAGCGTCCTTCATAATGAACTCACGACCACGCATAAGACCGAATCTTGGTCTTCCTTCGTCACGGTACTTTGTCTGAATCTGATAAAGAGTCATTGGATATTCTTTGTATGAACGAACTTCATCGATTACTGTCTGAGTAAATAGTTCTTCGTGAGTTGGTCCAAGACAGAAATCTCTGTCATTTCTGTCCTTTAGCTTGAACATTGATGGTCCAAAAACTTCCCATCTTCCTGATGCCTGATATGCTTCTGCAGGTAAAAGTGCTGCCATTAGAAGTTCCTGAGCTCCTGCGTTGTTCATTTCTTCACGAACTATTTGTTCTACTTTCTTTAGAGTCTTAAGACCAAGTGGCAAGTATGAATAAATTCCTGCCGCAAGTTTTCTGATATAAGCTGCACGAAGCATTAGCTTGTGACTTGTAATTTCTGCTTCTGCAGGTACCTCACGAAGTGTTGGTACCAACAAGTTTTTCATTCTCATTGTAGTTAATTTCCTTTCACTTTATCAAACGATTTCTGCACCGCTTTGTATGTCATTTATAGTTGTTAATGCTGTAAGTCCATCACCAAATTCTGCAGATAGAATCATTCCCTGTGATTCCATACCCATCATCTTTCTTGGCTTGAAGTTTGCCACAAAGATTACGTTCTTTCCGATTAGTTCTTCAGGCTTATGATATTTTGCAATTCCTGATAGAATCTGTCTTGTTTCGCTTCCAACCTGAAGAGTAAATCTTAATAGCTTTTCAGATTTTTCAACCTTTTCGCATTCAATTACCTTACCTACTCTAAGGTCAAGCTTTTCAAAGTCGTCAAAGTCGCAATATTCTTTAAATGGAGCAAGTTCAATCTTGTCTTCTTCATTCTCAAGCGCGATTTCTTCCATTTTCTTTTCAGCGTCTATTCTTGCGAACAATACCTGTGGCTCTTCAACCTTTGTTCCTGTAGCTAGGATACCAAAAGTTTTTGTGCTTTCATAAGAAAGTTCAGTAGCTCCGATCTGCTTTGCAATTTTTTCGGCAGTTTCAGGCATAAATGACTGAAGTAATGCCGCAATGATACGGATTGTTTCTGCAAGGTTATATAGAACTGTATTAAGACGTGGCTTTGTTTCATCAGACTTTGCAAGCACCCAAGGTGTTGTTTCGTCAATGTACTTGTTTGCACGGTCAACAATCTTCCAGATTTCGTCAAGACTGTCTGCAATGTGCCATGTTTCCATCTTCTTAACTACATTATCAATAGCTGAAAGACAAACATTCTTGAGGTCTTCGTCAAACTCGCCTGTTACGCTTGCATCACCGATAACACCGCCAAAATACTTGTTAATCATTGCAACAGTTCTGTTAACAAGATTACCTAGTGTATTTGCAAGGTCAGAATTATATCTTGCAATAAATGTATCGTAAGTGATGTTACCATCTTGTGCATATGGCATTTCGTGAAGTGAGTAATATCTTACTGCATCCACGCCAAAATGTCTTACCAAGTCTTCAGCGTAAATAACATTTCCACGTGATTTTGACATCTTTTCTTCACCGAATAGCATCCAAGGATGACCAAATACCTGCTTTGGTAGTGGTTCGCCTAGTGCCATTAGCATAATTGGCCAGTAGATTGTATGGAATCTTAGGATATCCTTACCGATGATATGAACATCAGCAGGCCAATACTTATTGTAAAGTTCACCCTTATTGTCCGGTGAATAGCCAAGTGCTGTGATATAGTTTGAAAGAGCATCTATCCATACGTAAACAACGTGTTTTGGGTCAAATTCCACAGGGACACCCCAAGTAAAGCTTGTACGTGATACACATAAATCCTGAAGACCAGGCTTTAAGAAGTTGTTTACCATTTCCTTTTTACGAGCTTCCGGCTGAATAAATTCAGGGTTTTCTTCGATGTATTTCATCAGCTTGTCCTGATATTTGCTCATTTTGAAGAAGTATGCTTCTTCCTTTGTCTTCTTAACTTCTCTGCCACAGTCAGGGCACTTTCCATCAACAAGCTGAGTTTCTGTCCAGAAAGATTCACAAGGAGTGCAGTATAAACCTTCATATTCTGACTTATAGATATCACCCTGGTCATAAAGCTTTTTGAAAATCTTCTTAACCGCTTCAACGTGATATTCGTCAGTTGTTCTTATGAAGTGGTCATAGCTTACATTAAGCATATCTGCAATGTCCTTAATCTGCTCAGCGATTACGTCAACATAAGCCTTTGGAGCAACTCCCTCTTTTTCTGCGATTTCCTGGATTTTCTGACCGTGTTCATCAGTTCCTGTTAAGAAGAACACGTCATCTCCTAAAAATCTTCTGAATCTTGCTATAGCATCTGTCAAGATTATTTCGTAAGTATTACCAATGTGCGGTTTACGTGATGTATACGCAATCGCTGTGGTAATATAAAATTTATTCCCCATGTTTATTCTCCTCATCATTTAAAGAATTTGTTAAACTTTTTATTTCACGGCCAAGCCTTTTGAAAAGGTTTTTTGCCGATATAACCACTCCATCAAAAATTCCTGTACGATATAGGCTTACAAGCATTACCATAACAAGTGGGCCTACGATCATACCGCCAATAGAGAAAATTCTGAATCCCACATACATCGCCATAAGCGTTGTAATCGGGTGAATGCCAATATTTTGGCTTACTATCTTTGGTTCTATAAACTGGCGCATTAGAATTACCGCAAGGTAAATTATTATAAGGCCTATTCCCAAAAGCACATCGCCCATTATAAATGCAACAAGTGCCCATGGCCATAAAACTGCACCGCTACCGAAAAACGGAAGAGCATCTAAAATTGCAACTGCAATAGCAATTATCAATGCATAGTCAATTTTAAGTATTGAAAGGCCTATTAAAATTATTGTAAAGGATATGCACATAATGGTTAGCTGTGCTTTAACATATCCCCCAACATACCTTTTTATTTCGGTTTTAAATCCTTCCATCTTCTGAATAAATTCTTCTGAAAATGGTTTTTTTACAGCCAAGGATACCTTTTTAGCATCGGTAATCATAAAGTAAAGCGCTAGTATGAATACAATGGCTACTATAAAGATGCTTGGAAGTTTTTTAGCTATATTTCCTGCAGAACGCACAATGTGTGTATTTGTGGCAATATCTGCAAACCATTCAAGAACCTGATTTGAAGCATCGTAAAATACGTTCTGTAAGTTATCAGGAAGCATCGCCACAAAATCCGAAAAGAAATCAGATGTTCTGATCCATGCAATTCGCACATTCTCATAAATTATCGGCAAATCTTCATATACGTTACGGATTTCATCTATAATCTTCCAGATGACACCGGTAACAATTCCGCCCAAAACCCCGACAGTCAAGACAATAACAAGTATTGCGCATACGCCTCTTGGTAGGTGGAATCGTTTTTCGATTCCGTTTACCATCGGGTTAACGATTAAAGATACAAAATATGCGATAATAAACGGAGCAAACAGCCACAATGCATATCCTACAGCACCGGCAACTTTTGGAATGGATATCAATACCAACAGCACCAAAATGAATATTAACAGGTACCGTGCCAATGTTTTAGATTTTAATTTTTTACTACTCACGAGTTATCCCTCATTCTTCAATGAAATGTTTCATCAAGTTATGACCCTTATCTATATAAATGCCTGTACTTTTAGCATTTTCCTCGTTATATGTAAGTCCTGAACCCTGATTCTTTCTTGAATCGTAAATGATATATGGAACAGGATCGCTTACGTGTGTTTTCAATTTAATTGGTGTAGGATGGTCAGGAAGAATAAGCATCTTATAATCTACGCCTGCTTCTTCAAGCTTTGTCTTTAAGAATCCTACCACCTTTTCATCAATAAGTTCAACTGAAAGCTTTTTCTTTTCTGCATTTCCCTGATGACCACATTCGTCAGGTGCTTCCATGTGTACATATACAAAGTCGGCACCATCCTTTAAAAGTGTATCAAGGGCTGCCTGTGCTTTTCCGTCAAAGTTAGTGTCCCAGTTACCTGTAGCACCAGGAACGTCAATAGAATTCATATCAGCACATTTTGCAATGCCTTTTATAAGGTCAACTGCAGAAATAACGCTTGCTTTAAGGTTATATTTATCATAGAAATTCTCAAGCATCGGCTTTGAGCCTTCACCCCAAACCCAGATTGAAGTTGCAGGATTTTTGCCAGCTTCAATTCTCTTTTTGTTTACAGGATGATTCTTTAAAATTTCTTCTGATTTCTTCATCAAGTTAAGTAGTTCTTCACCATTATCACCCTTCGGAAGATAATCAGTAATCTTTTTATCTGAAATATCGTGTGGTGGTGTCAGGCTTACGTTTGTGCTACCGTTTGCCCAAACAAGTAAGTGTCTGTAACTAACACCCGCAAAGAAATGCGCATATTCTGTATGAAGTTCCTTTTCAACTGCTTCAATAAGCTCCTTTGCTTCTTCAGTTGAAATTTCACCTGCTGAATAATCAAGCATTGTTTTGTCTTCGTAATTTTCTTCATCTGACAAGGTTACAAGGTTTGTTCTGAATGTTACGTCTGTATCCTTTAAATCAACACCGATACTTGCAGCTTCTAGTGGTGAACGTCCTGTGTAACATTTTGTTGTGTCATATCCCATAACAGATAGGTTCGCAACGTCACTTCCTGGCTTCATACCGTCTAAAACTGTTTTAACAGTTCCAAGTTCGCCGTTTTTTGACATAAAATCAATGTTTGGCTTGTTTGCCACATCAAGTACGGTTTTGCCACCAAATTCATCTACGGCATAGTCTGCCATACCGTCTCCCAAAATTACAATATACTTCATAACTTACCTCTTTTTCTTAAATACTACCGCAAATGCACCGCCACCT
Source organism: Clostridia bacterium (assembly GCA_045655325.1). GTDB lineage: Bacteria > Bacillota > Clostridia > UBA1381 > UBA1381 > UBA1738. The sequence continues at coordinate 32,442 of JAZOOY010000048.1, forward strand.
GCGTGCGTTCCGATAATTGGACCAAATTCATATCTACGCTTAACGCTTTCAATATCAAATTCTTCGCATAGAGCTTCAGCAAGCTTGTCTCCGCTTTCTTTATCAGAATCAACAACAAAGAATTCTTTTGCATCTTCGTCAAAATCAGGATTCTCACGCATAAGCTCAATTAGTTTCTGCTGAAGTTTCTTTTTGCCACGTAGTTTTTCGATAGGCTCAATAAGTCCGTTTCTTACAGAAAGAACCGGCTTAATATCCAAAAGTCCGCCTACAATAGCTGCAGTCTTTGTAATTCTTCCGCCCTTTTCAAGGTATTTTAAAGTATCAACTAAAAGGTACGCTTCATACTCGTCATTAACTTCAAGCGCCTTAGGAATTGCTTCGTCAAGGTCCATACCATCATTTAGAAGTGTACGAAGTCTGATTGCAGCTTCTGCAATATAAACAGAAAAGTTAGTACTGTCAACAATTCTTATATCGGTACCCGGATTTTCTTCCATAATCATTTCTGCATTCATTTTAGCGTTTCCAAACTGTCCGCTGGCTTTTGAAGAAATAGTCAAGTAAACAACACTATCAGCTTCCTTTGCTGCATTAAGTAATGTTTCATTCATTACTGCAGGAGGTGTCTGTGATGTTGTAGGAATATTTTCGCTTTCCGCAAGCTTTTTATAAAATTCTTCGTTTGAAAGTTCTTCTCCTGCAACATATGATGTTTCACCAAACACTGAAAGGAAATTGATTATATCAATATCATATTCTTTTCTTAAAGCTTCTGTCATATCAGCTGCGGTATCAACAAAAATCTTAACTTTTTTCATATTGTTCTCCTTACCAATCAAATTTTGTTAGTTGCCCTTCCTGTTTAAGCTGACTAAAGCCTGTCTGCCTTAATGCTTCGTATGCCACTATTGCTACGGCATTTGAAAGATTTAAGCTTCTTGCTTCATCTATCATAGGAATTCTTATGCAATATTCCTTGTTATCAACTAAAAGTTCTTCAGGAAGTCCCTTTGTTTCTTTACCAAATAGGATAAAGTCACCGTCTTCGTAAGAAACATCAGAGTATGTATTTATTCCTTTAGTTGTGGAATAGTAAAATCTTCCACCCTTGTTCTTTTCAAAAAAGTCATCTAAATTTTCATAATATTGTATTCCTAAAAGATGCCAGTAATCAAGGCCGGCACGTTTGAGTTTCTTGTCATCTACTTCAAAGCCCATAGGTTTTACTATATGAAGTTTGCAACCTGTTGCCGCGCAAGTTCTTGCAATGTTTCCTGTGTTTTGCGGTATTTCAGGTTCTACTAAAACTAAGTTAATCACATAAATCACCACTATCTATAAATATACTATTTTATTATACTACAAAAACTTAAAAAGTACAAGTGTTTTAGCGGGTTTTTTTACGATTTTTACTATGTTTTTCCGAATATTTTTACGCTTTTTGCAAAAATTAAATTACCGACTACTTTTTAAGGTGAAAATATGAATTTTTTTAATGCAATGCTTAATATTTTTAATAAAATAAAGCAAGACAAAATTTTTGTTTATTCTTCCCATGCGTCCTTTTATATTCTTATCTCTGCTATTCCCTTTATAACTCTTTTTATATCTCTTATTAAACTCTTTGCGCAGGTATCCGAATACGAAATAATAAGGGTGTTTCTTTCCTTTTTCCCCGAGGCATCTTTAAGTGCAGCAAAAAGAATCCTGGAAGAAGTTTTTTATAAAACATCAGGAAGATTTCTTTCCTTTTCTGCTCTTTCTCTGTTTTGGACTGCATCAAGAGGAATTTCTGCTCTTCGCCGTGGTTTAAGGTTTATATATGGGGTTGGTACCCCTACTTTTATAAAAGATTTTTTAACAAGTATACTACTGATGTTTTTCGTAATTATTGTCATTGTTTCTCTGCTTGCTTTGGCGGTATTTTCTGTTATAATTTCTTCGGAATTTATTATGTTTTTAGTTGGTTTTTTTGCCCTGACCATAATATTTACATTAGTATATTTCTTGTTTTCTGACAGGAAAATACCGCTTTTTTCAAATCTTCCCGGCGGTATTCTCGCCTCTTTTTCCTGGATAGTTTTTATACGTATTTTTTCCTTTTATATCGAGAATTTTGCCAATTATTCCTACATTTACGGAAGCTTAACCGCCATATTTTTACTTGTTTTATGGATATACTTTTCAACGATAATCTTCTTTCTTGCATCCGAGCTTAATATAATACTTTTTTTAAAAAATACAAACAAAAAAGGAACTGTTTAAATAACAGTTCCTTTTAAATTAGCCTATCTGTAAAAAGTCGCTTACTATCTGAATCATCTGTTCCTTCTCGCAAACTGTGTTGAACAGTTGTGGTTTGTTCTTAAGTCCTGCAAGTGATTCCGGAATATCCATTCCGCTGATGTCAGAAAGTTTATCTAAAAGTGCGAACTCATCCTGGCCTGCAACAGAGCCGTGACCTGATAGTGCAATCAAAACGCTCTGGTTAAACTTGAACGGGCTTGCAGTTGAAGCAATAACCGTTTTAGTTTTATCGCCTGTTTCTTCCACATATCTGTCATAAACGGACTTGGCAACAGCTGTATGAGTATCCATAGTATATGAAAACTCATCCTTGCACTTTTTAATTGCCTGCATTGTTTCTTCGTCATCAGCACATCCACCGGCAAAAATGTCAGTAATCTGCTTTTTAACTTCTGGTGAAACTTCGTACTTACCGTCGTTTGTAAGTTTTGCCATCCAATCAGCAATAACGCCGTCATCTCCGCCTGATAAGTCAAACAAAAATCTTTCAAGGTTACTTGAAATCAAAATGTCCATAGATGGAGAAATTGTTGTATGGAATTCTCTGTTTTTATTGTAAACACCTGTTTTGATGAAATCTGTCAAAACATTGTTTTTGTTAGATGCACAGATAAACTTGTTTACAGGAAGTCCCATTTTATATGCATAGTAAGATGCTAAAATGTTACCAAAATTACCTGTTGGTACAACAATATTTATCTTATCACCCATCTTAATCTCATCTGACTTTAGAAGGTCAGCATAAGCAGAGAAATAATATACAATCTGTGGTACAAGTCTTCCCCAGTTTATTGAGTTAGCACTAGAAAGTTTAAAGTTGTTATGTAAAAGTACATCTTTGTAGCTTTCGTCTGTAAATATCTTCTTAACACCGCTCTGTGCATCGTCAAAGTTACCTGAAACTGCAGCCACACCAACATTGTTACCCTCTTGAGTAACCATCTGAAGTTTCTGAATTTCTGAAACGCCGTTGTTTGGATAGAATACAATGATTCTTGTTCCGTTAACGTCACGGAATCCCTCAAGGGCTGCCTTACCTGTGTCACCTGAAGTTGCAACAAGGATAACTACTTCGTCAGTTTCCCCTGTCTTCTTCATAGATGTTGTTAAAAGATGTGGCAAAATCTGAAGTGCCATATCCTTAAATGCACAAGTAGGTCCGTGCCATAGTTCAAGAATATACTCATCGTCGTTTAGTTTATAAACAGGTGCAATGTTGTCACTGCCAAACTTTTCTCTTGTGTATGCCTTATTGATACAGTTATCTAGTTCTTCTTCTGTAAAATCAGTAAGGAATTTTGACAGGATAACCTTTGCTCTTTGTCTATAATTCATATTAACTAAAGACTCAATCTCAGAAGATGCCATCGCAGGAATGGTTTCCGGCACAAATAGACCACCTTCAACTGAAAGTCCTTGTTTTATAGCTTCAGCAGATGATATTGAAATACTGCTGTTTCGTGTACTTTTATACTGCATTTCGCGTATGTTCCTTTCGCCCAAATACTATTTTGTGTACTTTTTGATATATTCTGGTGCTGCGTCTGCATCAACAGAAACAGAAAGTTCAAAATTGATATCAAACTTCTTGCTTGCATCATCAAGTTTTGCAAGAAAAGCTTCGAATCCGTCAAGATCCTTAACTATCTTAAGTGTTCCGTCAACAAAAATGTTTGTAATATCGAAATTACCGCTGATAATTCCGCAAATAAATCCGAAGAATGCATCCCATGAACCGATTTCGAAATCAGATGTGTCTGCCATTCTAACCTTTGATGTGATATTATACATATTCTGTGAAGTATTGTTGCTGATAAATACAACGTTACCCTCAGCTGTTGAAGCTGCAGAGTTTACATTATCAAGCAATACCTTTGTTTTACCTGTTCCTTTTGTTCCAATTAGAAGTTCTACCATAGCGACTTCCTCCTTTTGTTATATTATTTTTTAGATTCCAAGACGTTTTTCCAAAACTGCCTTTTCATCTTCATAACCAGGCTTTCCAAGTAGAGCAAACATATTTTTCTTATATGCTTCAACACCCGGCTGGTTAAATGGGTTAACACCCAAAAGGTATCCGGATAAACCGCAAGCCTTTTCAAAGAAATATACCAACATACCGAAATAGTATTCTGTAAGCTTTGGAACGCTTACAACAAGGTTCGGTACTCCACCGTCGGTATGTGCAAGACAAACGCCGTCTGTTGCCTTTTTATTGACAAAATCCATTGTCTTGCCTGTCAGGAAGTTAAGTCCGTCGATGTTTTCTGCATCTTCTTTGATGATAACATCCTTAGTCGGTTCATCGACCAATACTGCAGTTTCAAACAGAATTCTTTGTCCTTCCTGTATATATTGACCCATTGAGTGCAAATCTGTTGAAAAATCTGCAGCCGCTGGGAAAATACCTTTTCCATCCTTACCTTCGCTTTCGCCGAATAGCTGTTTCCACCATTCTGCAAAGTAGTGAAGGCTTGGTTCAAAGTTTATCATCATTTCTACGTTCTTGCCCTTATTTAAAAGTGCATTTCGGCAAGCCGCATACTGATAACATTCGTTTGTCATAAGGTCAGGGTTATTGTATAGATCCTGTGCAGCTTTTGCACCACGCATAATTTCGTCTATATCAATACCTGCTGCTGCAATAGGTAAAAGACCTACTGCTGTTAATACTGAATAACGTCCGCCAACGTCATCACTGATAACAAAGCTTTCGTATCCTTCCTTGTCTGCAAGGCTCTTTAAAGCTCCGCGTTTTGCGTCAGTTGTTGCGTAAATTCTCTTTTTAGCTTCTTCTTTTCCGTACTTCTTTTCAAGAAGTTCTCTGAAGATTCTGAATGCGATGGCAGGTTCTGTGGTTGTTCCAGATTTTGAGATGATGTTAACAGAGAAATCTTTTCCGTCAACAGCTTCTATTAGGTCCTGCATATATGTTGAACTGATACTGTTACCTGCGTATAGAATAACAGGACCATTTCTCTTTTCTTTATCAATAACGTTATAGAATGAGTGGCTAAGCATTTCGATAGCAGCTCTTGCACCAAGGTATGACCCGCCGATACCGATTACCACCAAAATATCTGAATCGCTACGGATTTTTTCAGCAGCTTTTTTGATTCTTGCGAATTCTTCTTTATCGTAATTTGTAGGAAGGTCTACCCATCCTAAAAAGTCATTTCCTGCACCTGTCTTGTTGTGAAGCATATCGTGTGCACATGCCACGTATTCCTTCAAAGAAACAATTTCATGCTCTCCTAAAAAGTCTAATGCTTTCTTGTAGTTAAAAGTAATCTTGTTCAAACCTTTATGCCTCCTAGCAAAAATTGTTTATTTATATTATTATAATACATATTATCATATAAATCAAGGTTTTTTATTGTAAAATATATGTATATTTTTAAGTAAAAAAATTATTTTTAAAAAAATGGCTTTTATATCACAAAACAATTGCAAATTTTCCAAAAACAGGATATAATAACTAGAGAAAATATTTTCTAGGAGATTTTAGATGGAAAACATAAAAACTCTTGCACAAAACAAAAAAGCAAGACACAATTATTTCGTTTTAGAAACCATTGAATGCGGTATTGAGCTTTTTGGAACCGAAGTTAAGTCTATCCGCCAAGGAAAAGTTAATCTGGTTGATGCCTATGCATCTATTGATAAAGGCGAAGTTTTTGTTAAAGGTATGAATATAAGCCCATACGAGCAAGGAAACATCTTTAACCGTGACCCGCTCCGACACAAAAAACTTCTTTTACACAAAAATGAGATTAGAAAGCTTATTGGTCAGGTTCAGCAGGATGGCTATGCCCTTGTTCCCTTGTCAATTTACTTAAACGGCTCAAAGGTTAAGGTAGAACTTGGCGTATGTAAAGGTAAAAAGCTATACGATAAACGTAGTGACTTACAGGAAAAAGACGCAAAACGAAGTATGGACCGTGCTTTTAAGGAGCACAATAACAGATATTAAAAAATCATCGCTTTCTCGCGATGATTTTTTTGTATAATTTACATTCTGTCTCTTGGTGTTTTGTCCTTAAACAAAAGACCGATACACCAAAGTCCGCAAAGACCTACCAAAGTGAAAATAATTCTTGAAAGTACTGAACCCTGGCCACCGAAAAGTGCGCCTACAATATCAAATTTGAAAAGACCAATACTTCCCCAGTTTATAGCTCCTATAATCACCAAAGTAAGTGCAATGTTATCAATAGTACTCATCATAACAATATCCTTCCTTTCAATTATTTGCAAAACTTTTATATTTTACATTCATTATTATGCCCCTTATTTACATAATATATTATTGCAAATAAATTTTATTATTTTGGAAGAGGTAAATAATGAAAAAAATGTATTTTCTAACTATATCAATTATCCTTATTCTTACCCTTGGGTTCCTTTTCTTTTTCTGTGATGAAAATACGTTAAACAGGCGTTTTTTGTCCCGATACGGCATCGAGGTAAAGGAAAATCCTTACCTTGTGGAAGAAATAGAAATCCCGCCCCAATTTGATGAATTTTATGACAATTATAACGTTCTTCAGATAGAAAGCGGACTAAATCTTTCAAAATATAAAGGAAAGAAAGCCACACGCTTTACCTATGAAGTTTTAAACTTCCCTGAAGATACCGGAAGTACCGTTTTTGCAAACGTAATCACCGTAAAATCAAAGCCTGTTGCAGGCGATATAAACTGCCCTGCTCTTTCGGGGTTTATACTTCCGCTTTCATACACTTCATCACATAAATGATTTTATAAAATACCATATTCCTGCAACTACAGAAGTTAAAACTCCGTACGCAATTACAGGCCCTGCAATAGTAAATATTTTTGCGCCAACGCCCATAACCATACCTTCGGTTTTTGCTTCAATCGCAGGAGATGCAACAGAGTTTGCAAAGCCTGTTATTGGAACGATTGTGCCCGCTCCTGCATGTTTTGCAAGCTTGGGATAAATATTAAGTCCCGTTAAAAGCACTCCTAAAAATATCATTGTTATGGAAACAGCACTTCCCGTAAGCTCTTTTCCCAAATCAAATTGTCCGTAAAAGTTACGAAAAAACTGTCCTATAGCGCATATTGTTCCGCCGAACAAAAAGGCTTTCACAGAGTTTGACACCACCTTTGACGATGGTGTTTTTTTGTCTACCAGTTTTTTATATTCTTTCTTATCCAGAAAAATCAATCCTCTCTTTTTAGTTCATTCTTAATATCTCCTTTTTTAACCTTTTTATTATTCTTTTTTCTAAGCGTGATATGTATGATTGTGAAATCCCCATAAAATCAGCCACTTCTTTCTGTGTTTTTTCCTTACTTCCCGAAAGGCCAAATCGCATTCGCATTATATCCTGTTCACGTTTAGAAAGTTTTTCCATAGCAATTGATAAAAGTTTTATATCAACTTCTTTTTCTATACTCTGATACGTTACATCGTTATCCGTTCCCAATACATCAGACAAAAGAAGCTCGTTTCCGTCCCAATCCACGTTCAGCGGTTCGTCTATGGAAATTTCTGTTTTTGAATTTTGGTTCTTTCTCAAATACATTAATATTTCATTCTCAATACACCTTGATGCATAGGTTGCAAGTTTTATGTTTTTATCGGGTTTAAATGTGTTAATCGCCTTTATAAGTCCGATAGTTCCGATAGAAATCAGGTCCTCTACGTTTATACCTGTATTTTCAAATTTACGTGCTATGTAAACAACAAGTCTTAAATTATGTTCAATTAATCTTGACTTTGCATCTTCTTCAGCAATATGCTCCAAAAGTTCTTCCTCTTCGTCTTTTGTAAGCGGTGACGGAAGTACGTCCTGACCGCCTATGTACAGTATTTCTTCGCCTATGCACAGTTTTGCTATCTTACCTTTTATTCCCTCTATTAAAGTAAGCATAATTAAAATCCTTTCTACGTCATAATCGAGTTCAAAATCAATTCATCTGAGAATCTGTTGCCCGCATACGCCATAACAACATTCTCATACTCTTTTCCGTCAACCCATATTCTGTCAAGCTTTATGCCCATAACAGTTCCTGCTTTTCCAAGGGACATAAATGGTATTATTCGCATCTCAAATCTCTTGGCAAGGCTCATTATATTTTCCCTTGAAATTTCACAATCCAAAAGCTCTTTAAAAATTCTTTCGCTACCAAGAATGACAGGAAGTCCGCCTGATAAAAGCATATTTCCCGTATCAAAAAATCCGTCTGTCGTCAGTTTTTTATTCTTAAATTCCAGAACCACTTCGCCTTTTTTCTTATTTAAGTTTTTTCTTAAAATGCATATCAAAAAATAAATTGGAATCGGTATCAAAAGACCTGTATATGCATTTAGTTCGAGGAAGTTTATCATTCCTGACATAACAAAAGAAATGGCAAGATAGGATAAATACCGACTAAAAAACGCTTTTCTTCCAAGTGGCATAAATACCATACAAATCATAAAAATTGGTATAATAAATCTTGCAGGCGGTCTTGCCATAATTTCAAGATAAGGAACAAATGCAAACACACCCAAAAGTCCGCCAAGCAAGGATGCGAGAATAATCCTTAAAATCGGGATTTTCTTTGAATACACCTTGCATAAAAGCAATAAAATCTCTGCATCAAAAGTAAAATTTATAAAAAAAGATACGTCTGCATATACTGTCACAGTATCTCTCTCCTTTGTATTTATTATGAAATTATTATAGCAAAGATATGCCGTATATCCTGTCATAAGGCGTTGTTGATTTTTGGCATAAGTTCGACAAATATATTTAATTTTCTATTGCAATAAAATACAAAATGAAGTATAATGTAGAAAAGAGGTGATTACAGTTGAAAACTGAAAAACATATAACATCAATCGGCGGTCAGGCAATCCTTGAAGGCGTTATGATGCGTGGTCCTTTTAAAACTGCAATGGCAGTAAGAAAACCTGACGGCGAAATTGTTTGCAAAGTTGATGAAAACGGAACAAAAAAGAAAAATAAGTTCCTTTCCCTTCCAATAGTTCGTGGCTGTGTTAATTTCATTTCAAGCCTTGTTATTGGTATGAAAGCTATAATGTTCTCGGCAGAGTTTGTTGACTTGGAGGAGGAAGAAGAAACCGAAAGCAAGTTTGATAAGTGGCTTGAAGAAAAGTTTGGTGACAAGATAAAAGATATCGTTATTTACGTTGCTATTGCACTTTCACTTGTTATGAGTGTTGGTCTTTTCATTCTTTTGCCAACCGCTATTGCACAAGGTATTCAGGACCTTTTAAAATGGCTTGGATTTGAGGACTTTGCATCTACTGGCAGTTTCTTAAGTACTGTTGAAGGCATTGTAAAAATGATTATTTTCGTTACTTATATGTACTTAATTTCACGTATGAAAGAAATCCGCCGTGTATTTGAATATCACGGAGCGGAACATAAAACCATTGCGTGTTATGAAGCAGGCGAAGAACTTACCGTTGAAAACGTTAAAAAGTACACACGTTTTCACCCAAGATGCGGAACAAGTTTTCTCCTTATTGTAATGATTGTAAGTATTGCGATTTATGCGCTTCTTCCTGGATTCAACCAGTATGGTGCTATTGCCCGCTTGCTACTTAGAATGGGCACAAGAATTTTATTACTTCCTGTTGTTGCAGGACTTTCTTATGAAGTTATCAAGCTTGCAGGACGTTCAAATGGTTGCGTAAGAACACTTACAAAACCAGGACTTTGGCTACAAAGACTAACAACTTTAGAGCCTGATGATTCACAGATTGAAGTTGCAATCGAATCAATGCTGGCAGTAATCCCTGAGGATAAGGAATCAGATAAATGGTAATTAAAGAACTACTTCAAAATTCTATTACACAGCTTAGGGAATCAGGTAATGATAACCCTGTTTTTGAAGCACATGCACTTTTCCGTCATGTGCTTTCTCTTTCTGCAACAGACCTTGTTTTAATGCACGATAAAAAGATTTCTAAAAACCACGAAAAGAAATTGTTAGCATTTTTGGAAAGACGTATTTCTGGCGAACCGCTTCAATACATTTTAGGCACACAGGAATTTATGTCGCTGGAATTTAAAGTTACTCCATCTGTGCTTATTCCAAGAGGAGATACCGAAACTTTAGTTGAATATGTAATAGACAAAAAGAAAAATGACGGCTTTTCCCTACTTGATATCGGCACAGGCACAGGCTGTATTCCACTAAGCATCGCTGCATTTTGCCCAAGAGCTTTTGTACGTGGTCTTGATATAAGTCCTGACGCAAAAAAACTTGCCGAAGAAAACTGCAAGAAACTAATGTTAACATCCCGTGCAAGCTTTGAGCTATGCGATATTTTGAGCGAAATTCCTAACGGAAAATATGATATTATAACTTCCAATCCGCCATACATCAGAACTGAAGTTATTGACGGATTACAAACCGAAGTTAAAGACTTTGAGCCACATCTTGCCCTTGATGGTGGCGAAGACGGACTTAAATTCTACCGCAGAATTTGTGATATTGCTCCAAATCTTTTAACCAAAGGTGGAATGCTTGTATTTGAAATCGGATATGACCAAGGTAATGAGGTTTCTTCCCTAATGGATAAAAACTTTACTGACATTGCTGTTATAAAAGATTTGTGCGGTAATGACCGTGTTGTAGTTGGAACATTAAAATCAATTTAAAAAAAAAGACTGAATTTTATTCAGTCTTTTTTTAATGCATTGTTTAAAGGAAATTTTTATATAAAGTATTGACAATCAAATTTTCCTGTGTTATGCTTTAACTGTATTAATACAAACGATACAGTTGAAAGGAGTGATTAAATGATACGACTTGACTACAAAAATGACAAGCCTCTGCACGAACAAATAACCCAAGGCATTAAAGACCTTATTATTTGCGGTGTATTGGCGCCAAACGACCAGCTTCCATCTGTACGCGAGCTTTCTGTTAGCCTCACAGTAAACCCAAATACTGTTCAAAGAGCCTATAAGGCACTTGAAACAGATGGCGTAATCTATTCTATTCGCGGTAAGGGTAATTTTGTAGCTGAATCTCACGGAGCTGATAATCGTACACTTGACAAGCTATACTTCTCTCTTGCAGAAATCGTACGTGAACTTGCATTCTATGGCGAATCTGAGGAGAAAATCTTAAAAATCACTACAAATATTTTAAAAGAAAGGAATGATAATTGATGATTAAAGTTAAAGACGTAGTAAAAACCTTTGACGGCTTTCACGCTTTGGACGGCTTTAATATGACTGTTAAGCGTGGTAGTATTTATGGTCTTGTTGGCCCTAACGGTGCAGGAAAAACCACAATAATCAGCCACCTAACAGGCGTTTTGTTACAGGATTCAGGTAAAATCTCAATTGCCGGCGAAGATGTATGGGAAAATGCAGAACTTAAACAAAAAGTTCTTTCTATAAATGACGATTGGTACTATTTCGGTACATATACAATTAAGGAAATGGCAAAGTTTTACGAAAGCGTTTACAAAAACTTTAACCGTGAGCGTTTTGAAAAGCTTGGCGAAATTCTACATTTTAATGAAAACACTCAAATCCGCAGACTTTCAAAGGGTATGAAAAAACAGGTTGCATTCCGCTTGGTACTATCCTGTATGCCAGAAGTTTTGATTTTAGACGAACCACTTGATGGGCTTGACCCTGTTATGCGTAAGCAGATAATGAATGTTATAATTGCAGACGTTGCAGAGCGCAAAATGACGGTTTTGGTTTCTTCTCACAACCTTCGTGAGCTTGAAGATATCTGCGACCATGTTGGAATTATCCATAACGGCAAAATGGTTATTGAAAAGCCACTTGATGACTTAAAAGGTAACGTTCAAAAGCTTCAGCTTGCATTCTCTGGTGAGTTCCCTGAAGTCTTAAAAGATGCACTTGACATTCTTCACCTATCAAAAACAGGTTCTGTATATACTGCAATCGTAAAGGGCGATTCAGACTCCATTACAGATATTGTTTCAAACGCAAATCCTTTGATTTTTGATAAGGTCAGCCTCACACTTGAGGAAGTATTCATTTATGAGTTAGGAGGTTTGGGTTATGACTTCAAGCAAATCATTGTTTAATTTCGGAATATATAAAAATGCTTTAAAGCGTTTTAAATGGGGCAGTTTCTTATACTTTATCATACTCTTCTTCTCCCTGCCGTTTATCATTTTGGTACAGGAAAAGGAATATCTCTTCAATTCATACAGATATGTACCTGAAACAACACCTTTGATCCTGCAAAGCGGATTTATGGTTATACCCGTACTGCTTGCAATGATTGTGCCGACCATTGTCGCAACACTTTGTTTTAACAATGTTCACTCCGCAAAACAGAGTAATTTCATACATAGCCTGCCACTTGCAAGACTAGAAAACTACATTTCAAATATTTTGGCAAGTCTTACGCTAATAATTCTTCCTGTTTTATTAAATGCCGTAATTCTTTTAGTAATGAGCCTTACAGGTTATCAGGAAATTATTACATCAAGCTCTGTTGTTTACTGGTTCTTCTTAAATATCGCAATCAGCTTTATAATGCTTTCTGTATCAACATTTGCGGCATTTTTAACGGGACACACAGCGGCACACCTTGCTATAAACTTGCTTATTCACACAGCACCTTTGATTGTTGCTCTTGGAATTTACCTTATAAGTGATATATTCCTTTACGGCTTTTCTGAGTCTAACACATTCATCGGTACACAAATTGTAAATAATACTCCGATGGTATGGCTATTCTCTTCAGCTGTTGACCACAATAAAGATTTAAATGTGTTTTTAGAACCGCAAAGTTGGATATTTGTTGCTATGGCTATTGCCTTTTATATTCTTGCATTCTTGCTATATAAGAATCGCAAACTTGAAGCCTGCGGTGACGTTGCCGCATTTAAGGTGTTCAGACCTATTTTGAAATACACAGCAACTGTTTTTGCGGCAGTTTTGATATTCGGTATGCTATCTTCAACCAACCTTGGTGCAGTACCTATTTTCACAATAGCAGCAGCTGTTACAGCAGTTGTATACTTTGCATCTGAAATGCTTATAAGAAAAACCGTTAAAGTGTTTGGAAGCTTCAAAGGTTATGTAGGCTTTGCCCTATTTATGGCGATTTTCATCAGCATTTTTGCATACACCGATATCTTTGGATATGAGCACAGAATTCCAGAGCGTGCAGATGTTGAAAGTGCCACAATATACTATCGTTTTGGAAATACTATTCCAATGGTGACAGATGATAAACTTATTGAAGATGTCCGCACAATTCATTCAGAATTAATAAGCGATATTCCTGTTGTTGATAATAATTTTGACAGGTATACTAACCTTTATGTTAAGTATAACCTTAAAAACGGTAAAACTTTAGAGCGTCAATACAGAGTAACGGAAGAAATGACAGACCGTGCCATTGCCAAAATGTATGAGACAACAGAATACAAAAATATTGTTTATGATTTCAATTTGATTAATATTGACAAGATTAAAAATATTGATATGCGTGTCTTCTCTAACTCATATACGCATCATATTTCAGTTAATGAAAACTCTTCAAGGATTTTAGATGCAATAAAGAAAGATTTGGAAGTTCTTACCTATGATGAAATAGAGAAACAGGGATTTGCAATTAACATTTCATTCTACATCAACCAGACAGCCGAAGAAAATAAAGATTCAGGTGTATTTGTTACCGTACAGCCTGCAGACTATGATTACTATCCAAACAGAATGCTTTCATTCAATATTAATATCAATTCAAACTTCGAGAACACTTTTGCACTTCTAAAAGAGCTGGGATATTATGATGAATTTGTTTCTGCGTTTAAGGATGGTATGAAGATCTGTACGCTTCCTGTTACTGTTAATGAAAATGAATATACCTATAAGAATGATACGGGTAACTCTTATGAGTTTATGATAAATGTTAAGGATATGGTATCAATAAACCCATCTGATGCATTGACTCTTACTGAAACTCTTATAAACGAACCAATCGGTAACTACAGAAAAACAAGTATGCTACCTGATGGAACACATTACCTTGTATATTGTTTCAAGGATGATTATCAGACTATTGACCTTGACTCACATTGTGCATCTTTTACAGAAGAAACAATGCCTGAATATTTGAAAAAATATCTTTATACAGGAATAAAAAATAATTAAATAACATCAAGGAGTGAAAATATGAAGAAGATTTTAGCGTGGATTTTTATCGCGATATGTATTCTTTCTATTTGTGCCTGTACTAATGACACAGTGATAAATAGAGAAACTGAAATTTGTGCATTTGTGAAGGAAATTAGAGATGATGTAATTATTATTGATATTGCTGAATATGTTACATCAAAAGATAAAGAAAGAGTATCTGAACTCAAGTTGACAAGCTTTGATATGCCAAATGGTTATTATATACATAATCCAGAGATAGAATCACAAGAATTCACTTTAACTCAAGAAACTATGTACAACTTTATCGATTGGAACAATGATTTTGTGCAAAAGGGTGAAAATAGAGAGATTTCTACCACAAATAAAGATGGTTTTATCAAATACTTAAGCACCTATGAAAATTCACAACCCAATATGCCATTTTTCTTTAAAATAAGTGGTACAGAAGTAATAAGTATTACAGAAAAACCTATGATGTAAACATTATTAAGAGTGCGGTTAAATCCGCACTCTTTTTTCTTTTTCTCTATACAATTTCCAAAAAAACCTTGACAATCAGGCTTGTTTTTGTTATACTGTAGAAGTTCTATGGCCCGTTGGTCAAGCGGTTAAGACTCCGCCCTCTCACGGCGGCGACAAGGGTTCGATTCCCTTACGGGTCACCAAATTAGAAAAGATCATCAATTGATGGTCTTTTTTAATATTTGCAAAAAATCCTGAACAATCGTTCAGGATTTTGTTATTCATCAACCTTTTGATTTATCTTAAATGCAAGAGTCATCAATGAGTCTGTCAAATGTACGTTTTCAACAGGAACAGGCTTTTTTGTCTTAATTTCAACATAAGCAAAATTCCAAAGCCCTTTTATTCCGTATTCAACCAGTTCGTTTGCCACTTCTTCAATAATTGTTTTAGGAAGTGTCAGCATTGCAATATCAATTTCATTTTCACGGATAAAGGCTTCGATATCTTTCATATCCATAATCTTTATTCCATTACATTCCCTGCCTATTTTCTCAGGGTCAATGTCAAACATACCTAAAACATCAAAACCTCGATGTTGCATAGCCGCGTAATTTGCAAGAGCATGACCCAAGTGACCTGCTCCAACAATAATTGCTTTATATCCGTTTGATGTACCTAATAATTCTTCAATTTCATTCAAAAGATACTTTACGTTATATCCGTAACCTTGCTGTCCAAAACCGCCGAAACAGTTAAAATCCTGTCTTATCTGGCTGGCAGTAACACCCATTTTTTCGCTTAACGCAGTTGATGAAATTCTTGTCTTACCATTCTTATCAAGTTCACTTAAATAACGATAATATCTAGGAAGTCGTCTTATAACAACCTCGGGAACTTTTCTCTTTGTTTCCAAGAATCTTTCCTCCAAATCATAATAAATATCTATATAAATTATAACACAGATTTTAGAATTTCGCAACAGTTATTTTGTTGACATAATAACTAAATTCGTGTATAATTATGTCGTATGATTAAACTTTGGAGGTACTACATAATGAAAGACGGAAATTTTGCAGTAGCACAATCAGGTGGCCCAACGGCAGCTATAAACGCTACCCTTTGTGGCGTTATTGAAGGTGCTTTTGCCTCAGGAAAAAATATTTTTGGCGCAAGAAATGGTATTTTAGGTGTTGTAAAAGATGATTTTGCTGAACTTAACCCTATTTTTGCGGATATGGATAATCTTCAGCTTTTAAAGAATACACCAGCTGCTTACCTTGGTTCTTGCAGATATAAGCTTCCCAGCCCAGATGCCAACCCTGAAGTTTATGAAACAATTTTTGCAAACTTTGAAAAACACAACATTGATAAGTTTATATATATCGGCGGTAACGATTCAATGGATACCGTTAATAAGTTGTCTGAATACTCACTAAAACACAACAAAGGTGTATGCGTTGTTGGTGTTCCAAAAACTATTGATAACGACCTTATGGGCACAGACCACACCCCGGGCTTTGGCTCTGCCGCAAAATTTGTTGCAACATCTGTAAGTGAAATTGCCCG
>JAZOOY010000049.1:0-30745 GCA_045655325.1 Clostridia bacterium
TTTGAAGCAATGAGCCGTGGAGCTAAAGGTGGGACAATTGTTGATATTGACAGAAATTCCATAGCAGTTATAAATAAAAATTTGGATGCGTTGGGATTTGATAACGTAAAAGTTTTAAACTGTGAAGCTAATAGTTTCATAAAATCTACGAAGGACAAGTTCTCGGTAATTTTCCTTGACCCACCGTATAACAGGGGATTTATTGCTCCTATTATTGAGGGTATTGTGGAAAATGACCTTTTAACAGTCGATGGAATTATCGTTTTGGAGAGTGATTTTTCCGATGAACATAACGATTTTCAAGGGCTGAGCATTTTAAAACAGAGGAAATACGGAAGAAGCTTTGTTACAGTATATGAAAAATGATTTATGATAACTTAAAGAATATGAAAAGTGTTTATGGTGACATATTCAAGGAAAATCATACATCAAGGTAAATTAAATAAGTTGCAAAATATAACGGTGAACCGGGGAGACTGGTTCCACAAAATGTTATTTTGAAAATAAAAGATAAATAGAAGAGGGAGTTTTTGAAGATGGAAATTATGGAAATCACCGACATGATGGAAGAAACTATTGACAAGGCAACAGTAGTTCCACTAAGTGGCAAAATCGTTGTTGACAAAGAAGATCTTCTTGACTACATCCAGGAAATGCGTCTTGTATTCCCAGATGAAGTTAAGGAAGCAAAATGGGTAAAGGAAGAAAGAGAAAGAATCCTTTCTGAAGCTCAGACTCGTAGCGAAACTATGATTAAGAATGCTGAAGAAAAGGTTGTTCAGATGATCGACGAACACGAAATCACAAAGCAGGCTGTTGAACAGGCTAACCAGATGGTTAACGATGCTCAGACAAAGGCTATGGAAATCAAAACTGACTGTGACCAGTATGCTGACGATATCCTAAACGATCTTGAAAAGCGTCTTGACATGCTTCTTCGCAAAGTTCATGACGATAAGGCTTATTTCGAAAGCAAATAAGATTTGAAAATTTATATGTATAATTTAGGCTATGCCGTATAAGGTATAGCCTTGTTTTACTAGTGAGTAAAAATATAGGTGATGGTATGGTTTATAAATCAAACAGTGTAAGAGAAACTGCGAATATTGCATCAGCTTTTGCTAAAACCTTAAAGCCTGGGGATGTTGTATGCCTTTGGGGCGATTTAGGTGTTGGTAAAACTGCTTTTGCAGGTGGACTTTCAAAAGGACTTGGCGTTACAGAATACATTTCCAGTCCTACTTTTACAGTAGTAAATTGCTACGACGGAAAGCTTCCGGTTTATCACTTTGACGTTTATAGAATATCTGATCCTGAAGAAATGTACGAAATAGGCTATGAAGAGTACGTTTATGGCGATGGCGTTTCAATTATTGAATGGCCACAACTGATTATGGAAATCCTGCCGGAAGAAAGATATGACGTTACAATTTCAAAGAACCTAACCGTGCATACAGATTTTCGTGAAATTACTATTGAAAAGCGAGAGAAATAATGAGGATTTTAGCTGTAGACACCTCATCAACCGTTGCATCCGCTGCTATTGTTGATGACAACAGGCTTGTTTGCGAATGTGTGCTTAATAATAAATTAACTCATTCCCAAACCTTAATGCCTATGATAGATGAGGTTTTCAAAAAAAGTGAATTAAAGCCTTGTGATATTGATGTTTTTGCAGTGTCGGAAGGACCGGGCTCTTTTACTGGTCTCCGAATTGGCGTAACAACAATAAAGGGACTTGCTCATGCGGTAAATAAGCCGGTGTGTGGAGTAAATACTTTAGAAGCACTTGCACATAACCTGCCGTTTTGCCCGCATATAATAGCCCCTATTATGGATGCAAGACGTGAACAAGTCTATAATGCCTTTTATAAATGGGAAAACGGCGTTTTAAAAGAAATTAAAGAGCCAAGAGCAATAAGTCTTGTTGATTGTATGAAAGAACTTCTAGAGCTTGGCGAAAAGGTAGTATTTTTAGGTGACGGAGTAGCAGTATTCCGTGACAAGATTAAAGATACATTAAAAAATCAGGCACTTTTTGCACCACAGCTCGCTTGTACTGGGAGAGCGGCTTGCGTTGCGGAAGCTGCTAAAAATAAGGAAACAAAAAACTATGGAGAGCTTGCGCCGACTTACTTGAGAAAATCTCAGGCGGAGCGTGAAGCAGAAGAAAGGGAGGCAAAATAATGCTTGCAATTGGTTGTGACCACGGTGGATTTGAACTTAAAGGACATATTATGAACCACCTAAAAGAAATTGGTGTAGAATTTAAAGATTTTGGATGCTACGACGAAAATAGCGTGGACTATCCTGATATTGCCGAAAAAGTAGGTAAGGCAGTAGTTTCAGGTGAATGCGAAAACGGTATTTTGATTTGCGGAACAGGAATCGGTATTTCTATTGCAGCAAACAAGATTGACGGAGTTCGTGCTGCACTTTGTGGTGATGTTTATTCTGCTAAAATGACAAAACAGCACAACAATTCAAACATCATTTGCCTTGGCGGTCGTGTTACAGGCCGTGAACTTGCATTTATGATTGTGGACGCTTGGCTTGGCGCAGAATTTGAAGGTGGAAGACACCAGAATAGAATAGACAAGATACATAATCTTGAAAAATAAGCAAACTAAAAGAGATGCGAAAGCATCTCTTTTTTTAGTATAAAAATTTGTATTTATATGAAAAATCCATTTGCTTAAAGATGTTTTCTAACTTCTTTGAAAAGTAAACTGTATCGTCAGTTATAAACACGCCCATGGCACCATAGCTTTCAAGCAGTTCGTGACCATCTTCAACACCTGCAACAAATGCCGCAGTTGAAAGAACGTCCGCAAGTTCTGCGCTCTCGCAAATAACAGTGACGCTGTGAACACCGCTATCTGCAGGATAACCTGTTCTTGGGTCTAATATGTGATGATAACGCTTGCCGTCAATTTCTACATAACGCTGATAGTCACCGGATGTTACAACCGCAAGGTTTTCAGCGGTAATATAGCCAATTACAACGCTTTCATCTTTAGGGCTTTGTATGCCAATCTTCCAGTTTTCACCTGTCAGCTTTTTACCCATAGCATAGGTATTTCCGCCAAGATTAATAAGGGCAGAGTTGACTCCTTGTTCCAAAAGCTTTTCCTTTAATCTGTCGGTTATATAGCCTTTAGCAATAGCACCAAGATTGATATCGTTAGTATTTTTTGCAAGCTCGATTTCTTCCTTTGATGGAATAATGTCAGGACTTCCTGAAATGTCCCATAGTTTTATAAGCCTGTCTAAATATATTGAGAAATATTCAGGATGTTTTCTTGAGAATTCACTTCCTGCAGAAAGCACAGATTGTAAATCTTTTGAAATTTTTATGCCTTTTTTATCATTTCTATTTAGTCTGACAAGGGTAGAGTTTTCATCATCTGCAGAAAACTCGCTTTGGCAGAATTTCAGATACTCTTCGCAAACAGAAAGAGGCTTATCTGTTTTTGAAATCACAGTTATGTCACAAACTGTATCAAGATAGTCTGTAAAAGTATTTTTATGCATACGTGCTTTGCTGTTCTGAGTTATAAAAATTATCGCAACAATGCCAAACAGTAATATATAGAAAGCAATATGCTTTTTTGTGTTGTTTTTCACTATACCAACTCCGGTTTTTCTAGGGTAATCTTTCCGATTTTACATCCACGTAGTTCATCCACAAGGATATTCGCGGCACGCTCTGTGTCAATTTCACCGCCTGAAATGACGCATCCACGTTTTCTGCCGATAAGCTCTAAAATTTCGTGGCCTGCAAGACCATCTATATCGTCAAGCTTGTATCTTTCACAAAGATTTTCTCTGTAGTTATCTCTTAAATATTCAAGCAGGGAATAAGCCAAAAGCTCAATTTCCATAATTTCGTCACGAATAGCACCCGTATATGCAAGGTTTACCGCAACTTTCTGGTCTTCAAACTTTGGTGGTAAAATACCCGGTGTATCCAAAAGCTCAAGGCCGTTTGCAAGGCGTATCCACTGTTTTGTTCGTGTAACACCCGGTCTGTCGCCGGTTTTTGCGCTGGCTTTTCCTGAAAGCTTGTTAATTAAAGTGGATTTTCCAACATTTGGAATACCAACCATCATAATCTTAACGCCGATATTTCTGCCGGAAGCTGCTGCTTTTTCGATTTTCTCCTTAATAAGCTCACGAGCTGCTGGTGCAATTTTGTTAATGCCTTGTCCTGTAGCACAGCTTATCGGAAGAACCTTGATACCTTGCTGTTCATACCACTTTGTCCACTTATCAGTAATAGAGTTATCTGCAAGGTCATACTTGTTCATAACAACAAGTCTTGGTTTATTTATAATAATGTCGTCAAAGTTTGGATTTCTTCCGGAAAAAGGGATTCTTGCATCAAGAATTTCAACAACTACGTCAATATTCTTAAGGTTCTCTTCAATCATACGGCGGGTTTTTGCCATATGCCCCGGATACCACTGTAAGTTTTGCATAATTCACCTCATAAAAAAGCTCTTGATAAAAGCCCCGCCTGCGGGCGTGGGAATAATGTAGCAATTTTGTTATTACGGAAATTACAACTTAAAAGTAGTAATTTCCTGCATAATAAAAATTAGAGACGGAATAAAATTATTCCGTCTTTCCAATAGCGTTAAATGGCCAAATTCTAAACTGTGATTTACCTTCAATAGCTTCCATAGGTACCTGACCCAAAGAAGATGAACGAGAGTCAGTACTGTTACCACGGTTATCACCCATAACAAATACGTGTCCTTCTTCAACGGTAACAGGGTAGGAAACACCATAGTCGGTGATTCGTGTAATTCCATCAAAGTATGGCTCGTAAAGTTCTTTGTCATTCACATATACACGTCCGCCACTGATTGAAACAGTGTCGCCAGGCATTCCGATAATACGTTTTACATAATATCTATGCTTTAAGTTTTCAGGAAGTTTAAAATATGCGAAAAACTTTGAAACTGCGTTCATATCTTTGCCTGATTCTTCGTAATATTCTTCTCTGTTTTTATATGCAGAATCAAGAATGATAATATCACCGGCAGCTGGCTTATAGCCAAGCTTTGTTATAACAAGTCTGTCATTGTGAACTAAAGTTGGGTTCATTGAAGGACCATCAACTCTTACTATATCAAATATATAGCCTTTTATAACTATAACAACTAAAAGGGCAATTACGATGGTATAAAACCATTCCCAAACCTCTTTTAGCAGATTAAAATTGCTTTTTGTTTCTTTTACGGAAGAAAGTTCCTGATTTTCATTATTTTCTGTCATTTCAGCACCTCATATATGATATAAAAATAAATCTATATTTAATTATATCATAGCAAAAAATAAAATCAACAAACAAGCAAAAAGGGACACATAAATGCCCCCTTAAACTTAATTTGTGAAGAAAGAAACTTAGATTCTTTCCTTAACCTTAGCAGCCTTACCAACTCTGTCACGAAGATAGAATAGTCTAGCACGTCTAACGCGACCTTTTCTCACGTTTTCAATCTTTTCGATGATAGGTGAGTTAACTGGCCATGTCTTTTCAACACCAACACCGTATGAAAGTCTTCTTACAGTGAAAGTAGCGCCGATTCCGCTGCCCTGCTTCTTGATAATTGTACCTTCGAACATCTGAGTTCTTGTACGATTACCTTCTACAACCTTCTGATAAACTTTTACGTTGTTACCAACTACAAGTTCAGGTAGGTCTGTTCTGATTTGGTCTTTTGTCAAAGCGTTAATGATTTCATTTGCGTTCATCATTGAGCCCTCCTTTGTTTATTCAGATGTTCGTGCCGACCAAGGCAGAGGACCACCCATAATTTAACTCATGTATTATATCATAGGTTTTTGCAAAAATCAAGAGTTTTTTGGAAAAAAATTAAAGTTTTTTTACCATTAAATTTTGCGGAATAAAATATAGTAAAAATCAGTATTATTTATAGATGGACAAAATGTTTTATAGGCTTTTTGGAGGGCTTTATATTGATAAAAGGTACAAGAATGATTGTGATAACAAAGGATAAAATTTTAAGGATGTTATTGGTAATTTTATTGGTAATACTATTTTTCGTAGTATGCCTTATTTTAAAGAAAAACGTCAATATAAATGCGTTTTCGGAGTATGAAAGTATAATTACAAGTGAAATTGTGCCTGCAAGCAGGGTAGAAGATAAGCAAAAGGAAAGGAAAACACAGGCAGAAAAAATACTTCAGCATTTTTTTGTTTTAAAAGACAAAAAGGATATTAAAAAAGAAGAAAAGGAAGAATATATAAAACAAGAAGAACAGCCTATTTTAAGTTCTGAAAGTGTCACTATTGACAAGGGATTCAAGGTTTCAAACAGTACAGGATATCAAATTAACCCACGAGATTTCTTAAATTCTCCATTGGCTTTTAATATTGATAATAACGGCCCACAGGTACTTATAATGCATACCCACACTACAGAAAGCTATAGCGAAGAAACCTATAATAAAGGTGCACCTGACAGAAACCTTGACGAAACAAAAAATATCACTGCTATCGGAAACGCTATGAAAGAGGTGTTTTTAAGGAACGGAATAAATGCTATTCACGATAAAACTGTTCACGACTATCCGTCCTACAATGCATCATACCAAAGTGCAGAGGCAACAATACGTAAGAATCTCAATGCTAATAGCGGTATTAAAGTGGTCCTTGACGTTCACCGTGATGGTATAACTCGAGAAGACGGGACAAAGGTGAAGCTGGTTACGGATATAAACGGCGAGAAAACAGCACAAATTATGCTTGTTGTGGGAACAAATGTAAATCTTAGCCATGACAGGTGGCAGGAAAATTTTAAGCTGGCATCAAAAATACAGGCAAAGGCAATAGATGTTTATCCGTCACTTATGAGACCAATTGACCTTAGAAAGGAAAGGTTTAATGAACACTTAACTTTGGGGTCTTTGATTGTGGAAGTCGGCTCTAACGGAAACACAATTGAAGAGGCAATTCGTGGCGGTGAACGTATAGCCGAAGTAATATCGATGGTACTGAATGGGAAATAAAATTTGTCATTTAGGTAACTTGGAAAAATATTGACTAAACCACATAAAATGTGGTATAATAAATTTAATTGTTGTGTACGGAAAATAATTATGGAGGTAAAATAGTGAAAAAAAGTAAATTAAGAATTATACCATTGGGTGGTCTTGATGAAATCGGAAAAAATATGACCCTCATCGAGTACGGAAACGAGATGATAATGGTAGATTGCGGAATGTCATTTCCCGATGACGATATGCCGGGTGTTGACCTGGTTATCAATGACATTTCGTACGTGGAGAAGAACAGGCAGAAGCTTAAGGGTGTTTTTCTTACTCACGGTCATGAGGACCATATAGGTGGGCTTCCTTACTTCTTGCGTCAGATCAATGCGCCTGTTTACGGAACCAGGCTGACTTTGGGTCTTGTTGAGTATAAGCTAAAGGAACACAATTTAGTTTCCAAGGTAAAACTTATGCGTACAAAAGCCGGAGAAACTGTAAAGTGCGGTAATTTCTTTTCCATTGAGTTTGTTAGGACAAACCATTCTATTGCCGATTCCTGTGCTCTTGCTATTAAGACACCTGCAGGAACAATCATTCACATGGGCGATTTCAAGATTGACCCGACACCGATTGTTGGTGAAATGATTGACATTGCACGTCTTGGTGAGCTTGGAAACGAAGGCGTTCTTGCACTTATGTCGGACAGTACAAACGTTGAACGTCCAGGATATGCTATGAGTGAGCGAAGCGTTGGAGATAAGTTCTATGACATTTTCAAGAACTGTAAAAAACGAATAATTGTCGCAACTTTTGCATCAAATGTGCATAGAGTTCAGCAGATTATAAATGCGGCTTATGAAAATGGCAGAAAGGTTGCGGTTTCCGGCAGAAGTATGGAAAATATTGTTGAGCTTTCAATACTTTTGGGATATATGAAAATCCCTGAAGGTGTGCTTATAAACCTTGATAATATTAGCAAGTATCCGCCGGAGAAGATAGTTATTATAACAACAGGCTCACAGGGTGAACCAATGAGCGCCTTAACACGTATGGCGTTTTCAGACCATAAAAAGGTTGAAGTAACAAAAGATGACCTTATTATCATTTCTGCAACACCAATTCCGGGAAACGAAAAAAGTGTTTCAAACGTTATAAACGAGCTATTTAAAATCGGAGCGGAAGTTATTTATAAATCTCTTGCAGATGTTCACGTATCAGGACATGCTTGTCAGGAAGAGCTTAAAATGATTCTTGCACTAACCAAGCCAAAATATTTCATACCTGTTCACGGTGAACACCGTCATTTGATGCTACACGCTGACCTTGCAAAGAAGATGGGAATAAACGATACTTTTATTCTGCAGAACGGAAGCGTTTTGGAAATGGACAAAAAGGATGCAAGGATTACAGGTAACATTACGGCAGGAAAGATACTTGTTGACGGTCTTGGCGTAGGCGATGTTGGAAATATCGTACTTCGTGACAGAAAACTTTTGGCACAGGATGGACTTATTATAGTGGTGGTAACTGTGTCAGGTGAAACAGGACATATTGTATCAGGCCCTGATATAATTTCAAGAGGATTTGTTTATGTCAGGGAATCTGAAGACCTGATGCTAAAAATCAAAGAGGTTGCAAGAGAAAGCATCGAAAGTTGCAACCGCTCACACGATTGGGCTACAATTAAAAATTCAGTTAAAAATAATGTTTACAGATATATTTACGACACAACAAAAAGAAGCCCGATGATTATGCCAATCATAATGGAAGTATAAAAATAAGCCGACAGTTTTTGTCGGCTTTATTTTATGATATGAAGCTGTGGAAATTCTTCTTCAAGTTTTGACAAAATTGTTATGGTATCAGGATTTTTCGGCGTACATAGTATTATGATTTCAGAAGTGGGATTTTTGAAAATAGTTTCACGAATCCTTGATTCTATAACTTCTTCGTCTTCGTTAAGATTGGCAACAATATATGAAACTCTTTCTCGCAGTATACATTCGAGGCAGATGAGGATAAAAAATATAAAAAGTAGAAAAATGATGGCGTAAATTGGTGTCAAAAAAACATCTCCCTTCTATTAGTTCTGTTTTATATTATGAAAAGCGGATTTTTTTGTGATTTTGGGTGGTTGTTCTATTGACAAAAGACGCCAAAAAGTATAAAATTTACGTATATCAAAATTAAGGAGCAAAAAAATGGGATTAACATTAACCGAAAAAATCTTATCAGCACACCTTGTAGAAGGCGAAATGGTAAGAGGTAGCGAAATCGGTATCAGAATTGACCAGACTCTTACTCAGGATGCAACAGGAACAATGGCGTATCTTGAATTTGAGGCTATGGGCGTACCGAGAGTTAAAACAGAAAAGAGTGTGGCATATATTGACCACAATACATTACAGTCAGGATTTGAAAATGCTGACGACCATAGATTTATAGGAAGTGTTTGTAAAAAGCACGGAATTTACTTCTCAAGACCGGGTAACGGCATCTGTCATCAGGTTCATCTTGAGAGATTTGGTATTCCGGGAAAGACACTTATCGGCTCTGACAGCCATACACCAACAGGAGGCGGTATCGGTATGATCGCAATCGGTGCAGCCGGAATGGACGTTGCCCTTGCTATGGGTGGTGGAACATATTACATTACCTGTCCTAAAATTGTAAAGGTGAACCTTACAGGTAAACTTTCTCCTTGGGTAAGTGCAAAAGACGTAATCTTGGAAGTTTTAAAAAGACTTTCAGTTAAAGGTGGCGTAGGAAAGGTTATTGAGTACTGTGGCGAAGGCGTTAAGACTTTGTCAGTGCCGGAACGTGCTACAATCACAAATATGGGAGCGGAACTTGGTGCAACAACATCAATCTTCCCATCAGACGAAACTACAAGAGTGTTCCTGAAAGCACAGGGCAGAGAAGAGGACTACACACCACTATCAGCAGATGAAGATGCAGTTTATGACGAATTCGTTGATATCAACTTATCAGAACTTGTACCACTTGCAGCTTGTCCACATTCACCTGATAACGTAAAGAGCGTTGCAGAAATTGGAAATATGAAGATTGATCAGGTTTGCATCGGTTCATGTACAAACTCATCACTTCTTGATATGCTAAAGGTAGCACATATCCTAAAGGGTAAGACAGTACATCCTGATGTATCATTATCAATAGCACCAGGTTCAAAGCAGGTACTTAATATGCTTGCTGAAAACGGAGCACTATCAATCTTAATTGATGCAGGTGCAAGAATCCTTGAGAGTGCTTGCGGACCTTGTATCGGTATGGGTCAGTCACCAAACTCAAAGGGTATTTCACTTCGTACATTTAACAGAAACTTTGAAGGAAGATCAGGAACAAAGGACGGTCAGATTTATCTTGTATCACCTGAAATGGCAGCAATTTCTGCTATTAACGGATACTTAACAGACCCAAGAGAAATCGGCGATATGCCTGAATTTAAACTACCTGAACTATTCAAGATAAATGACAATATGATAGTTCCGCCAATCGAGGCAGAAAAGATGGATACAGTTGAAGTTCTTCGCGGACCAAACATTAAGCCATTCCCGGTTTCACAGCCACTTATGGAAAACATTGAAGCAGGGGTTAGCTTAAAGGTTGGCGACAACATCACAACTGACCACATTATGCCTGCAGGCGCAAAGATTTTGCCACTTCGTTCAAATATTCCAAAGATTTCAGAGTATTGCTTTGCAGTATGCGACGAGCATTTCCACGACAGAGCTTTGGAAATGGGCAAATCTATCATCATCGGTGGTTCAAACTACGGTCAGGGCTCATCCCGTGAACACGCAGCGCTTGCTCCATTATACCTTGGCGTTAAGGCGGTTATAACAAAGTCATTTGCAAGAATCCATATGGCTAACCTTATCAATGCAGGTATCGTGCCGCTAACTTTTGCAAACGAAGCGGATTATGACAAGATTAGTCAGGGTGATGAAATTGTAATTAAGGACGTTGCAGGTCAGCTTAAAGCAGGGGACAGCGTAACTGTTACAAACAAGACAAAAGGCTTTGATTTTGTGGCAAACGTATCACTTTCAGAACGTCAGAAAGAAATGATTTATGCCGGTGGTCTTTTGAACTATACAAAAAATAACGCATAAAAAAACGAGTGGTTAATCCACTCGTTTTTGTTTTGTTTTTATTTCTCAAAACCGTTAGGGTTGTTTGACTGCCATCTCCATGCATCTTCACACATTTCTGTGATTTCGCGAGTTGCTGTCCAGTCAAGTTCAGCCTTTGCCTTTGCAGGGTCTGCGAAGCATTCGCCAATGTCACCAGGGCGTCTTTCTTCAATCTTGTATGGAAGTTCCTTACCGCAAGCCTTTTCAAATGCCTTGATAACATCAAGAACTGAATAACCATTACCTGTACCAAGGTTATATGTGTGAACACCGGTTACATTTGTGCGGTGCTTGATAGCCTGTAAGTGACCAAGAGCAAGGTCAACAACGTGGATGTAGTCACGAACACCTGTACCATCGTGAGTATCATAGTCATTACCGAATACGTGGATGTATTCAAGCTTACCAACAGCAACCTGTGCAACGTATGGAAGCAAGTTGTTTGGGATACCCTTAGGGTCTTCACCAAGTTCACCGCTCTTGTGAGCGCCGATTGGGTTAAAGTAACGAAGAAGTGTGATTGACCATTTATTGTTTGCTGCAAAAACGTCTTTTAAGATGTTTTCGATCATAAGCTTTGTTGCGCCGTATGGGTTAGTTGTTGATGTTGGGAAATCTTCTGTGATAGGCACTGTTTTTGGCATACCATAAACTGTAGCAGATGATGAGAATACAAGGTTATAAACTTCGTGCTTCTGCATAATGTCAATAAGGTTTAGTGTTCCTGTAATGTTGTTGTGGTAGTAACGAATGGGAATTTTTGTTGATTCGCCAACAGCCTTTAGACCTGCAAAGTGAATAACAGAATCAAACTTATGTTCGTCAAAAACCTTGTTTGTAGCTTCATAGTCCAAAAGGTCTACTTCGTAGAAAGGGAAGTCCTTTCCTGTAATTTTCTTAACAACTTCAAGTGACTTTTCACAAGAATTGTCAAGGTTATCTAAAACAACTATTTCATAGCCTGCATTTAAAAGTTCGATACAAGTATGAGAACCAATATATCCGGCACCGCCGGTAACTAAAATTTTCATAATAAATTACCTCCTAAATCATACTATTCTAATTATACAACAGTTTGGGATTTTATTCAAGAAAAAATGGTAAAAAAATTAAAAAACTTCTCATAAACCCTTGTAAAATTTTGGTGGGTGTTGTATAATATATGATGAATTAATTTTTTATAAAGGAGATAAATTAAATGAGTCAGTTTTTAGAGAGAATCAAAGAACGTGCAAAACAGGATAAGAAAACAGTTGTTTTGCCAGAATCAATGGACAGAAGAACTATTGAAGCTGCAGCAAAGGTTTTGGCGGAGGATATTGCAAACATCGTAATTATCGGTACTCCTGAAGAAATCGAAGCAAATTCAGAAGGTCTTGATATCTCAAAGGCAACTATTATAAACCCATATACATACGAAAAGACAGAAGAATACATCAACCTTTTTGTTGAACTAAGAAAATCAAAGGGTCTTACATACGAAGAAGCTAAAAAGCAGGCACTTGAAGATTATATGTACTATGCTTGCTTAATGGTTAAAGCTGGTGACGCTGACGGTGTTGTTTCAGGTGCTTGTCACTCAACAGCTAATACTCTTCGCCCAAGTCTTCAGATTATCAAGACAAAGCCAGGTGTTGCTCTAGTATCTGCATTCTTCGTAATGGTTGTTCCTGATTGTGAATACGGTGCAAACGGAACATTCATTTTCGCGGATTCAGGTCTTGAACAGAATCCGGACCCAACAAGACTTGCAGCAATTGCAGGTTGTTCTGCTGAATCATTTGAACTTTTGGTTGAAGAAGAAGCAAAAGTTGCTATGCTTTCTCACTCATCAATGGGTAGTGCAAAGCACGCAGACGTTGATAAGGTTGTTGAAGCTACAAAGATTGCAAAGGAACAGTATCCAAACGTTAAGCTAGATGGTGAACTTCAGCTAGATGCTGCAATCGTTCCTGAAATTGGTAAGTCAAAGGCTCCAAACTCAACAGTTGCGGGTGAAGCAAACGTACTTGTATTTCCAGACCTTGACGCAGGTAACATTGGTTACAAGCTTGTTCAGCGCTTAGCAAAGGCAGAAGCTTATGGACCTATCACTCAGGGTATTGCAAAGCCAATTAACGACCTGTCAAGAGGTTGCTCTGCAGATGACATTGTTGGTGTAGTTGCAATTACTTGTGTACAGGCTCAAGCTGAAAACAAATAATAATTTTCTGAAAGGAAGTAAATATAATGAAAGTATTAGTAATTAACGCCGGTAGTTCATCACTTAAGTACCAGCTTATCGATATGGACACTCATGGCGTTGTAGCAAAGGGTCTTTGCGAAAGAATCGGTATTGACGGTTCAAAACTTACTCACAAGAATACAGAAAAGAAGACAGAAACTGTATTTGAAAAGCCAATGAAGGACCACTCAGATGCAATTGCAATGGTAATTGATGCATTGGTTAGCCCTGAGTGTGGCGTAATCGCCTCAATGGACGAAATCGGCGCAGTTGGTCACAGAGTTGTTCACGGTGCTGAAACATTTGCTGACTCATGTGTTATTGATGATAAGGTTATGGAAGCACTTCGTGCTTGTGTGCCATTAGCACCACTTCACAACCCTGCAAACATCATCGGTATCGAGGCTTGTGCAAAGCTTATGCCTAATACAAAGCAGGTTGG
Source organism: Clostridia bacterium (assembly GCA_045655325.1). GTDB lineage: Bacteria > Bacillota > Clostridia > UBA1381 > UBA1381 > UBA1738. Next base: position 13,844 of record JAZOOY010000049.1, read on the forward strand.
TGTATTTGATACAGCATTCCACCAGACAATGCCTGAAGAAGCATATATGTATGCTCTTCCTTACGAAATGTATAAAGAACACAGAATCAGAAAGTATGGTTTCCACGGAACAAGCCATAAGTTTGTTGCAGCTGAAGCTGCAAAGTTCCTAGGAAAGCCTGCAGAAGAACTTAAAATTGTTACTTGCCACCTAGGAAACGGCTCATCTGTTTCTGCAGTTAAGAACGGCAAGTGTGTTGATACTTCAATGGGCTTTACTCCACTTGATGGTGTGGTAATGGGTACACGTTGTGGTTCAATCGACCCTGCTGTTGTAACTTACCTTGTTAATAACTGCGATATGACAGCAACTGAAGTTGATGCGCTTATGAACAAGAAGTCAGGTGTATTCGGTATTTCCGGCGTTTCAAGTGACTTCAGAGACCTATCAGCTGCTGCTGAAAGTGGTAACGAAAGAGCAGAACTTGCTCTTAAGATGTTCGCTTACAGCGTTAAGAAGCTAATTGGTTCATATGCTGCTGCAATGGGCGGTATTGATGCGGTTGTATTCACAGGCGGTATCGGCGAAAACGACGGTCCAATGAGAAAAGCTATAACAGAAGGTCTTGAATTTATGGGAATTTCTGTAGATGATGCTAAAAACGGTGTAAGAGGCCAGATGGCAGATATTTCAAAGGACGGAACAGCTGTAAAGGTTCTTGCAATTCCTACAAACGAAGAGCTTATGATTGCTCTTGATACAGAAAGACTTTTGAAATAAATAATTCACAAAAAACACTTGGTAAGTTTGTATAACTTGTCAAGTGTTTTTTTGTTACTCCAAATGTTTTTTTGGGTATATATTATATTACCAAATACTTTGGAGGGATGTATAATGAACAGTTATAAAATGGAAAACATAAGAAACGTTGCGGTTATGGGCCACGGAAAATGTGGTAAGAGTTCAATTATCGAAGCAATGTTATTTAATAGCGGTGCTATTAACAGAATTGGTAAAAATGCAGATGGCACATTGACATCTGATTTTGATATAGAAGAGACAAAAAGACAAATGTCAATTTCTACATCGGTTGCTCCTATTGAGTGGAAAGATAACAAGCTCAATATGCTGGATACACCGGGTTACTTTGACTTTGTCGGCGAGGTGAAAGAGGGCATAAGAGCGGCTGACTCTGCACTTATTGTCCTATCAGGAAGGAGCGGTGTTTCCGTTGGTACAGAACAAACTTTTAAGTTTGCAAAGCAAAAGGGCGTTCCTACCGTCTTCTTTGTAAACAAAATTGACGATTCAAGAGGTAACTATGAAAGAACTCTTGAAGAAATGAAAGAAAAATTCGGCAAAGCGATTACACCTTTCGTATATCCAATCAGAGAAGGCGAAGAATTTAAAGGCTTCGTTGATATCGTGGATATGACAGCACGTCGTTATGAGGGTGAATATAGAATAGAAATCCCTGTTCCGGAAGGAATGGCAGAAACTATTGCACCACTTCGCGATATGATTATGGAAGCTATCGCAGAAACTGACGATGCTTTGATGAACAAATATTTTAACGGCGAAGAATTTACTTTTGATGAAATTAAACAGGCGATAAGAAAAGGTGTTAAGGACGGAAGTATTTACCCTGTATACTGTGGATCAGGTATGAACAACATTGGTATTCGTAGTTTGATGGACGGTATCGCAAAATATCTTCCTGCTCCAAACGAAATTACAGAAGTTGCATACGATGCTAAAACCGGTGAACCACTGGAAGTTGTTCAGGAAGTTACAGATACTACTTCTGCAATCGTATTTAAGACAGTTGCCGATCCATATGAAGGAAAGATGTCTTTCTTCCGTGTATATTCAGGAAGCGTAAAGGCAGATAGCGTTCTATATAACGCAAATAAGGCTACAAAGGAAAGAATTGGTAAGATTTACTTCCTTTGCGGTAAAAATCAGATTGAAACAAAGGTTGTTGAAGCTGGCGACATCGGTGTTGTTACAAAGCTTGAAAACACAAGCACAGGCGATACACTTTGTGAAGAACACAAGAACATAATCCTTACAGGTATTGAATTCCCTGCACCAACACTTTCAATGGCAGTTGAAGCTGTTAAGAAGGGTGACGAAGAAAAGATCGTTGCAGGATTCAATAAGCTTATGGAAGAAGATTTAACCTTTAATATCTCAAGTAACCAGGAAACAAAAGAAACATTAATCAATGGTCAGGGTGAACAACACATTGATATTCTTGTAAATAAGCTAAAAGCTAAATACGGCGTTGACGTGAAACTTGTCGTACCTACAGTTCCTTACCGTGAAACAATCCGTTCAAAGGTTAAGGTAGAAGGTAAACATAAGAAGCAGTCAGGTGGCCACGGTCAGTACGGCCATGTATGGATTGAATTTGAACCAGGTGTGACTGAAGAAATGACTTTTGAAGAACAGGTATTCGGCGGAAGCGTTCCAAAGAACTACTTCCCGGCAGTTGAAAAGGGTCTTCGTGATGCATGCGCACACGGTGTATTGGCAGGATACCCTGTTGTTAACCTAAAGGCTACATTGCTTGATGGTTCTTACCATCCGGTTGACTCATCAGAAATGGCATTTAAAACTGCAGCACAACTTGCATACCGTGATGGCTTGAAGCAGGCAAACCCTGTAATCTTGGAACCTATTGGCTACCTTAAGGTGTTCATCCCTGAAAGTATAATGGGAGATATTATCGGCGATATCAATAAGCGTCGTGGCCATATTATGGGTATGGGTGAAAGCGAAAGAGAGAACCTTAACCTTGTTGAAGCAGAAGTTCCAATGTCAGAAATGTTTAAATATTCAACTGACCTACGCTCAATGAGTCAGGGAAGAGGTAGCTTTGAGTTTGAATTTGTTCGTTACGATCCGGCTCCACAACAGGTGGCAGAAAAGGTTATTGCAGACGCTCAAAAGAACGACCAGTAGTTATGATTGTGCATTGTGACTAAAATATTTTTAGATTTTTGTTGAATTAAAGACTTAAAATCTTGAGTTTTATATGTTACAATGTATTGTAGGTTAAAAAATAACTATTGGAAGAGAGGAATTTAAAAAATGGCAGATTTGCAACTAAAACATATCTATAAGAAATATCCTGGCGGCGTTACAGCAGTTACAGATTTCTGTCTTGATATTGATGATAAGGAATTTATCGTTCTTGTAGGACCTTCAGGTTGTGGTAAATCAACAACACTTCGTATGATTGCCGGTCTTTAAGAAATTTCAGAAGGTGAACTTTACATTGGTGGAAAGCTTGTAAACGATGTTGCTCCAAAGGATAGAGACATTGCGATGGTTTTCCAGAACTATGCTTTGTATCCACATATGTCAGTATTTGACAATATGGCTTTTGGTCTTAAGCTAAGAAAGACTCCAAAGGATGAAATCAGCAAGAGAGTACACGAAGCAGCTAAAATTCTTGACATTGAACACTTACTAGAAAGAAAGCCAAAGGCTCTTTCTGGTGGTCAGAGACAGCGTGTTGCTTTGGGTCGTGCTATCGTTAGAAATCCAAAGGTATTCCTAATGGACGAACCTCTATCAAACCTTGACGCTAAGCTAAGAGTTGCGATGAGAACAGAAATTAACAAGCTACACAAGAAGCTTGAAACAACATTCATCTACGTAACTCATGACCAGACAGAAGCTATGACAATGGGTTCAAGAATCATTGTTATGAAGGATGGTTTTGTACAGCAGGTTGATACTCCAGCAAACCTTTACAATAAGCCATGCAACATGTTCGTTGGTGGATTCATTGGAAGCCCTCAGATGAACTTTGTTGATGCTGTTCTTTCAAAGAATGCAGAAGGCGTATTCCTTGAATTTGAAGGACAGACAATCAAACTTCCAGAAGGCAAGGCTTCAAATCCAGCTCTTGACAATTACATTGGCAAGACTGTTGTACTTGGTATCAGACCTGAAGACATCTACGATGACGAAGCTTTCATCGCTGCAAAGCCAGAAGCTACTATCGAAACATATGTTGATGTAACAGAAATGATGGGTGCTGAATATTACTTGTACTTAACTGTTACAGATAAGAGATTTACTGCAAGAGTAAACCCAAGAACTACAGCTAAGATGGGTGACACAATCAAGGTTGCATTTGATACAAACAAGATTCACCTATTCGATAAGGAAACAGAACTTACAATCATCAACTGATTGTGATAAAGAGAACCGCATAAACGGTTCTCTTTTTTGTTTTCTTATTTACAAAATTGGTAAATAATGGTATACTGTTAAAAAATGTTAAGAAAAAAGGAGGGATGTAAGTGCCAGATAAAGAAAAGGACGCTTTGCGTAAAGATATACATAAAGACCATAGACAAAGACTAAGAGAGAAGTTTATACATGCCATCAAAGAAGGCGAAGTTGATGATATGCTTCAGGATCACGAGCTTTTAGAGCTTTTACTTTTTACGGCAATCCCTCGAAAGAATACTAACGATATTGCACATTTTCTTATGGATGAGTTCGGGAGTATAAGTGGTGTAATTGATGCGGACAAAGAACAACTTGAAAAGATTCACGGTATGGGCGAAAATGCAGCGGTTGTAATAAAGCTTATTTCAACCCTTGCGAAAAGATATATCAATGATGTAAATGACATTAAAAATACAAGACTGACGCCACTCAACATAAATTCTTATATAAAGAACTTGTTTTATGGTCACACAGATGAAATTGCATACCTTTTATTCCTAGACAAGGACTGTGTTGTGAAGAAAATCAAGAGATTAAAAAGCGGAACAGTAAATGCGACGCCAATTTATCCAAGAGAGGTAGTAAAATTGGTTGTAAACGAGCGATATCCTTATGTTATTCTTGCTCATAATCATCCAAATTCAAGTTCAATGCCGTCGTCTGCAGATATGGAGATGACAAAGATAATAGATAAGGCACTCAGCTTTGTGGAAGTACGCCTTGTTGATCACGTAATTGTTGCAAAGGATAAGGTCACAAGCCTTGCTAGAAATTTCAACTTTTTTAAAGACTAAAAAGCACCACTTTATGTGGTGTTTTTTTGTATGGCTGAATTACAACATTTTTGAGGTTTAATAACACTTTTTTTGTTAAATATTTACATAGAAAATCATATGGCAAAAATAGGCAAAATACCTTGTATAATATTGTTGATTTATTTGTAAAAATCCATTGACAATTTGCATTAAAAATGTTAAAATTTTATGTATGATACCTGTACTTTATCTACACCTGCTAAAATGAGCAGATGTACCTTTAATTAAAGAATAGGTGCATTAAAAAAAGTTGAGTTAGGCTGATATATTTAAATAGGTTTAACCAACAAAAAACATTATAAAGGAGGACCAAAAAATGAAAATTTTGGCAAAAAAAGCGCTATCATTACTTTGCGTGTTTGCTGTGCTTTTTTCAATGGTAATACCAGTATATGCTGCTGACGTAACAACAATTACTGCAGATACTGTAACTATTGATGCGGGCGAAGGAACAGCAACAGTGGAAGTTCCAATTAATGTTTCAGACAATACTGGAATACTTGGAATGACATTGCAGGTTAAGTATGGTGAGGGTCTAACTCTAACCAACGTAGCTAAAGGTGATGCGCTAACATCATTAGCATTTACAAAGCCTGGTAATTTATCAGCAAACCCAGTAAACATTGTTTGGGATGGCGAAGCAGATGCTGACACATCAAATGGATCTGTAGCAGTATTGTCATTTACAGTTCCAGTAGATGAAGCTAAGGATTATGCAATCGAAATTACAACAAAGGGTGTATTCGATGATATGCTTGACCCTGTAGCAGTGGAAACTGTAAACGGTAAGATTTCAGTAGTTGGCTCAGAACCTGAAATACCAGATGAACCTGTTGTAACAGGAACAACTATTTCTGTAGCTGACAAGACTGTTGATGCAGGCGAAGGAACAGAAACAATTGAAGTACCAGTAAGTGTAGCAGGAAATACTGGTATCCTTGGAATGACACTAGAAGTTAAGTACGGTGAAGGCCTAACTCTAACAGGAGTAGTTAAGGGTGATGCGCTATCATCACTTGCATTCACAAAGCCAGGTAACCTATCAGCAAACCCAGTAAACATGGTTTGGGATGGAGAAGCTGATGCAGATACATCAAACGGTGTTATTGCGACATTGACATTCACAGTACCAAAGAATGCTGTAAAGGATTACGCAATCGAAATTACAACAAAGGGTGTATTCGATGATATGCTAGATCCTGTAGAAGTAACAACTGCAAATGGTAAGATTTCAGTAGTTGGCTCAGAACCTGAAATACCAGACGAACCTGTTGTAACAGGAACAACTATTTCTGTAGCTGACAAGACTGTTGATGCAGGCGAAGGAACAGAAACAATTGAAGTACCAGTAAGTGTAGCAGGAAATACTGGTATCCTTGGAATGACACTAGAAGTTAAGTATGGTGAAGGCCTAACTCTAACAGGCGTGGTTAAGGGTGATGCGCTATCATCACTTGCATTCACAAAGCCAGGTAACCTATCTGCTAACCCAGTAAACATGGTTTGGGACGGCGAAGCTGATGCAGATACATCAAACGGTGTTATTGCAACATTGACATTCACAGTACCAAAGAATGCAGTTAAGGATTATGCAATCGAAATTACAACAAAGGGTGTATTCGATGATATGCTAGATCCTGTAGAAGTAACAACTGTAAACGGTAAGATTTCAGTAGTTGGTGATGTACCAGCTCCTCACGAACATGTTTGGGGTGAAGGTGTAGTAACAACACCAGCAACACATACAGCTGAAGGTGTAATGACATATACATGTGCTTGTGGCGAAACAAAGACAGAAGCAATCGCAAAGACACCTGATCACGAATATGGTGAAGGCGTAGTAACAACACCAGCAACACATACAGCTGAAGGTAATGACATATACATGTGCTTGTGGCGAAACAAAGACAGAAGCAATTGCAAAGACACCTGATCATGAATATGGTGAAGGCGTAGTAACAACACCAGCAACACATACAGCTGAAGGTGTAATGACATATACATGTGCTTGTGGCGAAACAAAGACAGAAGCAATCGCAAAGACACCTGATCACGAATGGGATAATGGTGTAGTAACAACACCTGCAACAGAAACAACAGAAGGTGTAATGACATATACATGTACTTGTGGTGAAACAAAGACAGAATCAATTCCAAAGATTGAAGTAGAACCAGATGAGCCAGACGAACCAGTAGTAACAGGAACAACAATTTCTGTAACTGACAAGACTGTTGATGCAGGCGAAGGAACAGAAACAATTGAAGTACCAGTAAGTGTGGCAGGAAATACAGGTATCCTTGGAATGACACTACAGGTTAAGTATGCTGAAGGCCTAACTCTAACAGGAGTAGTTAAGGGTGATGCACTATCATCACTTGCATTCACAAAGCCAGGTAACTTATCAGCAAACCCAGTAAATATGGTTTGGGACGGCGAAGCAGATGCAGATACATCAAATGGTGTTATCGCAGTACTAACATTCGAAGTACCAAAGGGTACAGCTAAGGATTATACAATCGAGATCACAACAAAGGGTGTATTCAATGATATGCTAGATCCTGTAGAAGTAACAACTGTAAATGGTAAGATTACAGTTGTTGGAGACGAACCTGAAGTACCTCACGAACACGCTTGGGGTGAAGGCGTAGTAACAACACCAGCAACACATACAACTGAAGGTGTAATGACATATACATGTGATTGTGGTGAAACAAAGACAGAAGTAATTGAAAAGACTCCTGATCATGAATATGGTGAAGGCGTAGTAACAACACCAGCAACTCACACAGCTGAAGGTGTAATGACATATACATGTACTTGTGGCGAAACAAAGACAGAAGTGATTGAAAAGACTCCTGATCACGAATATGGTGAATGGGAAGTTGATGGAGACAACCATAAGAAGACATGTATCTGTGGTGATGTAGTAACAGAAGCACACGCTTGGGATGAAGGCGTTGTAACTAAGGAAGCTACTGCTACAGAAGATGGTATTAAGACATACACATGTACAGTTTGTGGACATACAAAGACAGAAGTAATCCCTGCAACAGGCTCAGGTGAACCAACACCTGGTGACCCAACAACAGGCGATCCAACAACAGGCGATCCAACAACAGGTGATCCAACAACTGGTGATCCAACAACTGGTGATCCAACAACTGGTGATCCAACAGTTGATCCTTGCGAACACGTATGGGATAACGGTGTAGTAACAGTAGCTCCTACATATACAACTGAAGGTGTTAAGACATATACATGTACATTGTGTTCTGAAACAAAGACAGAAGTTATTCCTAAGAAGGAAAGACCAACAACAGGCGGTGGCGGCGGTCCTGTAGTTAATAAGTACACTGTTAAGTTCGATACTAACGGTGGTAGCACAATCAAGTCAGTTACTGTTGAAAAGGATGAAACTGTAAGTGAACCTGCAGATCCTACTAAGGAAGGCTTCAAGTTCGAAGGTTGGTACACAGATAAGGCATTTACAAAGGCCTATGACTTCGCAACAAAGGTAACTAAGAATATTACACTTTACGCTAAGTGGACAGAAGTTCCAACAGGCGATGACCCAACAGACGATGACCCAACAAGCGAAGAACCAACAACAGGAACAACATTCGTTGACGTTAAGCCAGCAGACTGGTTCTATGCATCAGTTGAATTTGCTGCAGAGAAGAAGCTGATGGCTGGCGTATCTGCAACAGAATTTGCTCCAAACGTTACTCTAACAAGAGCAATGCTTGTAACAGTTCTTTACCGTCTAGAAGGCGAACCTGCAACAAACAGAAGCATTCCATTTGCTGACGTTGATATGGGCGCTTACTATGGTAATGCAGTTTCATGGGCAAAACAGAACGGTATTGTTAGCGGTATATCAGAAAACGAATTTGCTCCTGATATGAACATCACTCGTGAGCAGATCGCAGCAATCATGCACAGATATGCTGAATTCAAGGGATATGATGTAAGTGCAAGTGCAGAACTTGGATCATATACAGATGCTTCAACTGTATCTGATTGGGCAGTAGAAGACATGAAGTATGCAGTAGGCTGTGGCTTGATGGTAGGTAAGACAGCAACAACTGTTAACCCACTTGACAACACAACAAGAGCAGAAATGGCTGCAATCATTCATAGATTCTTTGAACTAAACAAATAATCAGCCTAAATTAAATAGACTTTGAGGATTATTCCTCAAAGTCTATTTTTTTGCATAAAAAAAACTCCTTCAAAAGAAGGAGTTTAAATTTTATTATCTTATATCTTTTACAACTGACTTTGGTGGATCAAAAAGCTGTTCAGGATTTTCCAAAAGCTTTTTAAACATCTTAAATGCAGAAGCATAATAGTGTCCGTCGCAAATTCTGTCATCGCATGTAAATGTAAAATCAATTACTCTGCGCTTTTCCGGCTCGCCGTCACTGTTTAGTACATACTCTGATCTTTTTGCACCCATAGTGATAAAAACAGGTAGGTTACCGAAATTGTAAAGGTGATGAACAACCGGCGGAATACCCAAAGAACCAAGGTTACTTATAAACATAGATCCGTGGAATGGGCTAAGTTTTGTAAGCGAACGGGGAAGCATACCGAAGTAGTCAAAGAATCGCAGTGCACCAACGGCAAGCTTCAAAATTACTCTTGGAAGATGAACCAAAACTCTTGCCACGGTATCCATACCATTCTGGTCGCCTTCTTGCTTGTTTTCTGCAAGTATTTGTGTAAGCTCGTTATAAACGTCTGTCAAGGTATCTTCAGGCGAAGCGGTAAGCTTTACCACAGATTCCGGAGCGTTTAGCTTAAGCTTTTTCTTTATAGTAAGACAAATTTCAATGTTCTTTCGTGCATATACACGCTGTCCTCTGATGTAACGGTTAATTCCCGGTCTTTGTGAAATAACTCTGACGTATGCTGCCATAAAAAGATGCATCATACCAAGGCCGGTCATACCTTCTTTTCGCTTTTCGCGAATCATATGTTCACATTTTGAAATATCAACTGTTGCATAAAAAGAGTTTGCAGCACCCATTCTGCTGGACATAATGAATGGAGAAATCGCATCCATTGGCATTCCACCACGGATTCGTCTTCCTTCTCTTCGAATCATCAAAACACCACACTTTTCTGAAATAACTTTTATTGTGTCATGTCATAAAAATGCTGAAATACCGGTACTTTTGTGACGTGATACAACATCTATGCAACATTATATCATAAATTTCGACAAAAAACAATATTTATTGCATTTTTTGTTTGTGGGTTATGTGATTTTAGGTGTGAATTTTTGCAAAAAATGTTGTAAAAATCGGCTTTGTATGATATAATTCCTTTTAGAAACTTTTCACTACATAAGGAGAAAAAATGAAGAAGAACAGATTTTTAGAAGGGATAAAGGACGGTATTCCAATTGGCCTTGGTTACCTTTCGGTTGCCTTTGCTTTTGGAATATTTGCGGTAGAGAGCGGACTTACCGTATGGCAGACACTTTTAATATCTATGCTAAATGTAACTTCAGCAGGTCAGCTTGCGGGAGTACCTATAATTGCAGGCGGTGGAACTTTGATTGAAATGGCAGTGTCACAGCTTGTTATAAATGCAAGATATGCACTAATGTCTGTATCATTATCGCAAAAACTAGGGAAGAGTGTTACTCTGATGCACCGTTTTGCAATTTCCTTTGTAAATACCGATGAGGTGTTTGCGGTTGCATCTGCAAAGAAAGGATTGGTTGGAAGAAGATACCTTTATGGACTTATTTTAACCCCATATCTTGGATGGAGCAGTGGTACTTTAATCGGAGCATTAGCAGGCAACATATTGCCGGCATCGGTAATTTCTGCACTTGGAATTGCCATTTACGGAATGTTTGTGGCTATCGTAATGCCAGTTATTAAAGAAAACAAAAACACATTGCTTTGCGTTTTAATTGCGGTTTTATTAAGTTGCTTGTTTAGCTTTGTACCGCTTATGGCTAAAGTTCCATCAGGATTTTCAATAATCATTTGTGCAGTAATTGCAAGCGGACTTTTTGCGGTAGTTGCACCTGTTGAGATAGAGGAGGAAGAAGAAAATGAACTATAATTTTTGGATATATCTTCTCGTTATGGCAGGAATCACGTATTTAATACGTATGCTACCGATGGTTTTAATAAAGAATAAGATAAAGAATAGATTTATTCTTTCCTTTCTTTACTATGTTCCGTACACAGTTTTAAGCGTTATGACAATTCCGGCAATATTTTATTCAACTTCAAGCGTTTTATCGGCTTTTGCAGGATTTTTGGCGGCGATAGTTACAGCATATTTTGGGAAGAGTCTTCTAAAAGTTGCAGCTACGTCTTGTGCTGTGGTGTTTGTGACGGAATTTATTATGAACCTTTTATAAGATGGAGGAAACTATATGAAAACCGGACTGGTTATGGAAGGTGGCGCATTAAGAGGCCTTTTCACCGCCGGAGTTATTGATGTTTTTATGGAAAACGGAATAACTTTTGACGGCGCAATCGGCGTTTCTGCAGGTGCAACCTTTGGATGTAATATAAAATCAGGTCAAATTGGCAGAGCTATAAGATATAACTTGAAATACTGCAAAGATAGACGATATTTCAGCTTTCTGTCATTACTTTTAACCGGAAATCTTTTTGGCAAGGAGTTTTGTTATCACAGAATTCCGGAAAAGCTTGACCCTTTTGATAACGATGCTTTCGAAAAAAATCCTATGGAATTTTATCTTGTATGCACCGATATTGAAACAGGAAAACCTGTTTATAAAAAGTGCGACAGACTAGACGGAGAAAACCTTGAATGGGTAAGAGCATCGGCGTCACTTCCGCTTGTATCAGAAGTTGTTGAGGTGGGTGGAATGAAGCTTCAGGACGGAGGAATTTCAGATTCTATCCCATTAAAGTATTTTGAAAGTATAGGTTATGACAGAAATGTTATAATACTAACACAGCCAAAAGGCTATGTTAAAAAACCTGGCAATTCCGTGACTTATTTCAAAAGATTTTTGAAGAAATATCCTAAATTGCTTGAAGCTTTGAAAAATCGCCCAGAAATGTATAATGAAACAACAAAGTACATTGAAGAACGAGAAAATAGCGGGGAAGTTTTTGTTATAAGACCAGAGAAAGCTCTGCCTATAAAACGTACAACACGTGATCCGGAGAAACTTAAAGAAGTATACGAGGCGGGTCGTTTTGAGGCTCTTAAAAACCTTGATAAAATAAAAGGATTTTTATCAAAATAAATTGACAAATCAAGGATTTATGGTAAAATATAGATATACCAAAAAGTTAACATAAAAGGAGAAAATATTATGGCTAAAATTATAGGAGAAGCATTACCGAATATTCCTTGGCAGGATAAACCTGAGGGTTGCAAGGAACCTGTTTGGAGATATTCTGAAAACCCTATTATAACAAATGAAGTATTAGAGGATGCAAGATCTGTATTAAACAGTGCTGCTGTACCTTATGGCGACGGTTTTATCGGCGTTTTCAGAGTTGATAGTCTTGGTATGATTCCTTCTCTTCATGTTGGAAGAAGTAAAGATGGTTTCAAATGGGAAATAGAGGAAAAATCAATCAACCTTATCTGCGAAGATGAAGAAACAGCTGGTTCTACATATGGTTTTGACCCTCGTGTTGTTTTTGTAGAAGACAGATACTATGTTACTTGGTGTAACGTTCTTGCAGGCGTTGGAAGTACTGTTGGTATTGCTTACACATTTGATTTTAAAGATTTTTATCAGTTACCAAATGCATTCCCGCTATATAACAGAAATGCAGTTATTTTCCCAAGAAAAATTGATGGAAAATTAGGTATGCTTAACCGTCCAACATCAAGAGGACACTGTGCAGACGGATGTATCTGTTATTCAGAAAGTCCGGATGGAATTTACTGGGGTAAGCACCGTCATGTTATGAACCCTACCGGTGGTTGGCAGGGGGTTAAGATTGGTGCAGGTCCTGTTCCAATCGAAACAGACGAAGGCTGGCTTATGTTCTATCACGGTGTTACACAGATGGCATCAGGTATGATGTACTGTATGGGTGGTGCTATTCTTGATAGAGAAAAGCCTTGGAAGGTTCTTTACAGAACAAAGGGAATGATTATGGGACCTGAAGCGCTTTATGAACGTACAGGTGACTGTCCTAACGTTATATTCCCTTGTGGAGTACTTTCTGATAGCGAAACAGGCAGAATTGCTATTTATTATGGTGCTGCAGATACAGTTGTTGGTCTTTGCTTCTGTGAAGTAAACGAAATAATTGATTTTATCAAGAAAAACAGCTATTAATATATAAATTACATAGAAAAATGTCCCGGGATTAATCCTGAGACATTTTTTTGTATAAAAAACGGCATAAAACCTTGAAAAAACCCAAAAAAATGTTGACTTTTGGGTTATTATATGGTATACTAATTGCGTATTTTGAAAAAGGCATTGAGGGAGAGTTCTTTTTGCAGATGAAATCCTAAAGAGAGTTGACGGTTGCTGCAAGTCATCGGGTTTCGCAAAAAGTTTGTAGCTCCGGAGCCGGAAGGAAGAAAACAGGATGCTGTGAGTAGAACCTTCCCGCGCAGGCTGCGTTAGTGCATAGGACTTGATAGAGTCTAAAGAGGTGCTAAAAGCACAATTTGAGTGGTACCGCGGGTTATAATTCATTGAATTATTGCTCGTCTCAAAGACTTTTTTAAGTATCTTTGGGGCGAGCTTTTAGTTTGTCCCCTGAATGAGAGGAGATTTTATGGATAATCAGATTAAAGGACTTGATTTGAAAATTAAAGAAGTTGCAACACGTATTAAGGAACTTCGTGAAATTGAGGGTATGTCTGTGACAACTATGTCAAAGCTTACCGGCGTTTCAGAAGAAGAGTATTTAGCGTGTGAAAACGGTCTGCACGATTTAAGCTTTGCTTTCATCTATCGTTGTGCTTTGGCGTTTAAGGTAGACGTTACCGATATTATCGAGGGTATAAGCCCGACGCTAAAATCATATACAGTAACAAGAAAGAGCGAAGGCCAGAAGATTGAACAGGCTCATGGTATGACTTACTATAGCTTGGCTTCAGGATTTAAAAAGCGTGTATCTCAGCCACTTTATGTTGACTGCGTTTATGACAAAGAACGTGAGGAACGTGACATTGAACTTACAACTCACGAAGGTCAGGAATGCGATATCGTAATAAGCGGTACTTTGAAGATACAAATCGGTGGCCATCAGGAAATCTTGCATGCCGGCGACTCAATTTACTACGATTCATCAACACCACACGGAATGATTGCCGTAGGTGGCGAAGATTGTAAGTTCTACGCTATCGTTTTATCAGGTAACGGCGAAGTTGAAGAAAAAGAATACATCGACGTTGCTAAAAAGGTTAATAAAGTACACCAGCCATACAGACGTATTTATCACAACTTCATTCATCCAAAAGAAGATGAACGTGGTGCACTTTTATCACTAACATTTGAAAATGAAGATAAGTTCAATTTTGCTTACGATATAGTTGATGCTCTTGCTGAAAAGCGTCCTGATAAGCTTGCAATGCTTCATCTTGATGTTAACAAGACAGTAAGAAGATTTACTTTTGACGATATAAGACGTGAATCAAACAGGGTAGCAAATTACTTCACATCTTTGGGAATTAAAAAGGGTGACAGAGTAATGCTTGTTCTAAAGCGTCACTACCAGTTCTGGTTCTCAATTTTGGCACTTCACAAGATTGGTGCTATTGCAATCCCTGCAACAAACCAGTTACTAGAACACGATTTCACATATCGCTTTAACGCAGCTGGCGTTAGCGCAATAGTTGCAACAAAGGACGATGGTGTTCCTGACAATATTGATTTGGCACACAAGGATTCACCAACACTTGCAACAAAGATTTTAGTTGGCGCAGACCGTGACGGCTGGCACAACTTTGACAAAGAATACGAAATGTTCAGCGACAAGTTTGACAGAACAGAAGAAACACCATGCGGTAATGATTTGATGCTTATGTTCTTTACTTCAGGAACAACAGGCTATCCAAAAATTGCGGCACACAGCTACAAGTATCCTTTAGGGCACTTTGTTACTGCAAACTACTGGCACTGTGTAAACCCTGAAGGACTTCACTTCACAATCTCAGATACTGGTTGGGCAAAATCCTCTTGGGGCAAGCTTTACGGTCAGTGGATGTGTGAAGGTGCAACCTTTGTTTATGACTTTGACAGATTTAATGCGGCAGACATCTTGCCACTATTTAAAGAACACCATATCACAACATTCTGTGCACCACCTACAATGTACAGAATGCTTATAAAAGAAGATATTTCAAAGTATGATTTATCTTCTGTAGAACACGCAACAACAGCCGGTGAAGCTCTTAACCCTGAAGTATTCAATCAGTTCAAGCGTTTAACAGGTCTTGAAATCATCGAAGGCTTTGGACAGAGTGAAACAACACTTCTTATCGGTAACCTATTTGGCGGAAAGCACAAAATCGGTTCAATGGGTAAACCGGTACCGGGCTATGATGTTGACCTTGTTGACCCAGATGGCAACAGCGTGGGAATAGGTAAGAGCGGTGAAATCGTTATCAGAACTTCAGAGAGAGTTCCTTGCGGATTGTTCCGTGAATATTACCTTGACGAAGAAAAGACAGTTGAAGCTTGGCACGATGGCCTATATCATACAGGTGACGTTGCAACACGTGACGAAGACGGATTCCTATGGTATGTTGGTAGAATTGACGACGTTATTAAGTCATCAGGATACCGAATCGGACCATTCGAAATCGAAAACGTTATTATGGAACTTCCATACGTTTTGGAATGTGGCGTATCAGCTGCTCCTGATGAAGTAAGAGGTCAGGTTGTTAAGGCTAGTATCGTACTTACAAAGGGAACTACACCAAGCGAAGAGCTTAAGAAAGAAATTCAGAGTTACGTTAAGGAGCACACAGCGCCTTATAAGTACCCAAGAATTGTAGTATTCCGTGACGAACTTCCAAAAACTACAAGCGGAAAGATTATAAGAGCGAAACTTTAAGGAGAAATAATGAAACGAATAACCTTATTTGCAGGGCATTATGGTAGCGGAAAGACCTGTATCGCAGTAAGCTATGCAAAGCTTGTTAAAAAAAGCGGTTTTGATACTTCCATAGTTGACCTTGACATTGTAAATCCATATTTTCGCACAAAAGACAGTGAAAAAGAGCTTAATGATGCAGGGATTGATATTATCGCATCAGAGTATGCAAATACCAATCTTGACGCTCCGGCTCTTCCAAAAGAAATATATTCTGTAATCAGCGACAAAAACTTACATCTTGTAATTGATGTGGGCGGTGACGACAGAGGTGCTGTTGCACTTGGCAGATATGCAGAAGATATCACATCCGAAAATGACTACGAAATGCTTTTTGTTGCAAACTGCTACAGACCTTTAACCAAAACTGCAGAAGATGCACTTGAGGTTATGAGGGAAATAGAAGTTGCATCAAAACTTAAGTTTACCGGTATTGTGAATAACTCAAACATCGGAAAATTAACAACCGGTGCAGATGTTATGGCGTCTTCTGACTTTATCAACAAGCTGTCAGAACTTGCCGGAATTCCGGTGGTTATGACAACTGCAACAAAAGAAGTTTTTGAAGAAATCAAAGACAATGTTAAAAATGCATTTTGTATAGATTTGCAGGATAAATATTACGAAATCAAATAAAGGAGAGATATAAAATGGCAAAACTAACATTTAAAACAGACCTTTGCAAAGGCTGCGGACTATGTATTGATGCATGCCCGAAAAATTTGCTGATACTTTCAAAAGACAAGATCAATCAAAAGGGACATTCTCCTGTTG
>JAZOOY010000050.1:0-2748 GCA_045655325.1 Clostridia bacterium
GGACGTTCTGCTTGATGAAAGAAAGCATGTGGGAATCCGTAATATTCGTGGAAGATTAAAAGCAATGGTAAACGGAACCCTTGAAATCGAAAGCCGTGTCGGTATCGGTACTACAGTTTTAATCAAAATCCCCAAGGAGGTGGCACAATGATTGCGATAGCAGTTGATGATGAAAAATTGATGCTTGGTGCTTTGGTAGCAGCAATCAAGGCATCGTCCGATATCTCTGAAGTTTCTCAGTTCTCCAACTGTGATGAAGCCCTTGACTATGTAAAAGAAAATGCGATTGACATTGCTTTTCTGGATATCAATATGCGTGGTATGGGCGGACTTGCTCTTGCTGAGAAAATCATCGAAGCTTGTCCGGACTGCAAAATCGTATTTTGCACCGGTTATGCGGAATACGCAATTCCGGCATTCAAGCTTCATGCCTCCGGATATTTGATGAAACCTGTGTCTGCTAAAGACGTGCAGGTGGAGATTGATAACATTAAAGGTATTCGCCAAAGTCAAAAGCCGCTTACCGTAAAGTGCTTTGGCACTTTTGAGGTCTATGCAAAAGGTGAAAAGCTAACCTTTAAGCGTTCAAAAACCAAAGAACTGTTTGCCTTTTTGGTGGATCGAAACGGTGCGGGCGTTACAGTTGCGGAAATCGGGGTTGCACTTTGGGAAAATGATGAAGATCAAAAGAACCAAAATTATATCCACCAACTGTTTCGTGATTTACGCCAGTCCCTTGAAGCGGTAGGTGTAGAAGAGATTTTTGAGAGGAACAATTATTACTACTCCTTAAATCCCGAAAAATTAGATTGCGACTATTACACATACTTAAAAACCGGAAAACCCGAATTCCATGGCGAGTATATGTCCCAATATAGTTGGGCAGAGGGAACCTGCGGATTACTTTGGAAAAAACGAACTTAATAACAAACTCATGAAAAGCCGTCATTTCGACGGCTTTTTTTTGGTTTGTAAGAGGTTTGTCATACCTTAAATAATATAATAAAGAAGTCAGAATAGGCTTAGTGTACTTTTTTGAGGGGGGAAAGAAAATGTCGGATAAAAATATACCCAATATTTTTCGTTATTTGCTCTCTAATATGAGTATTGAGAATTCCGATATTGTCGGAACCTCTGATGGGTTTTTCGTGGTTAATAAATCTATAGCAAACATACTGTCTGTGAAAGATATTTTCGATTTTCTTGATTCAAGCGGAGAAAGGCTTGCCTGCGGTAAATTTTTTGACGACTGGTTTTTATATGCTGTTCCAAACGATAACGATTATACATACAGTCTTTTGAAACTTAGAGAGCAAGAGCATGATACGGAGGATGGCTCTCCGGCTGATGGTGATACTCCTGGTGTAACAATATCCTTTATTTCATTTGACAGCGAAAGGTTATTGGATTGTCTTGCAAATCCTAACGATGAAAACAAAAAGAAACTGAATACCGAAATAAATCGTGTGGTGACATACAAAGGACAACACCACCACAAAGCGCTCAAAAGATACTTTAAAAACCCTGAGTCCCAGGGTTCTTACCTTGTGGCAAATATATACACAAGGTATATTGCTTCGTTTGCGAAGAATGAATGCTTAGCAGTGCCGGAACATTACAAAGAAATTGTGCAGCAGAGCATCTCATATAAAAACTCAGCAAAACATGCAAGACTCCCACGCTTTATTGAATCTTTGAACAAGGCGGCAGGACGTGTTGTTTGCGATAATGAAAATATATACTTTGAAAGCCGAGAAGGACTAACCGAGCAAGAAGCTTTGGCAATTCTCGCCACCCATACGGGGAATACATCGATCTATTCTTTTGCTGCGGAGATAGAATACCATGCAAGATTCTTAACAACTTTGGCGAAGATTAAAATCCCGTTTTTCGGTAGATCTATTTACGATTCTGCAATCCGAGCAGATATGACAGTCGGTGATACCGAATTCGAGGGGCCAGCTCCATTTTATAAGGAGATTTCTAAAATTGTAAAACGACAATATGCATTGCATCGAATGTTAAGATTTTAATTTGCCATTAAGGCTAAATGGAATAAACAAAAATTTCTTTAAAAGGAGAAAAATCATGATTAAAAACAGAACAGCACAGTTAATTTACCAAACTATTTACCTTACTCTTGGATTCGTAGGTCTTGTGGCAAGTCTTGGAATCTTCGACAACATTAGCACAATCCGCTGGGATTTCTACGTTCATTTCACTAACATCAGCAATTTCCTTTGTATTGGTGTTATGCTTGCCGGACTGATTCAAACAGCAAAGAAAAAAGAAGACAGCTTTGTTTCTGCAGCTCCCATTTTGAAGTTTATCGGAATGCTCGGAATTTTGCTTACTTTCCTTGTGTTTAACATAATGCTCGCTGGAGCGGAAGGCCGTGATCCTCAGGCAAACTGGCGTATCGGCAGCCTGTGCTTCCACGTTGTTCTTCCCATTATGTACATAGCCGACTGGTTCTTGTTCTACGAGCGCAAAAAAGCTAAGTGGTATTATCCTATTGCTTCCATTGCGTTCCCTCTTGCATATGTAATTTTCCTGCTTATCCAGGCAATCATTTTAAAGTTTGACTCTTCTGTTTTGATTCCTACTACAACCACGCCCCTTATCTACCCTTATTTCTTTGTAAACCTTGATACTCAAGGTGTTTCCGGTGTTCTTATGTGGATAGGCATTCTTTCTGCGGCGTTTGTTGTTGTTGGATATTTGTTCTTTGGTCTTGATAAGATCCAA
>JAZOOY010000051.1:0-6859 GCA_045655325.1 Clostridia bacterium
GGTCGTTTGTGTGATATAATAACTTAGTATAATTGGATTTTAAATCCATTTTTATATGTACTAATGCAACATAATGAGGATTATGTTGTAATTCAATGGAGGTATTTAATAATGAAGAAAAACTTAAAACGTATCGTATCGCTACTGTTGCTGACGACAATGCTTGTATGTGTATTAACGGCTTGTACGACTAAATTGAGTGGTACATACACCAACGATGAAGGAATTATCAAACAAAGCTTTACTTTTAAAGAGGACAACAAAGTTGAAGTTTCTGCTTTTGGTATCGATGTTGAAGGCGAGTACCTCATTGAAGATGGCAAAATCACTATCACTTATAGTCTTTTAAATCTTAGCTACGATTGGGAAAAGAGCTTTGAGAAAAAAGGAAGTTCTATTTTTATCGATGGAACTGAGTTTATTAAAGAAAAATAACCATCTCAGACATTTTGAGGGGCTAAGCAGAGAGGGTGCATTATGAAAAGAATTATTAGTTTATTTTTTACAATCATCCTACTGTTTTCTTGTGTGCTTGTTGGGACAACTACGGTCTATGCAGCAAAAGCGGATAATTCAAGATCGATAGCAATTGTTTTTGATAACTCCGGTTCTATGTATGATGCGGGCGACCAAGCGTGGTGCCGAGCGACTTATGCGATGGAAGTATTCGCTTCTATGTTGAATGCCGGCGACACTTTGCAAATTTATCCAATGCACCCAATTACGGTAGGTGATAAAGAGTATACGATGCAAAAACCGTTCCAAATAACGGATGCGGCGCAAGCGTCATCTATACGTGATATTCTTACCCCAAATGCCGGCGGAACACCGATTGAAAGTATTGATTGTGCAGTTCAAGGCTTGCAGAAAATTCAAACCGGTAAGAAATATCTGGTTGTTTTAACCGATGGCGGCACATTTTCTAAAAACGGATATGGTTTATCAAAAGATAGAACAAAAACGGAGTTAGATAAACGTATTCAGGCAAATGCAAGTAAATCAATGAGCGTTATGTATTTGGGTATCGGCTCTGAGGCTTGCACACCAAACACAAAAGAATCAGAATATTTTGTGAAAAAGCATGCGGTAAATACTGCTGATGTGTTATCGATGCTGACAGATATGTGCAATTTGATTTTTGGTAGAGATACACTTCCTAAAAATCACATTTCCGGCAAAACAATGGACTTTGATATTTCTATGAAAAAGTTAATTGTTTTTGTACAAGGCGATAATATAACCGATTTGAAAGTAAAGTCCGAAAGTGGAGATGCTGTTGGTAAATTGATAAGTTCACAGCAAACCAAATATTCCACCAAAGGTGCTTCCGATTATAAGAGCACACCTGATAAATCTTTACAAGGTATGATTGTTGCCTATGAAGATTGTGCCGCAGGCACTTATAACATTGAATACGGCGGAACTGCTAATAGCGTTGAAGTTTACTATGAGCCCGATGCTGATTTAGAGTTTATTTTTACCGATTCCGAAGGAAATAATGTAGATTTAAACTCGCTTTACGAAGGTGAATATAAAGTAAGTTTCGGTATGAAGGATGCCAAGACAGGAAAACTGATTTCTTCTGACTTGTTGGGTAAACCTCATTATGAAGGTAGTTACTCAATAAATGGCGAAAGAAAAGAGTTTACTCACGACGGTCAAAGCGGTGAAGTCCCTGTTGTATTAAAAATGAACGACACCTTTGAAGCAGATCTAACCGTTACTTATTTGAGCGGTTATACCATCTCAAAAAATTCAACGGATTTCGGATGGCCTAAAGGTGGTGTTAAGGTTCTTGCACCGCCGCTTGGTAAGTTTGATGCAAAACTAACTGTTTCACAAGATTACATACTGATAAAAGAATTAGAACAAACTCCTGAATTTGTTGTTGATTTAACAATTTGGGGAAAGAAGTTAACTGCCGAAGAATTTGATGCAGTAACATTAGCGGTAGACTGCGGCGGAATTGCTCATACAGTAACTCCTAAGAAAGAAGATTCACAGTATTTAATTAAACTTAATGCCACCAAAGGTATTGCAGAAGGCGGTTATCGTATCAATGTGAATGCTAAATATTTAGATGAAGCAGGCCGAGAAGCTGAGGCTACCGATTCATCGAAAGTAACGTTGAGCAATACACCTCTCTGGGTAAAATGGACCATCGGTTTGATATTGCTTTTGCTTTTGATACTTCTCTTGTGGATAATTCTCCATATTAAAGTATTACCTAAGCATATGCACACGACCAAGCGTTTAAGTTCAATGAACTTCGATGGTGACGATGTAACGCAGTCAACTAATTTCTTGGCAGAAACTAAGAAAAACAGTATAAGAGTACAAGGAAAATATGGTGGTAAAAAATTCGGTCTTTCTATGGATGCTAAACCGGGACCGGAAAGCTATTTGTACAAACCTCAAAAGCGAAGAAGTGCACTTGTTAATGCGGCTTCGGTGCGGAAATTCGGTCAAGCAAAAATTACCGAAGTAATGATTGGTAGCACAAAGTTTGATGTTGACGATAACGGAAAATTAAAACCGGCACTTGCAAATCAAAAGCCATTCTTAATAACGAATGACACAAGAGTTAAATATTCCGGCACCATACAAGATGCTGGCATAGATAAAGATTTTGAAGTAGTATCAAAACTTAATTTTAAAAAGAAATAAACGGAGGAGTAAAGTTTATGGAAAACAAGAAAGAAAACTTAAAACCGAATGAAGTCGCGGCACCAACCTTGTTTGTTGGCGTGGGTGGTACTGGCTGTAAAATCGTTAAAAAGGTTGCAGACTTGTGCGCTCCCGAAGAAAAGGAAAACATTAATTTCCTTTGCTTGGACACCAACGTTAATGACCTTTCTGATGTTGCAAACGGCAAATCCAAAATCTATTGGGTTCAAACTTCAAACACTCAGACAGTAGGTAGCTATCTGGATTATGATGAGGAAGCTCGCAAAAAGTGGTTCCCCAAGAATGCGGTTATGTATGATAAGACCGTTTCTGAAGGTGCAGGTCAGGTGCGTGCTATCTCCAGATTAGCTCTTAACTCTACCATTAAAACCGGTAAGATTCGCCCTCTGTATGATTCCATTGACGATCTTTTCCGTAAAACCGGTAAGGATATGAAACAGGCAATGCGTGTTGTTATTGCTTCTACCGCTTCCGGTGGTACCGGTTCGGGTATCATTTTGCCCCTTAGCATGTTTATCCGTGATTATGTAAAAGAAAAGTATCCGAACACCAGCCTTATCGTTCGTTCTTTGATTCTTTTGCCTGAGACTTTGGATAGCGTTATCGATTCTCAGACCGAGCGTGATAGCCAAGCTCGTAATGCTTATGCAACAGTTAAAGAATTGAACGCCTTTATGATGAAGGGTTCGGGCTTCATTGATTTGGATGAGGACTTAAAGCAGTTCAGCGATCTGCACGTTAACGTTTCTATCGCAGGTTCCGATAAACAAAAATCCTTGTCCTTGTTGCCGATGGACTTCTGCTTCTTGATGGATGGTCAGGATGCTGAAGACAGCACTATGATTAGTATCGGTCAGTATATTGAGCAGGCCGCTCAAGCTCTTTATGAGCAGAATATTGGTCCTATGCAGAAGAAGGCTTTCTCTGTAGAAGATAACATTATCAAAGAAATGACCAAGCCCGGCAACTATGGACGTATCCGTTTCGGTGGTATCGGTGCCGGCGTTATCCGCTATCCTTATGAAAAGGTCGCTGACTATGTATCTTACGATTTGGCAATCGACAGTATCGGTGGCGAAGGTGATGCTACTAAGTGGACTAAGTATGACAATGCCGTACAGTCCTATAAAGCAGAGCAGAAAAAACGCGGCGTTCCTATGTCTACTTGGGATCCCGATGGCAAGGTATATTGCGATACCTTACATAACGCAAAAGACCCATTCTCTCGTGACTTAAACAACACTTATGAATTAGACGGTCTTGATTCCAGAATTAAGCGTTTTAAGAAGAGCTTTGAAGACCAAGTATATCGTGTTGTTTTGAACGATAAGCGTTTTAATTCTCTCTATAATTCTGCTAAGCAGTGGGAAACCAATCCTTCCTTTGGCGAAAGCGACAACAAGATTGCCGATGCAGTTGATTCCTTAAGCGCATATCGTGGCGTTGTTGAAGCTCGCAGCAAGGATGGTAGCCCGATCGTTGAAGGTATCGTAAGCCGTTGGGTTGAAGCTCTTTATACCAATGAGCAGAAGACCGTTGTTATTAACGATACCTATAGCATTGAAAGCTTGCTTAAAAATGCTCAGGGTGAAATCTTCCATCCCTGTGCAGCTCGTTACGTATTGTATCGTTTGATGGAAGAATTCGACAAGGATGTTCGTTCTACTGCTCATATCCGCGCCGAAGACACCATAGAAATGTTCAAGAACAAGGAATATGAATTTAAGTTCACTAAGGATAAGGTTATCGGTATTGAAAGCCTTGGCGACCTTGAAAAAGAACCCACTGTTTTTGACAAACTCAAGGGCTATAAGAAACTCAATGAAGAAGCTAACCAGGATATTCCCGGCTACTTCATGGCTTTGGAAGATTACTGCAAGAAGACTGCAGTTCACGCCGCATATGTAAAGGCTTATACCTATGTTAAGGCTTTTGCTGAGCAGTTTGAATTATTCTTCAACACCTTCGTTTATAAAGTTAAGGATCTTAGCCGCAAGAAGATTGATTTGGTGGACGAGCTCCAATACAAGAAGGGTGACTCTTTTGTAAATATCTGTGCAACCGAAGAACTCCTCCAAGAGCTCAGCAAGTATTCTTTACAGAAGGCACAGAAAGAAACTACCATGCTCAACTCTGATATAAATGGTGGTATCTTTGATGCAGTTAAGAACAACGCTGTATTTAAGATGGAAATTGATAAAGCCGGTGGCGGATATATTGAAGAAGATCGCCGTGTAAACATCTTTGACGATATTCTTATGGGCTACTTCAAGAATAGCGTTCGTGAAAAGTGCGACGATATTGACCGTGATATTATCGGTGCTATTGAACTTGAGCAGCGCCTCAAAGAGCGTATCCGTTTACGTGCTGAAAATGATGGTGATACTCAGGTATTTGAGCAAGTATCTGTTGAAGATGCAAAGAGACATATCCTTGAGGTTGTTGCAATGGGCGCACGTATTGCCGCTCCTTCCGTACAGCGTGCAACTAATGAAGAACCCAGAGAAATCAAGGTTTGCGCTTACAATAAGATTCTTTTGGATAACCGTAAATTCCGCGTTAAGGATTTGATGCCTAACGGTGAAGCAGTTGATACTGTTTCTAAATATGAGATTCATTTCTACAACGCACTTTACAACCTCACTCCTAATAAGTTGAAGAAATTTGCGGCTCCGTTTGAGACCGAAACCGGTAAGAAGACCTCCGGTACTTACCATAAAGCTTATACCGAGTATTCTCGCTTGATTGGACCTGACTCTACTAAGAACGCCGCTATTTCTACTCATATTGACAAGGCTTGGGATTCTATTAAGAGCATGCCTGAACTGGATTTTGATTATCAGGCACAAGTTATTAAGAAGGTTCACAAGGCATTTGTTTACGGTTTGATTCACCACGCTATTCAGCAACGTCCTCTCTCTGCTGTTGCTAACGGCAAGAAGGTTTACTTGTATCGTGATTCCGACAACCGTGACGTAGAATTGCAAGTTCCCAATGGTACTCTTTGTGATGAGTTCTATGAGGTTTTGGATGCATTGTATGTAAACTTCAAGGTTGTTGAGGATATCAATCTTATCAAGAACCGCAAGAGAGCAATGAGCGAAGCCAAGAACTGCAACTATGAGAGCACCGAGTTCTTCCGTGATATGGCTAAATTCAATCTCCTCTATTTGCTTGGTATGGATGATGCAAATGCTCACAATTCCTGCGACGGCACTCAGAAGAGCATCGATGACTTAAAGGCTGAAATTCGTGAGAATAAGGAAGCACGTTATAAGCACCAAGGTGCAGAGTGGGATTTGGCTGATCTTAAGGATGATGGCAAGCGTTACGTTGAAAATGCAACCAGCTTGTTTGCAATTCCGCTTATGTTCTATTGTACACTTCCTAATTCCGGTCGTTACATTTCTGAAATCACCGCAATGGTAGATGCAGTTATCGACGTATTCCGTGAAGAGTATTCCAAGTGGGAGAAGGAAGAAGACGTTAAGTTCGTATTGTGCACACGTTTGGTTGATGAGTTGACTCTCCTTAAGCGTAATTATCAATTCTATGTTGATTATCTGCGTGCACCTGCTGCTACTGAAAATATTGTTATTGATATTATTCAAAGAAAGATTCGTGACGTTATTATGTCTGCCCCCGAACCGGAAGATTACGAAGCTTTATTGGATAAGGTAGCGAAAGAGTTTAAGGATAGCGAAAATAGTTAATACTTATAAGAAACGGAGGTGAGGGGTTTGTTCACAGTTTTAATAGCTGAAAAAGAACATATTGATGCCATACGACAGGAAAACAAACTGTTTTTCGAACCGTTTCTGGAAAGCAAAGAACTAGCATTTTGTTATTGGAACCCCATGGGGCAGAATCTTGAAGATTCTGTTCCGGGGCTCCTTGACGCAGTAGGACGCCGAAAAGATTGGCGTGCAGTAATTATCAATAACTGCACTATCGAGTCTTCAAAAATGCGAAATCCATTTGACGTTGTTGATAATAGTGTGCTTGATTCGCTAACAACACCCGATCAGCAACCTCAAGAAGATGAATCTATTGATAAGTGGGAGTCTGCTTGGAAGGAATACTATGATGCTCTTGCCACTGAAAAAGAAATTCTTTATAAAAGTGCATTAGAACATCCCTTGCAGAAATTATCCACTTGGCTCTGCTTTAG
>JAZOOY010000052.1:0-4883 GCA_045655325.1 Clostridia bacterium
GCAGCCGAACGTGCATCATTTACCGTATCTTCTATGCAATTAGGACGTTTACAGGTACCTGCTGCAAATAATCCGGGTTTACCTGTTTCACTATCGTACAAGTGTGGACTTATAGTCTTTACAAAACCATAATCGCCACACACATCACACTTAGATGCTATATTCTTGGTACCTGCCGATGGTTCCATGCCTACCATAAGTACCAGTAAATCGGCAGTCATCTTTAAAGGAACCCCCATCAGTGTATCTTCTGATTTTAGCTGTACTTTGCTATCGAATGTAGATGCAGCCTCCGATATACGACCGCGCACAAAGTTTATCCCATACTCTTCTTGTGCTTTGCGATACATCTCTTCAAATCCCTGACCCCACATTCTTAAATCCATGTAGAAAATAGATATATCTACAGAAGGAATCATCTTTTTAATCTCTATTGCCTGCTTAACAGCTGTTACGCAGCAAACTTTTGAACAATAGTGATTACCAGATTTTTCATCGCGAGAACCTACACATTGCAAGAAAGCAATACGTTTTGGAGTATCACCACTTACATTTTGTATTTGGTTGTATTTTATCATTTTCTCCATCTCTAAAGATGTAATCACACCTTTATAAATTCCGTAACCAAGCTCTTCCTTTCGTTTTGCATCAAAAATCTGATAACCTGTTGCAAGCAACACAACATCCGAAACATAAGTTTGACCTTTCTGATCAAACACCTTCCAGTTGGTTCCCTGCCATTTTACATCAACTATTTCGGTATCGGACAGTAAGGTAATTCCATCATTTAGCAAACGTCCGCTTAAATCGTCAGCTATCTCCATTGCCGACTGGAAATTTGGAAAGAGGAATGCCTTATCCATTATATTATTAAGTGGTGACGATGATTTTTCAAACAACATCACACTTATTCCATGTTTAGCCAATACTGATGCTGCTTCTATACCCGCAGGACCGGCTCCTATTATAGCTACTTTTTTCATAATCAACTTATTCAAATATTAAACCAAAAGGTTTTCAGGTTTCTCGGGAGCTCTTAAAATCTTTCCCGAAGCTGCATTATACTTCTGTTTTGGATCGTATGGAATACCAATTTTATCGAGCAATCGTTCCACCTGAACCTGATGAATCTGCAATCCTAACTCCCATGGATTGTATCCTAAAAGCAATCCTGACATCTCTTCGTATGTAAGTACCGGAATACCAAAACCTTCACGGTCGTAGGTTTTGTTCTCCATTTCTGCTATTGTATATTGCCATCTGTCAAGGAAAAGTGTACAACCCGGACAATTTGTAACAATAAAGTCTGGTTCGTATGGTTCCATAGATTCCATTTTCTTCTTTGTATTTGAAATGGAATAACCGCGATTTTCCTGCACTAAATATTGTCTGAATCCAAAACCGCAACAATGACGACGTTCCGGATAATCCACAACTTCGCCACCCCACGCCTCTATCATTCCAGCCAAAACGTATGGAAACTCTGCCTTTCCTACTCCCTTGTCGGGAAATATCTTTGCATAATGACAACCAATATGTTCAACCACACGCAAAGGTTTACCTGTAAACCTGTTTACAAGACTGTACTTCATCAGTTTTTTTAGTTCAAACCGGAAATGATATACAAGATCTGATGGATGAGCTATATTCTTTGGAATACTGAATTCGCGTTTACAAGCATTCCACAGATTTTCTCTGGTTTTATCAAGTAGTTCCGGGTGTTCTTCCCACATATGAACCATCTCGGTGAAGATTCCAAATGAAGTCACACACGAAGGCACAAAATTTTCATAACCTCTTTCTGACATCAACGAAAATATGCGGGCCACTACTGTCATGGTTGTCTCCAAAGGCACAACATCTGCATGATATCCTATGCCTGTACATGTATGCAGACGAAAATCATCAAACACATCCTTACCAAGTTCATCTTTCAACATTCTTAGGAAAGCTGTTTCTGAACCCGGAAAGAAGGTCTGTCTTATACAGCTACGTTCATAGTAGAAATTATTATCTGCTATTTTCTTCTGATATTCGTTCCAAAAACGGTTTGCCATAACACATTCAATTAATTAGGTTTTCTGCTACAATTTCTGCAATATCGCGTACAGGATATTCGTTTGTAGCTCTTATAAATGCCTTCTTACACATAGGACAGGCAGTTACCACTGTATCTACCGGTTTCGATGTAAGATTCTTTAATGACGCATTGCGTATTTTGGTCTGTTGTTCTACAGTAAGAACAGTATTACCCAAGTTAAATCCACAACAAACGCTTTTATCTTTCTGATATTTAGTTTTCTGCAGATTAGTAACTCGTTTTAATACGCTACGTGGCTCTTCATAAATTCCGCAACCACGTCCCAATTCACAAGGATCGTGATAAGAGACTTTCTTATCGTCTTTACGTACCTTGATTTTATTCTGTTTCAACAACATATCAATATATTCGGTATGATGAAGAACAGGTATTGACAGATTATATTCTGTCTTAAACGATTTATAGCATATAGGACACGATGTAACCAACATAACCGCACCCGATTTTTCAATCATATCGCTATTCTTTGCACGCAATTCAGCTGCCTGATTTAAAAAGCCCTGTTGCTGCAACGGACGACCGCAACAAACAGAACGTTGCTTATCCATATACCAGTACTTCTGTTGGGCAGCTTCAAATATCTTCTCCATAGATTCAGTAATACCCGGAGTGAGATGCGACATACAGCCACCAAAATAGGCTATTCTGCCAATAGCATTGAAAGAATGTTTATTTTCATGAACATACGAATAATTACCCTTGGTATCCAAAGTTCCTTTATTACGTACTATTCTGCGAATAGCATTCAAATCTATACCTACAGGACAATCTACACTGCAACGATCGCACATAAGGCAATCATCTGCTATCATCTTAATTTTACCGGGACGTTCCTGATTTCTTATACTGCGAATCAAATATACAGATTGCACCTTATGATTTCCCAATTCCTTATCAAGCGGACAACCTTGAATACAAACTCCACAACGTGAACAAGCGTTTAGTTCAAACATTGTATATCCGCTCTTCTCATTGCTCTCAACCACACCGATTTTTCTAAAATAGATTAAGAACAATTCTGTAAATATGTGCATATATCTTGTAAACGGCATTGTTACAAAGAATACCGCCAACATTACTGAATAGAACATCCACAATGAATGTTCCATACCCTGCACTATCATAGGGTCGAACATATTACCAACTGTCTGCGTAACAAATCCACCATTACCATATAGACATGCTGTGACCGATTCTGCCAAAAGGCGCAATGGGAAAATGCCCCACAACGCAAATTTTGAAAACCTATCCACAATGGTATGTTTAGTTGTTCTGCGCATTCCCAAGACTTTTGAATACATTATCTTGATTATAGCCATTGTAAGTCCTAAGAACACGTAAAGCAACAACCCATCCATCAGATTTGTCAATCTGTGGGCACTGCGGAATGATTCAGGTACATCATGAATAAAATAACGATAGAATATACTTACATAGAATGGACGTTTATAGTTTATTTTCAGACCTTCGGCGCCTTCTAATTCCAATTCATCAAAAGAATCTGCACCTTGCTCTTTAACAAACCAATCGCCCTGTTTTTCCAGTTCGTGAACACGCGCAATAGAATTTTCCTGTTGCAGATGTTTTATAGTAAGTGTACTTTCTACAAAGCCCACTGTTATTAGTAAAAACCAACCCAAGGCATAAGCCTGGTGCATAACACCTAACAGAAAATTCTTTTTAAAGATTTTAACGTGCAATAAGCCTTCTCTGAACATTTCCCAAACTGCCGAGAAGATCTTCCACGACAACCAATTCTTCCTAATTGTTTCGCGCTGTTGCTTATTGAATTTTCCTATCCACCTAATATATTTGTAAAGGCAGATAACAAGCAATAACGCCACACCAATAAGGAATGGAATTACAAATATATTGTATGGAGTTACTTGAATCTTCATTTTAACATTCTATTTTTTTACAGGTTCTTCCAATAGTTGTCTCATGTTCATAATTAGAGAACGCAGGTTCACACCACGCGGACAAAGCAACGTACATTTACCACATAACATACACTTTTTCAGTTCATCAGAAAGCAGATTATATTCGCCACGTCTGAAAGATGTGTGTATCTTGCGTATATTAAAATTTGTATATTGCTGTGCCGAACAGGTAGCAGAACAACAGCCACACTGAAAACAACGTTTGAAAGATGGAACTTTACGCAACAGTTCCTTATACTTTTCCAAAGAAACCTTATCTAGATTCTCTGTTCTTGCTGTCTTAATTGAAAAACCAAAATCAGGCATAACTACTTCTGATTCTTACCTTTTATCAACATTTCACGTAATTCGTCACCGCCGGTAATCTCAAAAATTTTTCTCAGTTCCTCCATACTTTCCGCAGAGATTGTTCTTAAAGCACCAGGGCCATCGCCATGATAATTAGCACCGAACTTAGGAGCAACTTCCTCTATGTTTTTGATATACCATTCCCAAACAGGGCCTTGTTCCGGATGTTTTGAAGGCAAAACTTTATCCGGATGAACACAATACCCTATATCCACTATATTGGTTGCTATACCTTCTGCAAGTTCCTCTTGCTGTCTGCCATAGTGACTCTCTTTGTAATAACCCATCTTTTGAGATACCGTACGCAAGATAGTTATAACTGCGCCAGGAACATTTCCGCGTGGACACCGTGTCTTACAAGACATACATTGTCCGCAATACCAGATAGTGTCGGAACGAAGCAACTTTTCTATTACATCTTCATCACCACGCTGAACCATATCGCAAATTCTACGCGGATCGTATTCAAAAAATTCAGCAGCCGGACAAATAGC
>JAZOOY010000053.1:0-11327 GCA_045655325.1 Clostridia bacterium
TTTAGATTTAAGCTCGTCTGCCAGATACTGACCTAAAAGTTTCTGTTTTGCTGTTGTGGGCACAGTTTCGGAATTTTCATCTGAAGTTGTGTCAAAAGATACGTATTTTAAAAATCTTTCTGTAATGTTCATTATAAATTACCTCTGTTATTATAAATTTGCAAGTTCCGTAAGTGTATCTCCTGTAATGCGGTAAGTGGTCCACTGATCCATAGCTTCGGCACCCATGGATTTATAAAAATCTATGCTGGGTTTGTTCCAGTCAAGGCACCACCACTCAAGCCTTCCACAACCTCTTTCTTTTGCAATCTGAGCAAGTTTTTTAAGAAGTCCTTTGCCGTAACCTTTGCCACGATATTCAGGCTTTACAAACAAATCCTCTAAGTATATTCCGCCGCGACCTAGGAATGTAGAAAAATTATGGAAAAAGAGCGCAAATCCCACTTCTTTTTCGTCTTCCAAGGCAAAAATAACCTCGGCTTTTTTCTTTTCAAAAATCCATTCACGAAGCAGTTCTTCTGTCGCTACTACTTCATCAAGCATATTTTCATATTTAGCCAACTCTCTGATAAATTCCAATATCAATGCAGAATCAGTTTCTGTTGCATATCTAAAGTTTAAATTTCCCATAGCACAACCTCGTCAAATTTTATTACTTCTTCGGCTGATAAAGTCCGACTGTTTCCTTGTTTCTATACTCGTGCTTTTCGTAATAACCGATTAAGTTACCCTCATCATCACGAAGAGCGACCATATAAACATCTTTGTTTTCCTCGTCATTGCGATAGGTGTAAATGATGTTATTGTCCTTGCTTTCTTTAAACCAAGCAAGGACCTTTTCAATCATTTCATTAGCTTTTGGCGGATGGCAGTCTTTAACACTAGAGCCTGTCAAGTCCTTATGATAGCGTTCTATCGCAGACGGGTTCATATATACAATTATATCGTCCATATCGCAAACAACGACAGGGGCTGTATCTTGGTCTAATATGCTTTTTAATAATTTATAAAGTTTCATCCTAATCCCACCTTATTTTAATCTATAATAACAAGTAGACTTGCCTGAGCCTTCGCGTTTTAACTCTCCTTCGCTCACCATTCTGCGAAGTGCCCCTTCAACAGAGCTTATGCTGAGTGACGGGCAAAGTTCTCTGATATCCTGCTTGGTGAAACGACCGACTTTATTGAGCGATGCCTTTCTTACCATTTCGATTGCAGGAAGCTTTTCTTCTACGATGGAAAATCTATCTTCAAAGTCTTTGTATGCAGCAAGGATTGTTCCAAGGATATATTTAATAAAAGGTGTTACATCTTCTAATGCCTCGTGCCAACCGTCTTGAGATTTGTTAAGCGAATCATAGTATAAATCTTTATCCTTAGCGATTTTCGCCTCAAGTGAAATATATTTTCCTACATAGAATCCGCTTCTGTAGAGCAATAAGGTGGTAAGCAGTCTCGACATTCTTCCGTTTCCGTCATTGAACGGATGAACGCAAAGAAAGTCATGAATGAATGTCGGAATTGCAATAAGCGGTTCAAGTTCAAAATTGCCGATAACTTTATTATATTCCTCACAAATTTTATCAAGCGCTTCTTCAGTTTCAAACGGAGCAAGAGGCGTGAATAAAACCTCTGAATGTCCGTCAGGGTAAGTTGCACTGATATAATTTTGAACACTCTTTGTTTTGCCTGCCATAGGATTATTCATATGGCTGTACATTATTTTATGAAGTTGCAAAATATAGTTTTTAGAAATTGGAATCGCATCAAAGTTCTCATGGATTATATTAAGAGCATCTCTATATCCCGCAATTTCTTGTTCATCACGATTTCGGGGAGCTGTCTTTTCTTCTACAAGCTGTTTGATACGGGTATTTGTTGTAACGATACCTTCGATTGCATTGGAAGACTCCGTACTTTGAACCTTTGCAATTTCTACAAGTTTTTCAAGTTCTTCCGGGCGTCTTTTAAGATAAAGGTCTTGCTTTCCGGCTTCTTTATATATCGCAGCAACGAGACCAAGAAGTTCAGAGTCCCATTTCTGCTCTTTTATAATTGAATAATTAAATACTCTCATGCCCTTAATCTCCCTTCTTTCCCTTAAATACTATCACATATTAAGGGTATTGTCAACACATTAAGTTAATTTACCCTTATTTATTATTTCTTTTTAAGGTAAAGTTATTCTGTTAAACTCTTTTATCTTTCCATATACCTTTTCTAACATCTTTCTAGCAGAAATGGTTAGAAAAGAGGGTTAAAGTGGCAATACGCTAAATTCGAGCGCACAAAAGGCTTTGAAGGTTTTTAACCCCTCAAAGCCTTTATTTTGCGCCGTTTTTATCGTTTTCTAACTTCTCTTAACTTCCGCTTATTTGCTCTAACCTACAGGACTCGAAGTGCGGTAGGTCGGGAAACCCGGCGCCAGAGTTCAAATATCTGCATTTCCGCAAAAAAGCTTGATGATTATCAAATCATCAAGCTTTTTATTCTGCTTCTTCGTCCAATGCTTCTACATAAAAGCTCACTGGTCTGAATCCATCGTTACAGGATACCATTGCCGACTTTTTATTCTTCATCCAATCATCAAAAATATTCTCTCCGCCTGATGAAAGCGTCAGCACAAATGGTGATACGCTATCCCAAGCACTATTACAAAATCCATCAGGCTTTTTCCATCCGTTTGCAATATAAACATCGCCGATTTTCATATCACAGGCATTCTCTAACGGCAGTTCATATTTTTCCATCAAATCTTCGTGCACTGCTCTTTTCATAACAGTAATTCTGCATTTCTTCATAGTAAAATTATCTCCTTTAGCTTTTGTCGTTTGGCTTTCCAATCAGGGCAAACTTTTGCTAGTTCTTGGTAGAACTTTGCCGAATGGTTTGGCACTAAAAAGTGCGTAAACTCGTGATACACAACATATTCAATACACTCTATTTGCGCATAAATAAGGTTTAGATTAAAGGTCAAGATGCCATTTTTCGTGTGGCAACTTCCCCATCGTGATTTCATTTTCCGAAATTTAATTTGAGGAAAGCTAATTCCTTTTTCCCTGAAATACGGATAGGCTTTTTCACAAAGTTTTGTTATAACTTCTCTTATTTCTTCTTCCGTGAAATACTGTTTCTGGTTCTCAATTGAGGCATTTGAAAACTTATCAAGGGCCTTTAAAATAAAGTCAGCTTTAGAAATCAAAAACTCTTCTATAACCTTTTCCTTAACTCTTTTATTTGTCGAAACAGTTACAGTCCCGCAAGACTTAATTCTTAGGTTTATATTCTTGACGTTTTTATACTGCAAATCATATTGAATTTTAGTCCCGCAAATAGTTAATTCTTTTACCATAAAAATCCCTTTTCGTTAGTGATGATGATGGTGGTGATGATGGTGGTGATGATGGTGGTGATGCCCTGAAATCACATTTGCATCAATTTCGCAAACCTGATCGTGACAATGTTCTTCTGCACCCTCAAGTTCCAAGGTCACGTGACCAATTCCGTGTCCCTTAAGCTCGCATCGTATCGCATGTTTGATGCTATGGAAATCGCCGTTTGTCACCACGTGCATTGTTGCAAAATTATTCTCTCCGTCCAAGCTCCAGATATGGATATGGTGCACATCCAAAACGCCGTCAATCTCCATAATATGCGCTTTTATCTCATTAACATTTACGCCGTTTGGTGTTTTTTCCAAAAACACGTCAAGTACGGCCTTCATATTCCTGATTGCATTTACCAGAATAAATACCGCAACACCTATAGATAATAATGGGTCTATTACTCTAAAATCAGTAAAACGCATTAAAATTGCGCCTATTAAAACAACTATCCAACCAAGTACATCTTCCAGCATATGAAGGCTCACAGCCTTTTGGTTAAGGGAATGTCCGTCCCTTGTAACCATAGCTGCTAAAAGGTTAATTCCTGCACCGATTACCGCAAAGATAATCATACCGTCATAATTGATTTCAACAGGGTTTACAATTCTTAAAACCGCATTGTAAATAACCATTACCGAGCCAAAAAGTAACACAAGAGTTGCTATAACGCTACCGATTACCGAATATCTCAAATATCCGTATGTGTAATTATCGTCAGGCTTCTTTTTGCTTATTTTCTCAAGTATATAAGAAATTCCTATGCTCATTGCATCCCCGATATCGTGAATTGCATCGGAAATGATAGCAACGCTTCCCGTAAAAATTCCGCCAAAGAATTCAAAAATCGAAAATGCCAGATTCAAGACAAAAGCAATTAAAATATTTTTCTCCGTTTTCATAACTACCTCCATTTGCCTATCGTATTTCTTCTTTCCAACGTATATTGAGTATATCGCGCCAATCAATGTGTATGGTATCAATAAGAGTAGACAAACCACTGTTGCCATCGGCGGAAAAGATATACTATAATAACTGTTTCATAATCTACAAAGCAATTAATTTTTCTTGCTTTTTCTGTATCTATTTTAAATTCTTTATATTATGCCAGGCAGTTTATCTCAAAGCAAAAAAGCCGCACATATCGGCTTTCTTGTTATCCTCTTTTAAATGAAAGTACTAAATCGTAAACTGATGCTACTGCACAAACCACGCAGGTAAGTGAGCAAAATCCTACCAATACCGACGGGAATTTTACTAAATATGGCGTTAAGAATACGCAAAATCCTGTCAATTTATTAAGGTATGTATGGTTACTCATAAACACCTTGTACTTTATTGCTGTAAAGACATAGGTAAACACACGCAAAGCAATAATAGCTAATACTACATACCAAATTCCTGCAGGTAATATCCCCGCAAGCACCGGAAGCAATCTGTAAATAATTATGCCGTAAAACATAAGGTCGGCAGCACTGTCAAGCTTTGAGCCAAATTCCGAACAGGTGTTTGTTTTTCGCGCAATGTACCCGTCAAGAACGTCCGTTATTCCGGTCAAAGTATAAAGAACAAAGAACTCACCAGAAAGCGGAATGGTAACACTTAATAAAAGCGTGCCTAAAATTCTTAAAATTGTAATTATGTTTGCCATATACCCTTCTTCTCTTTCATTAAAAACTTATCATAGGTCAATTTTTATAAATTAAACAAGCCTAAATAATTGATAGCGAATATCCATAAAAATAATGTGAAAAGGCAAAGTGCTGATGAAATTACTATAATTTGTGCGGCAAGTCTTTCGTCGCCGTCCATTTGTTGTACCATAGGAAATGAAGACACTGCGATTGGTCCGCCAAAGGTTATTAGAAGACAAGCAAGCGCTTCACCTGAAAATCCGCAAAATATTGCAGCGGATAAAACTATAAGCGGAATAACAACAAGCCTTGCAATTATAACAATGCTTATCTCTTTTAGTTGATCACCAATACCTGTAAACTCAAATCCTGCACCAAGTGCAATAATCGCAAGCGGTGTGGAAATCGAACCGATGTCGCTAACAGCTTTTTCTATTACGTATGGCAATTTAATATCAAGTGCCATAAACACAAGCCCAATTACACAACCGATTATAAGCGGATTTTTTGCCATACCTTTTATGAGCTTGGCAAAATTAGGTTTTCCGTCTCCGTCCCTGAATCTTTCAAGAGCCACTACCGCTAAAATATTAAACATTGGAACAACAACGGCAACCATTAAGGACGCGAGGCCTTTTGCCTCTTCACCGCATATGTAACTAACCAGCGGAATGCCTAAAATTGCAAAGTTTGTGCGGAAAAATCCCTGAAGCATTACACCACGTTTCGGGTTTTCTTTTGTAAGGCCAAACACAGCAAAATATCCCAGGATAAATACGCTCAAAACTCCAACTACCGTAAAAATAACAAGTTTTGGATCAATAACATTTGCAGTTTCGGTTTTGTAAATATTATAGAACAACAGCGTTGGCAAGAACGCCTTAAATACCAATTTATTTATTAAGTCAAATCCTTTTTTGTCGCAAACCTTAAGACATTTTAAAACATACCCCAAAAGCATCAGCAAAAATATCGGTGCAATTGCGTCAAAGGACAATTTTAAACTTTCCATTTCTCTCTCCGTGTAAAGTAAATTATACCCAAATAATCAAAATATTTACATAGGATATTATATAAATAAAAAAATATAGTGTCAATGATTTTAACAGTAATTTAACAGAATGTTAATAATAGGTTTTTATCCAAGATAAAAGTCTATCAAAAGCATTAGTGAAAAACCAATCAAAAGTGCATAGGTCACGAACCTGTCGCCGTTATGGTGGGTTTCAGGGATCATTTCGTCACTTATTACATAAAGCATTGTTCCACCTGCAAAAGCAAGTGCGAATGGCAAAATGCTACTGGAAAGACTTACTGCAAAATATCCCAGAAGTGTTCCGACAACTTCCACAAGTCCAGTAATTAGTGCCGCAATAAATGTGCGTTTTTTGCCTATACCCGCCGCAAGCATTGGTGCTATTATAACCATACCCTCAGGGATATTTTGAAGTGCAATACCGCCTGCAATAGCCATGGCTTCAGATGTGTTCCCTGTTCCAAATCCCACGCCTGCTGCAATACCTTCAGGAAGATTGTGAATTGCAATCGCCATTACAAACAGGATTACTTTATTTATCTGTGCATTCTTTTCAGGGTGAGATTCTATGTCAACTCCTGATAATCTATGAAGATGCGGAAGTGCCTTGTCCATAACATTCAGGATAAGGGCACCAGCAAAGATTCCAAGGATTGTTACAAGAACAGGATATTTTCCGCCATATTCCAAAGACGGCGCAACAAGTCCAAACACAGCTGCTGCAAGCATTACACCTGCTGCAAAGGACAAAATGGTATCACTAAACTTATGCGAAATATTCTTAAAAGTGAATCCTATAATGGAACCAATCAGGGTAGCTCCGCCAACGCCTAATGCGGTTAAAAGTACTATTTCCATTTACTTCTCCTTAATGTTATACCTATAAACTTCTTTATAAAGTGTATCTCTTATTTTGTTAAATACATCTTCGCTCACCTTTGATTTTGATGTCATTACCATAAGCGGAACTATGTTTTTTCCTTTTGAAATCGGTGGCTGAAAATATTCGTATTCATTCAAGAATAAACCGTTTCTCTCATAAAATCCGATACGTCTTTTTGCAATGTCTGTTAAAGGAAGTTCAACTTCAAGGCAAACTGTTTTTTTCTGACTTTGCAAAAATTCTGAAAGCATTTTCCCGCCAATACCTGTATTTCTACTGTCTTTGCTAACCGCAAAATGTTCTATAAAAACAAACTCGTCAAATTCCCATACCCCAATAAATGCATTTTTTTGTTCTGTTGTATGTATGGAATATGCCGAATTATCAAGCAGTCCTTTCTGCTCATCGTATGGTCTTCTTTCATCAGTTGGAAAGCTTTGCTCCATTATGGTATAAATTCCGTCAAAGTCTTCCCTTTTCATTTTTTCTATCATAAATTCATAACCTCTTGGGTATTTTCATAAGCGTACTCTATTTCCGCTGAGTACATCCTTACTATATCAATTATTTTTTCCCAATTCATTGGCATATTGCACGTAATAAGTGCACCTATAAAATAGCAACTTACAAGTGCAAACTTTACACCTTTTGCGTAATCGCCGTCTTCCAGGCTACCAGCTAAATGACGGAAAATAAAGTAGACAGAAAGTTGTTCAAAAAACAATTGAAATTTATCTTCACAGAATATTTGTCCGTCAAAATCCTTGCCATTTAAAGTATTAATCACTTTTAACCAATTACTATCAAGTATTTCCAAAGATCTGTACTTTTCTGCAAGGGTTTCTAATGAAAATTTAAATTCAAAGCCAAACATTTCTGCAAGACCCATAAATCTTTTGTATATGCTGGTGTTTCTGTCTGTTAAAACATTAAAAATCTCTTCTCTTTTCACAAAAAACTCTTGTTCTTCTTCCGTACATTCTGCATCTTCAGGGATTTTAACAGAAAATTTGTCCTTTTCCAAAAGAATAATTCTTGTCGCTTCTTCGCAGGCTAGTCCTAGTCCTGTTTCGGTAAAATCTGAATAAAAGTTTTTGAATCTCGGGTGCAGATAGCATATATCACAAATGGCATCTTCGCCGTACTCTTTGATTATCTCACAAAGTCCGTTTTCCAAAAGAAATGGGCATCTGTCGCCATCTTTTAGTGCAAAATGCGGTACATCGCCTGTGATATTTGCCCTGATTTTCTCGCCAAGTGGTGTATCAAGGCTTTCGTATAGCATCAAGGTATCATCGTCTATATCAATTTCCCAACCGATGCAACAGTTATGCTTGCACTTATCAGCGATGCACTTAAATTTGTGATAATAATTTGGTACTGCCTCTTTCATATATGCCTCTTTAACAATCAAATTCTCTTTTTAGAAGGTCAATCATAATTCCTGTGTTTAGTTCCATAGCGTCTATCGGGTAAATTTCTTTTATGTATCCAAAGTAAAACTTATCCTTGAAAAACTGTGCAATTTCTTCTTTATCCTTGCCGTTTTTAAGCATAGCAGTTATTTCTTCCGCAGTTTCTTTGGCACTTTCCTTTGCTCTTTTTAAGTAGAATTTTGCTTTATCCCCGTCTAAAAGTCCGAAATGCGGAACAAGGATACTTTCAACATCAAGTTTTTGTGCCTTTTCAATTGACTCAATCGCCATTTCATAGCCAACAAGGTATGACGGCACAACTTCGTCACTTCCGTTATAAACGCCTATAGTTTCGCAGGATAAAAGTAGCTTTTCGCTTGGGCAATAATAGCCAATAGAACACTTGGTATGCCCTGGAAGATTTATTGCCATAAATTCCATATCCCCTGCTTTTATAACGTCACCATCTGAAACAGGAATGTCTACTCTCAAGCTATCAATCAAGTCTTCGTATTCAGTAATGCCACACTTTTCGGCAAATTTTCTGTCAAGGTC
Source organism: Clostridia bacterium (assembly GCA_045655325.1). Classification (GTDB taxonomy): domain Bacteria; phylum Bacillota; class Clostridia; order UBA1381; family UBA1381; genus UBA1738. Next base: position 8,907 of record JAZOOY010000053.1, read on the forward strand.
ACGCATAACTGCCTTGGCAGTTTCCTTTGCGAAAATCTTGGTAGCATACTCACCCGCTACCACCTTTGCATCTGGCCAGTAATTTAATGCATAGCAAGAGCCTAATGCGTGATCGTAATGAGAGTGTGTAAGGAATATGTAATCAAGACTTCTTTCGCCAAGTATGTTTTTAATTTTATCTGCAACACCGTAGCCTGTAAAAGCAAATCCCGAATCGTACATTATTGCGGTCTTTCCGTCGTCAATCAAAAACGCCGCATCACCAGGATTTACTCGCACATCGGTTATTGTTATTTTGTTCATTGTGTTTACCTCGTTGTGGTTAGTTGTTATAGGCTCATATCAAGTTAATACCAACAAAATTGTCTCACAAAGTTAACTATTTCTATTCTACAAACAGTGGTGTGGAGAAGTAGCGTTCTGCTGTGTCAGGAAGAACCGTAACTACAGTTTTGCCTGGGCCAAGTAGTTTTGCAAGCTTGATTGCAGCGGCAACATTAGTTCCACTTGAAATACCGCACATAATACCCTCTTTTGATGCAAGAGCTTTTGAAGTTTCAATGGCCTCATCGTCGGTTACAACGCAGATACCATTATAAATATTCTGGTTTAATATTGCCGGAATAATTCCATCGCCGATACCCATCTGCACATGAGTACCAATAGAACCACCAGACAAAATAGCCGCATTTTCAGGTTCTACTGCCCAGATTGTTATATCAGGATTTGCAGCTTTTAGTGTTTCTCCGATACCTGTAATAGTTCCGCCTGTACCAATACCTGAACAGAATCCGTGGATAGGGCCCCCCACCTGTTCAATAATCTCTTTTCCTGTCTGTTCTCTTTGAATCTGAAGATTGGCAGGGTTTTCAAACTGCTGTGGTACAAATACATTCGGATCTTCCTTTCCCATTGAAAGAGCAAGGCGCAAACATTCATCAATACACGCACCGATATCCCCTGCATCGTGCACCAAAATAACTTCCGCACCATAGTGACGAACAAGCTTACGGCGTTCTTCACTTACGGAATCCGGCATAATAATTTTAGTCTTAAATCCCATTACAGCACCAACTAAAGCAAGGCCTATTCCCTGATTTCCGCTTGTTGGCTCAACAATAACAGTGTCCTTATTTATCTTGCCACGTGCTATAGCATCCTTAATCATATTATAGGCAGTTCTTGTTTTGATTGAGCCACCAACATTTAGTCCCTCAAACTTTACAAGGATATCCGCACCATCCTTTGGCGCAATGTTCTGAAGCTTTATCATCGGAGTATTCCCGATTGCTTCTAAAATGTTATTATATACCATAAAATTTCACCCCAAATTTTGATTTTTTTACATTATATTGCATATTTACGTTAATTGTACCACAAATACAAAAAAAAGACAATCCTTTTACGGATTGTCTTTTAAATTTTAGTCGTCAATGCTGTTATCTGTTGCTCTTGCGAAAATTGCTTCAACTTCTTCTGATGGTTTCTTATCAAGAAGTGTTACGATGATTGCAGCAATTCCGCCAAGGATAAATCCAGGGATGATTTCATAAATACCTGTTAGAGCTGTTAGTGTAGCACCATCTGCAACAGGTAACCATAGCCATAGCATATCAACTAAAGCACCAACCAAGATACCTGCAACAGCACCCTTATATGTAAATCTCTTCCAGAATAGTGAAAGAAGAACAGCCGGTCCGAATGCTGCACCGAAGATACCCCAAGCGTTTGAAACAAGGTCCATAATAGCCTGAGCAGCTTTTCCCTTGCTTGATGCAATAAAATATGCAACAACTGCGATAACCAAAACGATTAAACGGCTTACCCAAAGCATTTCCTTGTTTGATGCGTTCTTTCTGATAATTGGCTTATAAAGGTCACTTGCAAAAGATGAAGCTGCAACCAAAAGCTGTGAGTCAGCTGTTGACATTGATGCTGCAATTATTGCCGCTAAGAGAAGTCCTGCAATAAATGCCGGGAAAACATCCTGAGCAAGCTTAACGAAGATGAGTGCCTGCTTACCGTTTCCAAGAAGGTCTGCTGACAAATCGACACCATTTGAATAAACGAACATTCTTCCCAAGTATCCAATTACGATTGTTGCAGCAAGCGAAAGTACAACCCAGATGATTGCAACTGTTGCTGACTTTTTAACCATTGATGGCTTTTCGATAGACATAAATCTTACGATGATATGCGGCATACCGAAGTATCCAAGTCCCCAACCAAGACCAGATATAATATCTTTCCAGCTTGCATTGAAGAAGTTTGCAACAAACTCAAATTCTTCTCCGTTAGGTCCTGCATAAACAGTAGCTAGTGCTGATGTATCAAGGTTTCTTGTAAATCCAACCACAATCGGAACGATTAGTAGTGCTGCAATCATCAAAAGTCCCTGGAAAAAGTCTGTCCAGCAAACTG
>JAZOOY010000054.1:0-8439 GCA_045655325.1 Clostridia bacterium
ATGGTGCGGATTACATCATCGCCCTTTCTCATATCGGATATGAAGAAGATCCGCAGTATGAGGATGTAGTGGATTTAATCCAAAACACAGACGGATTTGATGTTGTTTTGGATGCTCATTCTCACTCTGTTATTGAAAATATGAAGCTTACAGATGAGGGCGGAAACGAGGTTGTTCTTACCTCAACAGGCACAAAGTTTGAAAATATCGGCAAGCTTACAATTACAGGCGAAGCGATTACAACAGAGCTTATAGAAACGGAAAGCTACACAAACACAGATGCATCCGTTGATGCAAAACTTGCGGAAATAAACGAAGAATATTCTGCCCTCGGCAATCGCAAGATAGCAGAAAGCAAAGTAGAGCTTAATACACACGATGCAGACGGAAACCGCCTTGTCAGAACTTGTGAGACCAATCTCGGCAATCTATGTTCCGATGCTTTCCGCATTGTAACGGGGGCTGATATTGGCTATGTAAACGGCGGTGGAATCCGTGCACCAATTGAAGTGGGCGATGTTACCTTTAATGATGTACTAAACGTATTCCCCTACAACAACGCTGTTGTTGTGGCAGAAGTTTCAGGTCAGGTTATAAAGGATTTCCTTGAACTTGCCGTGAAATTTTGGCCGAGCGAAAGTGGTGCTTTCCCTCATATATCAGGACTTACATTCTCATTAAATACTGCCATAGAGTCTGCTGCTCAGGTAGATAACAATTGGGTGTTTACGGGCATAGACGGAGAGTACCGTGTGTACGATATTATGGTGCTGAATAAGGATAGCGGAGAGTATGAACCCATTGACCTTACCAAAAACTATTCCATTGCATCGGACAGTTACCATTTGCTTGAATGTGGTGATGGAATGAGTATGTTTGCAGATGCCACCATACTTCAAAACGATGGTATGCTTGATGTGGACCTCTTTGAAACATACATTACAGAAAACCTTGACGGTGTTATCGGCGAAGAATACGCAGAGGTAGATAACAGAATCACATTCACAAACATTGAAGTATCAGATATTGATGTGAATATTGATTGGTATAAGGTGCCAAAGCTAAATAACGGTGCCGTACCTCCCGAACCTATTGACAGTCGAGATTCTGATATTAACGGATATATGTCTGTTGATTGTGAAGGTCTTGACTATTATCAGTACGGATGGGCAACTTATGATGAAGAAACCGAAAAGTGGGTATATGCTCATCTTATGGGCGACGAATATAGGATTAACAACGAGGACAGATATGCACTTGTGTTTGCTGCAGTTCTTAAACCAACCCATCTATTTGCGGATGAAATAGCTATCACGGGTTTTGGCGATGCAGAGCGTATACCGGGTGGAATATCTTTTATAGTGGGTTATACTTTAGAAATAGGCACACTTGATGAGGTTAACACAAAAGTACATTCTCACACAGCCGGCGGTGATGCTCCGTGGGACGGAACAAGTGGCATTGTTTATGAAAATAACGAAGCATATATTTATCTTACAGGTGATGTAGCACTATCTGATACCCTTACCGTTGAAAGCGGTAATACGCTTAATCTTTGCCTCAACGGGAACATTCTTTCCTACGAGGGAACAGAAAATTCAAGCATTATTTATGTAGAAGAAAATGCAACACTTAATATTTATGATTGCAAAAACACTGTTCATAACGGATATATTGATGATGTAACACATTTGTGGAGGTCAGGCGATGCTCCTGGCGGTGCTGAAAGCTTAAACCTTATAGGCGGCGTTATAACAGGTGGCACAGGAAAAACACATGCTAACCTCAATAACAATGGCGGCGGTATTTTTTCTTCAGGAAATCTTTCATTGTACGGTGGTACCATTGCAGGTAACACGGGCGTGTATGGCGGCGGTATTTTTATAGACGAGGGTAGCTTCAATATGTACGGCGGTTCCATTATTGGAAATGCTGCAAATGCTTCCTACTCCGGCGGCGGTGGCGTTGATGTAGAAGATGGAACATTCTATATGCACGACGGCATTGTTGCACACAATTACAGTGCTTATGTTGGGGGCGGTGTGGTTGTTGATGATGAGTTTTATATGCTGGGGGGTTCGGTTGTCAATAATACTGCAAAGTTCGGCAGTGGTATCAAATGCGATGGAATGTTTGGCGGATATGGCAACGGAAATATGTATATTTCGGGTACACCTGTCATAAAAGACAACACAGCAACCAGTCAAGAATCCGGAAATATTGATGGTATTCCTTACGTGAACGGTCCGCTTAAAGACGGTGCATTCATTAACTTGAATGTTGATTGCTATGGCACAGTTGCAGCTCCTTCAGGTGATATTGAATCTATTACAGATTACACGGGATATTTTGAAAATAACACGCAATATCCTATGTATGTTGACGAATATGGTTATCTTGAGCTTGGTTATACGATTACCGAGCAACCGTCGTTTGAAAACGGTTACACGGTCAGCCTGAACGAAAATTGTGGTGAAACATATCAGTGGTATGAAGTGAATGAATTTACATACTCATTTCCGGAAGATATTACGGTGGATCAGGAACAAATTTACTTCTTCCTGAATGAACTTAATGCATCTGATGATGCTTACATAGCTGTTCCCGGAATTTCTGACGAAGAAAATGGCTCTTTCGTATATGCGGTTGTCGCGTTCCTGGAAGAAGGAACATTTAAGATTACACCGACGGGCGATTCGTCAGGGGTAGAGTATAATTTGTTTGAGTGTGATCCTGTAGAGTTTACTCCGACCGAAGAACCGCTTGTATCTGTGAGTGAAAATACATGGAGCGTGGATGAAAATACACTGTACTTTGTTATAGCCTCTGCAGAGAGAAGTATTTCAGATATGCCTGAAGTAACAATGTCTTTCGACACATACACTCTTGGAAGTGCAGTTGCAGATGCAACCGAAAACTCCCTTACAGGTGCAGAAAACGGCAAACTATACAGACTTGTTGTTGATTTGGGAATAGAAGATGTAACTTATCTTCAAAGCAATACAGTTCAATACTATTCTTCAAGAGAAGTAACATTTAATGCAGGTGAAGGTACGGGAACAATGGATGTCCAGAAGATTCCTGAAGGCGTTGAAACTGCACTTAACAAAAATACATTCACCAGAAGTGGCTACAAATTTGCAGGTTGGGCAACAGATTCTGACGGTGATGTAGTGTACGAAGATGGTGCTAATGTTACTTTGAACGATGACCTTACGCTTTTTGCAAAGTGGACTAAAATTCACTCGAGTTCTGGCGGTGGAGTAACTCACTATACCGTTAAGTTTGATACAAACGGCGGAAGTGTAATCACAAACAAAACCGTTACAAGAAACTCAAAACTTGCTGAGCCACAAGCTCCTACAAGGGAAGGTTATAGTTTTATCGGGTGGTTTACCGATAAAGAAATGACAGATGCTTATGATTTTGAAAGTAAGGTAACAAAGAATTTTACACTTTATGCAAAATGGGAAAAGCACGATGACGAAATCGTAACTGCCGAATGGAAAAATCCGTTTACAGATGTAAAGGAGAATGATTGGTTCTACAATAATATAAAATTTGTTTTCGAAAACGGTCTTATGAAAGGTGTAACGGATACCACCTTTGCACCAAACGAAAACTTGACAAGAGCGATGCTTGTTACAGTTCTTTACCGTGCAGAAGGTGAACCTGCCACAAACCGCAGTATTCCTTTCTCTGATATTGATATGGGTGCTTATTATGCAAATGCTGTGTCTTGGGCAAAGCAGAACGGTATTGTAAACGGTGTATCTGAAAATGAATTTGCACCGGATGAAAGCATTACCCGTGAGCAGATTGCGGCGATTATGATGAGATACGCATTCTATAAGGGATTGGATACTGTAACACTTGAAGAAAATCTCCATTTTGCAGACGCTAACGAGATTTCTGAATATGCGGTATCCTCAATGAATTGGGCAGTTGGTGCAGGACTTATAAACGGTAAGTCCGAAGGCATACTTACTCCAAAGGATAATGCGACAAGAATTGAAGTTGCAGCAATACTACATAGGTATTTAAATATGGTAACAAGCCATAATTAAATAAATTATTAAATTTTAGGAGGAAATTTTATGAAAAGTAAAAAAATCTTTCAAAACATCTTAATTTTTGCTATGGTAATGGCATTGTTTACAGGATGCACGGTAAACAATACTGATACAAATATAGAAACTGAAGTAAGCAATGTTTCGGCAGTCATTGCAAAGACTAACGGCGGCGAAAAGTGGGAAACAAAAATAGACTATGCCAATGCAGATAACTGGCTTAGTGCAGAAGACACAGGTAAGGGTGTTGACGTTGTATATTTTTATCCAACAACCTTTTCAAAGGTATCTGACGATGCTCTTGATGTAGCAGATATTACAGATGAATCTATGCGTAGCGGAGCACAGAGAGAACTTAAAAATCAGGCTTCGGTATTTATAGAGGATTGCAATATCTATGCACCTTTTTACAGACAGGTAAATGCAGCCTATGCACTCACTCTCAGTGATGAAGAAGCTGACGATCTGCTCCGTTATTCCGCATCACAGGATCCGTCCGCTGCACTTGATTACTACTTTGAAAACTATAACAACGGTAAACCCTTCATTCTTGCGGGACATTCTCAGGGTTCTCAGATTTTGACTATGATTCTTTCTGACTACATGAAAGAACATCCTGAGCACTACAAAAATATGATTGCAGCATATGTAATTGGATACTCCGTAACCGACAAATATCTTGCAGCAAACCCACACCTTAAGTTTGCAGAAGGTGCTGACGATACAGGAGTTATCATTTCTTACAATACAGAAGGTCCTGCAAACAAGGATCAGCACAATGCGGTTGTAACTGATGGCGCTATTTCCATTAACCCGATTAACTGGAAAAAAGATGATACATATGCAGCTAAAGAAGAAAACCTCGGTTCACTTAATATAGACGGAGAAATCGAAAAGAATCTTGCTGATGCAAAGATTGATTTAGAGCGTGGAGTTGTAGTTTGTGAAACTGCCGATTCTGCTGTGTATGCAATTCCTGAAGATGCACATGCACTTTTCGGACCTGAAAGCTACCATGGACAGGATTACGGTTTCTATTATATGAATTTGCGTGAAAATGCCAAGGTAAGAATAGAAGCATTTAAAAATAAGTAATTGAGGTGATATTATATGTTTAAATCCAAGCCACTAGTTGCACTGGTTTTGGTTCTGAGTATGTTGCTGTCCATAAGTGCACCTGTTTTTGCGAAAGCAGAGGTTCCATACGAAACAATAGGTATTACACGGCAGGAATTTGACGGCAATATTATTTACTTTGGTGCACCGGGACCGGTGTTTGACGAAAATGACAAAGTATATGCATTTCCGATTTTAAGAAGCGGTGATGTTTCGCAGGAAGCATCAGTAGTGCTCAGAACTCTTGATTTTTCAGCACTTTATAATAAGGATTACAGTATTATAGGCGATAGTATAGAAATCATAGAGAGAGACAAAACTCTTATTGAACTGGCAATTACCGGCGAGAAGTCAATCATAGATGACTCCGCTCTGAACGAAATAGAGGAAGGCAGTCAGCAAATTGGAGAAACAATCGAAGAAAACAGCGATGTGCTGACAGACGATGATCCCGATTCTCCGGATGCTGAAGTCGAAGAAGAAACAGCTGATGAAACTGTTAACACCGAAGTCGAAACAGAAACTGATAATACAGAAGAAACTCCTGATGAAAGCAAGGAATATTTTGCGGTTGTGCCTGAAATTGAAGTTGAAGAAACCTCGGGCAAAAGCAAACTTGCTTTAGAAAAAGAGGCACAGACAGGAAAACTCACCAGAGAGGTTCAGAAAACAGAAGTGTATAACGAACTTGGCGATATTGTCAGGGATGAACTGCTTGGCGATATATTTGAATATGTAAATTATTCATCCGAAACTGTTTTAACCTTTGCCCCTGGTGAGGAAGTTAAATATGTTAATATACGTATTATGGATGACGGCATTTCAGAAGGTGAGGAATATTTCACTTTTCTTATGACAGAGCCGCAAGGAGCCGAGCTTTCTGAGGTGACAGCAACAAATGTAATCATCACAGATGATGAACCTGTGGTGCTTCCCAAGATAACCTTTTCGTCGGATGAATACAAATCAAAGGACGGAATAGTAAGTGTAACCGTAAAAAGAAGCGGTGCAGAGTATTCGCCTGCAACTTGTATATTAGAGACAACAGACGGCAGTGCGATTGCAGATGTACACTATGAAAGCATATATGGTGAGATTGTTTTTGCACCATATGAAAAGGAAAAAACAGTAGATATTATTGTTGGCGGAAAGGGCGATTTCAAGCTCACACTTTCAGATTTTACAGGTTGTGAAGCAGGTGCTTTAAGTCAGGCTACCGCCAAGATTGACGAAGGTGCAGGTATTGCTCTTTTTGCAGCTGCTAATGATGGACTTGAATTCCCCATTACGGTTAAAGACAAAACATATACAGTAAAATACAAATCCGGCGATATAGTCGGAGAAATATATGATACCGGCTATGATCCTCATCTTCTGGTAGGTAAGTACTATTTCTCTGCTCCTGACACAAAAAAAGGAATATTTAACTACAGCAGAGATAACAGTACCGGCAAAAAGCCTTCCAATGAGGGTAATTATAATTCCTTCTATTCAGGACCGAGCACCGAAGGTGATTTCGCCACCGGTAACGGTCAGTTGGAGTATTACCATTCTTACACAAAAAGAACCGGTAGTATGTATACATACAGTAACGCTAATGCTGATACCAAAATAGAAGGTCCGTACTATCAGTATTTGATCCCGCATTGGGAGCAGGACAGAACCTTCGGTAATGTCTTTGTGAGTGACAGCCAGTTATCCTCAATGGATGTTTATGACAGAGCTTTAAATAAAGATGACCTTGAACAAGGTTTAATTGGTACGGGTATAAGAACGGGCAAATTTTCAAAAGAAACAAGTATGGATTCTGCCGTTCAGATTAAAGATGTTCTTAGCGCTATGTGCGTAAAGGTTGCTGCGGTGGATAAGTATACGGGCAGAACGCCTAAAATCAGAACCAAATTCTACGGTGTTGCGGCGTTTTATAAGAAGTATCGCATAAGTGTTACATATCCTACAGAAAAGCAGTTTATTACCGGTGTTAATTCAGAAACAGGGGAAGCTGTAACTACCGGCTATATTCCTGCTCAGGTAAATGTAAACTGCGGAGCACAGATACTCGGAAACAGAGAAAATATGGATATTTTCATCAATGATGATGAGAAAAAATCTAATCTTGTGTTCAGTGTCAGCGATAACCGTGTAAATGGTGTAAACGGAAAATTCGGTAAAATAACGGGGTATACAATCCGTATAGGGTCATCTTCGGCTTACATCAACAAGAGCTATCCTGCTGATTATTTCAGCTTCCTTGATTCTAAGGTGAAAGCCAACGAAAGTACTACATCTTTGTCATTTACAAGTGCTGCTGTGGAATCTGTCAAGAAAAAGGTAAACAGCAACCTTGATACAATACCGATAGACAAGTATTTTTCTGCATGGATAGAATCGGTACAGAACGAGAAAAACTCTCAGGACAAAACACCCGGAGTTATCAGTGACGGTGGAAAAGCATACCATCAGGAACTTAAATTTACTCCGATTGTAGATTATTATGATGTGGATGTTACCGTTGTAAAGCCATATACTGAAGGAACAGACATGAATGTTGTTCTCGGCGGCTTTAAGTGGCAGGAACTTTCTCTTGGAGAGCATCGCTTCCATGCAGGTGATTCACTTGATCTTACAGGTGAGCCGTATGATGATTCCTATAAGGCGGAAGGCTACGAGGTTTCGGTAAATGACGGTGTGTTCAATACAATACGCGATACAAAAACACTTGTACTGCAACCCGGAAACAAATACACCATAAGGCCTGTAATTTCTCAAATCAACAACTGTATTGAGATTACCAGATCTGAAGGTGCTATGAAATATTTTGAAATTGGAAACGCCGTTTTCACAGAAGAAGAACTTGCTCCTTATCCTGAATTTGCAGGTAAAACAATCCTGAAGCTTCATCCCGAAAAGGAAACCTTGCTTGAGCAGATGACGCCCGAGGTTGGAAAAATTTATTATCTTGATGTTATATGGAAGGATAATCGGTCTAACAAAAGTTTCACATATTTCCCGTATATAACCGACAAAATGACGGGCAATAAGTATATAACAAACAGGTACTACTTCAAGGCTCGCTCTTTGCCCGGTGACAATGTAATAAACCTTGCAGCTTATCAAGCTAAGGCAGCTAATGTTGGAAAATACAAAATTAAAGGCTCTGTAAAGACATCCTACAAGCCGATTTTGTCAAACGGACTTGAATTTTCCAAAGAGGGCGCTCAGGGCTACAGTGTAATCATGGGTAGTGGCGAAA
>JAZOOY010000055.1:0-46459 GCA_045655325.1 Clostridia bacterium
CAGAACAGATTTCAACTGCAGGTAAAGAAGCTTCAGGTACAGGTAACATGAAGTTTATGCTAAACGGTGCTGTAACCGTTGGAACACTTGACGGTGCAAACGTTGAAATGCTTGAGCAGGTTGGCGAAGACAACATCTATATCTTCGGTCTTAAGGCTGACGAAGTTGCTGCAAGACTTAAGTTCAATAACTCTGACGAAGTTAAGACAATCTACTCAACAAATGCACCATTAAGACGAGCACTCGAGCAACTTATTTCAGGCGAGCTTGAGAACGAAAATACACAGATTTTCCGTGACCTTTACCAGACGCTTCTATTTGGCGATTACGGATACCCTGACACATATATGGTGCTTCGTGACTTTGAAGAATACTGCAATATTCATGCGCAGGTTTCAAAAGATTACAACGACAAGAAGCTTTGGTGGCACAAGGCTATTATGAACACAGCTTGCTCCGGTTTCTTCTCATCAGACAGAACTATCGCTGATTACAACGATAACATCTGGCACCTAAAAAATATCTAAACCCTAAATTTTGAGGGACTGTAAAATCAGTCCCTCAATATTGTTTTTTTCGGAGATTTATTATGAAGATTGAACACAATTCCCAAAGCCAATTTTACCGCACACCTTTTGGAAGTGCTACTAAAAACAGCAAGGTAACAATTCGTATTGCCCTTGCTGAATTTGGCATACCGTCACATATCCGTCTGATTACAGAATTTAGAGGCGAAACAAAAAGCTGTCCTATGGCTTTTGTTTTCTCTTCCTGTGATGCTTCTATTTATGAAGTAACTTTGGATATGCCAAATAACACAGGACTTCTTTTTTACTACTTTGATATTGGTGAGAATGGTCATTCTATTTATTATGGTAATAATGATGATGCACTTGGCGGAATTGGAAAGATTTATGATAAAATTCCTGATAAAAAATATCAGATAACTGTTTACGATGAAAACTTTACTACACCACTATGGTGGAAAAACAGTATTTGCTATCAGATTTTCCCTGACCGTTTTGCAAGGTCAGATGAAAGCGATGAAAATCTTTCAAAAAGACAGGATATTATAAAGAGAAACTGGGGCGATGACCCATTCTATAAGCCGGAACAGTTTGGCGGAAAATACCTTGCCAATGACTTTTTCGGCGGAACACTAAAAGGTGTTGAAGAAAAACTTCCCTATCTTAAGGATTTGGGAATATCCTGTATCTATCTAAACCCGATTTTCAAAGCATACTCAAACCATCGCTACGATACAGGTGATTACAAAACAATTGACCCTATTCTAGGTGATGAAAAGGACTTTACACACCTGTGTAAGGTCGCTGAAAGTTATGGCATTCGCATTATTTTAGACGGCGTATTCAACCATACAGGAAGCGACAGCCTGTACTTTAATAAAAACGGAACATATGATTCAATCGGTGCTTATCAATCAAAGGAATCACCTTACTATAACTGGTTCAGGTTCAGTGAGCATCCTGACAAATACGAGTCCTGGTGGGGTATTGATACTCTGCCACAGGTTGAAGAAAACTGCAAAGATTTCCAAAATTATATCTTAACAGATAAGGATTCTGTTGTTAAGCATTGGCTAAAAAAAGGTGCTTCAGGCTGGCGACTTGACGTTGTTGACGAGCTTCCTGACTTCTTTGTTAAAACACTACGAACAGAAGTTAAAAAACAAGACCCTGATGCCGTTATTATCGGCGAAGTTTGGGAAGATGCATCTCATAAAGTGGCTTATGACGAACTTCGTGAGTATTTCTTGGGCGAAGAGCTTGATTCTGTAATGAATTATCCACTAAGAAGTGCTTTGATTGACTATATTACGGGAAATATTGACGCTAAAGCCTTTGAAAGACGTATTATGAGCTTAAAGGAAAACTACCCTGCTCCTGCGTTCTATTCCCTGTTCAACTTCCTATCCAGCCACGATACCGAGAGAATTTTAACCGTTCTTGGCGGTAAGAACCCAAGCAGTAAGGATGAACAGAGTGCATCACGTTTGTCTTATGAAGAGAAAGAACTTGCAAAAAGAAAGCTTAAATGCATAATCACTCTTCAAATGCTTCTTCCTGGTGTTCCTGTAATTTTCTACGGCGACGAATCAGGGCTTGAAGGCTATCGTGACCCATTCTGCAGACGTTGTTTCCCTTGGGGATTTGAAGATAAAGAAATTACTGATTATTACAAAAAAGCAATTGCTACAAGATGCGAAAGCGAGGCTTTTCTATCCGGCGAATTTGAACCTATTTACAACTACCGTCAAGGTTTTGGTTTTATCCGCTATGATGATAAGGATAGTTACATCGTGCTTGTTAATACGGGTGAATTTACTAATTTCCGTATTGACATTGCAAGGTTTGGAATTACAGAGCTTGAAAACGTTGAAGACGGGTTCCATCACATCGCAAATGATGGTATTTTCTATATTGATATGCCTGAATACTCAGTTAAGGTATTAAAAAAGCACATCGGTTGATGTGCTTTTTTTAATATAAATAATACTTCTTTTCTTCATTTGTGGAAACGCAAAGAGTTATCGCTATTATTTCCTTTGCACCGGCTATTTTAAGTGCTTCTGCGCAGGCTCTTAATGTTTCACCCATGGTACAAATATCGTCAACTAAAACTATTCTTTTATCCTTTATAATGTCAGGATATGCATAAAATGCACCTTTTACATTCTGTCTTCGCTCAAGTCCTTTTAACGAACTTTGTCTTTTTGTTTCACGTATTCTGAAAAGTCCGTCATTTATCATCTCAATGCCGAAAAATCTTGAAATATCTTCCGCTATTATTTCCGATTGGTTATAGCCACGCTCTTGTAGTCTTGATTCGTGGAGCGGTACTGGAATGATAGCATCAAAGTCACAGATGTATGGGATTTCTTTTAGCTTTTCGTATATCATCTTCCCGAAAAGATTGCCAAAAAGCCGTTGATTTGAAAACTTAAATGCCTTTACTGCATCCCTTAGATGGTCCTTGTAGAAAAATGGCGAAAATACCGCTTTTATATTATCTCCGCCATCAAAATTTTGTTCCTTTGTAGTATCAAGTTTTTGATAGCATTTATTGCATACACCAATCTCACCATGAATGGTGTGCATTTTATCTGCGTCGTGGTATCTATCGCATAATATACAGTAATATTTCTTCCCGAAAAGCATTATTTCAAAATCCCCGAAATTCGTTTATAAATAAAAATTGTAATCAATGACAAAACTGTGCCTCGAGCCAAGTTGAATGGTGCTATAGTGTAAAGCGCAAGGTTTAGTCTTGTAATAAAATCTGCATTTGGCATATATAAAGGAAGCATTATAAACATATTCACAAAAATTCCGATTATAGCAAGAGCTAGTGTTGCAACAATCAAGGAAATTATTGCACCTTTTTTTGTCTTGTTTTTGCGATAAATAGCACCTAAAACGAACACAAATGCTCCGTTTACCACGAAGTTTGCAAGCTCACCAACAAAGCCAGTTGAGGTCATTGTAGTGTGTAAAAGGTTCTTTATTAGCTCTACCATAACGCCAGCCATTGGTCCCAATGCTAAAGACATTATCATTGCAGGAAGATCAGAAATTTCCACTTCCAAAAATCCCGCAACCTTAATTGACATCATACTTCCTATTACCTGAAGTACAAAGGCAATAGCAGAAAAAACTCCTACTTTTACAATAAAATCTATTCTCTTTTTTTCCATAAAAAAAGCCTCCAAAAACTAAATTTGTGAGGGCAAGCAAAAAATATTTACTTTATCTTCTCCCCTCCGGACTTTACCGTCGGTTTCGGAATTTCACCGAATCAACATAAAAATGCTCGCGGACTATAACCGCCGGTATGGAATTTCACCTTACCCTGAAGATATATATGTATTATACTATATTTTCTTTGTGATTGCAATAGTCCTTTATGTAAAAAAATGCACTGACACATTTTATGTATCAGTGCTTTTGATTACTCTTCTTCAAGAAGTGCTTCATTGTATTTAGAGATTATAGCTGTTTCCAACATTTCTCTCATCTCCGCGTTTATAGGATGAGCTATATCCTTAAACTCATTTTCCGGAGTTCTTCGAGAAGGCATAGCAGTGAATAACTTTTCCTGACCTTCAATAACTTTTATGTCGTGAACTACAAAAGCATTATCAAATGTTACTGAAACTACGGCTTTCATTTTCCCTTCGCCTGCAACCTTCTTTACTCTGATATCTGTAACTTGCACAGAAATCACCACCTTCCAAAACTATTACGAAATATAGTTATTTTGGTGTAATGACTAAAGATGTTTCTACTAACTAAACTACATTTTAACATAATATATTACATCTGTCAATATATTATTACAATTTTCGCTATTTTTTGTGTATTTTCCACAACCCTATTGTTTATTTTTCATAGCACACAAAATCCATATATTTCGTTTTAATTACAAATACTGTAAATTAGTTTTATTTTTTGCAAGAAAAGTATATAATTATACTTAGCAAATTATTACAATCAGGAGGGTATGACTTGATGTCAGCTTTTAGTCTTGAAAATTTAAGCCCAAATTCACATATACACTTTATCGGGATTGGTGGAATCAGTATGAGTGGCCTTGCCCAGATAACCTTAAAAAACGGTTTTAAAGTTACAGGTTCTGACCGCTCGAAATCTCCTATTACCGATAAGCTTGAAGGACTTGGTGCTACCATATTCGAAGGTCACAGTGCAGAGAACGTGCTTGGCGCTAACCTTGTGGTTCACACAGCAGCCGTTCACGATGATAACCCTGAAATTATCGAGGCAAAGAAAAATAGTATCCCACTTATCACTCGTGCAGAGTTTTTGGGTGCTATTATGAAAACATATTCTCACGCCGCAGGAATTGCAGGAACACACGGCAAAACCACAACTACATCTATGCTTGCTTATGCACTTATCTATGGTGGTATTGACCCGACAGTAAGCGTCGGCGGTGAGCTTGATATTATAGATGGTAACATTAAAACAGGTGCTTCATCTTATTTCATCACAGAAGCTTGCGAATACACAAACAGTTTTTTAAGCTTCTTCCCTACAGTTGCCGTTATTACCAACGTTGATGAAGACCATCTTGATTTCTTCTCAGGTATTGACGAGATAATTGAAAGCTTTAAAAACTATGCACTTCTTACCAAAGATACAGGATGCGTTATTGCATCAGGCGAAGATGAAAATGTCAAAAAGGCACTTTCAGGAACGGGTCTTGACATAAAGTATTACGGCATCGGCAAAGATTTTGAATACCATGCCGAAAATCTTGTTTATAAAGCAGGTTTTCCTACATTTGAAATCTGGCATAACGATGAGCTTTTATGCGAAGTATCTCTGCTTGTTCCGGGTAGACACAACGTAATGAACGCCCTTGCGGTTGCCGCAGTTTGCGATACTTGGGGACTTGACCCTGCACTTTATAGCGAGGGTATCTCAAAATTCCACGGTGCAAAAAGAAGATTTGAGAAAAAGGGCGAATTTAATGGTGCTACCATTATGGATGACTATGCTCATCACCCAACTGAAATCAAGGCTACTTTAAAATCTGCCAATGAATTTGACTATAACAAGCTTTGGTGCATTTTTCAGCCACACACATACACAAGAACTAAAACACTTTGGAACGAATTCGTAGAGAGCTTTGACGATGTTGACGAGCTTATAATTGCTGACATTTACGCAGCACGTGAAAAATCTGACGGCGTGACAAAATCAGAAAATCTTGCAAATGACATTGAAAAGCGCGGCGTTAAGGTACGTTACATCCCAACATTTGATGACATTGAATCGGTACTTCGAAACGAAATTAAACCGAACGATTTCGTATTCACAATGGGTGCCGGAAACATCGTTGATATTGCAGATAAATTATGTAAATAAAAAATCAGGGCTAATTAGTCCTGATTTTTTTATTCCTTACTGTCTATTATCAAAGTAACAGGTCCGTCATTTTCCAAAAGCACCTGCATATCTGCGCCAAAACTTCCTGTTTCAACTACTTCTATTTTGGTCTTTAAATATTTAACAAATTCTTCGTACATTTTTTCTGCAAAATCAGGCTTTCCCGCACCTGTAAAGTTTGGGCGTCTTCCCTTTTTGCAATCGCCATATAGGGTGAACTGACTTACCACCAAAATTTCACCCGAAACATCTTCTAATGACAGGTTCATTTTATCGTTTTCGTCGGTAAAAATGCGAAGTCCTGAGATTTTGTCTGCCAGCCACTTCATATCCGCTTCTGTATCGGCGTCACACACGCCTAAAAGCACCAAAAGGCCCTTGCCTATCTTTCCTATAACTTCACCATCAACGGTTACAGATGCAGAATTTACTCTTTGTACAACACTTCTCACTGTAAGCCCTCCCATTGTTCGTATGTTTCCATTAATTCTTCGTTTTTGGCATCTATTATAGCTGAAATCTCCGCTGCTTTTACAAAGTCAGAACCTGTTTGGTTAAGCTGATTTGTAAGCGCTTCTATTTCCTGTTCCAAAAGAGCTATTTTTTCTTCCGCTCTTTTAATCTGGTTTTCACGCTTTCTTTTTTCTGCCGCAAGCCTTTTTTGCTCGTGGTAGTCAAGATTTTTAGGCTTTTCTTCCTTTTTAACTTCCTGCACCTTTCGCTTTTCGGCAAAATAGTCATAACCCCCGGGATATGATACAAGCTTTTTATTCTCAAAATTTACTATTCTCTCACTTAATGCATTTATAAAATAACGGTCGTGAGACACTGCAAAAATTGTACCGTCATAGCTCGCTAATGCCTTTTCCAATGCTTCTCGTGATTCAATATCCAAATGGTTGGTAGGCTCGTCCAGAATAAGGAAGTTGACAGGCTTTAGAATAAGTTTTACAAGCTGAACTCGTGCACGTTCTCCGCCTGATAGTTTGCTTATTTCTTTAAAAACATCTTCGCCACGGAATAAGAAAGCAGCCAGTGCATTTCTAATCTCAGTTTCGGTCTTTTTTGGATATGTATCCCAGACTTCGTCAATTACTGTCTTGTTTGTATTAAGGCTTTCCTGAATCTGGTCATAGTAACCCACTTTGATATTTGCACCAATGGTGATTTCTCCGCTATCAGCCTGTTCTTCTCCACAAATCATTTTTAAAAGGGTCGTCTTACCGCAACCGTTTTCACCTAATAGGAATACCTTTTCACCTTTTTTTATAAGCAAGTCAGCATTTGAAAGCAAGGTTTCGCCATAGCTTTTTGTAACATCACGACAAGTTAGAACTTCCATTCCACCGCCAGGCAAAGCATTAAAATGGAAACCCAAATCAGAGTGCGCCTCGGTAGGCTTTACAAGGTCTTTTGATAAGCGGTCAATGACCTTTAGCTTACTTTCCGCCGTCTTTATATTCTTTTCCCTGTTCCATCTTCTCTGTTGTTCAACAATTCCCTCTAAACGCTCAATTTCACGCTTTGTGTTATCATAATTTCGTTTTTCGGTTAAGCGTTCAATCTCACGCTGTTTCATAAAGGTGGAGTAATTTCCAGGGCCTACATAAAGTCTGCCGTTTTCCATTGAAAAGGTCTTTTCTGTAACTTTATCAAGGAAGTATCTGTCGTGGGAAATTACCACAAATGCACCCTTATAGTTTTTCAAAAACTCTTCAAGCCATTCAGTTGATTCAATGTCCAAATGGTTGGTAGGCTCGTCCAAAAACATAAGGTTGCAATCGGACAAGAGAATTTTCGCAAGAGATACTCGTGTTTTTTGTCCGCCTGATAGTTCCTGAACCTTTTTATCAAGCTCATTTTCCAAAAAGCCAAGTCCCAAAAGGGTTGAACGGATAATTCCCTTATAGTGGTATCCGTCCTTTTCGGAAAATTTCTCCTGCAATGTATGTTGCTTTTCAATCAAAGCATCTGTGTTCTCTGAACCGTTTTCAAGTTCCCAACGGATAAATTCAAGTTCTTTTTCCATTTCCTCGACATCAGAAAAAACTGTTTTCACTTCATCAAAAACAGTTCTTTCCGATTCCGAGCAAGCATACTGCTCAAGATAACCGATCTTAAGCATTTTGTTTTTGAAAACCTCTCCGCCGTCATAAGCAATATCATCCATAAGGATTTTTAATAGAGTAGATTTTCCCGCTCCGTTTATTCCTATAAATCCTATTTTATCTTTGTCATCAATTGAAAAAGACACTTCGGAGAATAAACAGAATTCTCCGAAGGACTTTTTAAGTTTACTAACATTTACAAGCATTACTAACTCCGCTGTTACATTTTTTCGATATATCTGTGAAGAATACTGAATCCGTAGTAAAGGTCAGGGCACCATTTTCCACCTAGTTCTTCCAAGGTTTTGACAGTTCCTGCCCACTTAATTGATTTTACCGAATAGTATCTGCCGTGTGGTTCTCCAACAGGCTCAAGGCCGATATATGCACTCATGTGATTAAAGTGGCCACGCACACCGTCTTCAGGTGTTTCAAAGGTTTCGTGATCCTCCATTAAATCCCCTGTTGCAGTTTTGGTCTTTATTCCTGCCCAGTTGTTCTGTTCAGGGATAACCGCACCGCCGTATTTTCCGTAACCTGTTTCCTTTGCTGCCTGAGCATACAGAATTTCAGGACGGATTCCTGTTATTTCGCCATATTCCCAATAGACATCGGCAATATCGATGAATCTTTGGTGAGCACCCATCTTTTCTGCCCAAGCCTTTGCTTCTT
This sequence comes from Clostridia bacterium, assembly GCA_045655325.1. GTDB lineage: Bacteria > Bacillota > Clostridia > UBA1381 > UBA1381 > UBA1738. Next base: position 8,711 of record JAZOOY010000055.1, read on the forward strand.
CAACTGTAACTTCTGGCTCTCCAACAAGGTATGTCTCTGACGGGATTACGCCAAGGCTAAGGGTTACTGTACCGTCTTTAGCACCTAACACCTGATACAAAAGTGAGCAAGCCTCTGCTCTTGTTAAAAGGTCTTTTGGTCTTAGCATCTGTTCTGAACCTTTATAATATCCACGCTCAACTGCAATGCACAGAAGTTTTTTGTAGTCAGAGTCAACATCCTTATAGTCCTTGAAGTTAGTTTCAAGAACGTCAGGATTTCTAAGGTTAGATTCCTTAAGACCTGATGTTAACACCAAAGATGCCGCAAACTCTTCACGGGTTACGGTTTCTTCAGGCTTAAATTTTGTGCCCTTTTTCTTCATGAAGCCAAGGAATATTTCCACATATCCGTATGACCATCTTGTATCCGGCACATCGCTGAAAGTAGGTCCCTTTGGTTCTTCTACCTCTTCCTCTTCGGGTTCCTGTGGCAAAAGGCCGAATGCGTCAATCAGTATTCTTGCCATCTGCTCACGGGTTAAGTTATTTCCAAGTAGAAGGTTACCGTTTTCATCGCCTGATAAAATTTCTTTTTCTACACAGTATTCCACAGCGTCCATCGCCCATTCAAATTCAGCGAATGACACACTCCCAAGTGTAATTACGGCTAAAAGCATAGCCGCAATTATCCTAATGTTTTTCTTTATCATAATTTATCTTATCCTATTACTTTTTTAGGGCATTTTTCTGCACACACGCCACAAGCCTTGCACTTATCATAATCAATCACTGCAAGGTTATCGTTAACAGAAATTGCCTCAAATTCGCAGTTCTTTTCGCAGATTTTACAAGCTATACAACCTGCCTTACATACTGCGTTCACTTCTTTGCCTGGCTTATGGTTTGCGCATTTTACAAAGGTTTTGTTTTCCTTTGGCAAAAGCTCAATAATCTTCTTAGGGCAAGCCTTTACGCAGGCACCGCAAGCAGTACATTTTTCTTCGTCAACAACGCAGACGCCGTCAACAACGCTTATTGCATCAAACACACAAGCAGACACGCAAGAGCCGAAGCCAAGGCAACCTGATGGGCAAGCCTTTTGTCCGCCTGCAAGCTTGATAGCAGCATCACAGGTTTCAACTCCGTAGTATTCGTATTTATCCTTTGCATTTTCGCAAGTACCCTGACAGTGAACTCGTGCAACCATTGGTTTTCCGGCTGCAACAGCTGTTCCCATAATTCCGCCAATCTGCTGTGCAACGCCAGAGCCTCCAACGCCACAAAGATTAACTGCAGCGCCGTTTTCTACAACAGCTGTAGCATATGCAGAACATCCTGCAAATCCACAAGCACCACAGTTTGCGCCAGGAAGTACTTCTTCAATCTTTTCTATTCTTTCATCAACCTCTACCTTAAAGATTACCGCAGCAACTGCAAGCAAAATTCCAAAGCCAAGACCAACGATTCCCACAACTAAAATTGCTGAAAGTATACCGTTCATTTTACCCCTCCGTTATATTGAAAATCCGGAAAATCCCATAAACGCAATTGCCATAAGTCCGGCAGTTATAAGCGCAATCGGGAATCCACGGAAGTTCTCCGGAACTTCCTTTTCACTTACCTGTTCACGAACACCTGCAAAAAGCACGATTGCAAGGGTAAATCCTAAAGCGGCAAATGTTCCATAAAGTACTGAATAGAACAAATTGAAATTGTTCTGTACATTAAGTAGTGCCACACCCAAAACCGCACAGTTTGTTGTGATTAGTGGAAGATAAATTCCAAGTGATGCATAAAGTGACGGTAGGGTCTTTTTAATAAACATTTCTACGAACTGTACCAGTGCCGCAATTATCAAGATAAACAGAATAGTCTGTAGATATTCAAGATTTAGCGGGATTAATAGAAACTTATTTGCAAGGTAGGTAAACATTGATGCAATGGCCATAACGAATGTTACCGCCATACCCATACCAACGGCTGTATCAAGTTTCTTTGACACGCCAAGGAATGGACAACATCCCAAAAACTTTACAAGTACAAAGTTTTCAGTAAAAAGAGCTGAGATTAAAAGTCCGATTATTGTTGGTTGCATTAGTTGTTACCTCCTCTCTTCTTCATTATAGCGTTAATAGCCGCAATAATAATTCCAAGTACGATAAATCCACCCGGAGGCATTCCGATAATTGCTGCAGGCTCTAACGGTTTTACGATTACAGGAAGTCCCCAGATTGTTCCCTGACCCAAAATTTCACGCACAAGTGAAATAATGCAAAGAGCCAAAGTAAATCCAAGACCCATTCCAAGTCCGTCAAGAGCAGCCTTTCCAACTGTATTCTTTGATGCAAATGACTCTGCACGAGCAAGGATGATACAGTTTACAACTATAAGCGGAATGAAAATTCCAAGGGATGCGTAAAGTGATGGCACAAACGCCTGAAGCACCATCTGTACTATAGTTACGAATGTTGCAATGATTACAACGTATGCTGCAATTCTTACTTTATCAGGAATTATCTTTCGAAGTAGTGATACCAAAATGTTTGACATTATAAGTACCGCAGTTGCAGATAGTCCCATACCAAATCCGTTTTGTAGTGTTGTTGTTACAGCTAGAGTTGGGCACATACCAAGAAGCTGGACAAGTGTAGGGTTTTCAAACAAAATACCGTTTGCAAGTATTGATTTTTTCTTCATACTACTTATCCTCCTTTACTTCTTTTGCTGCGGCTATGGCTTCATTAACACCCTTTGTAACTGCTTTTGATGTTACAGTTGCAGAAGAAATGGCGTCAATTTCGTTTTCCTTTGCACCGTTTTTGGTAACAGTGATGTTTTCGGTTTTACCAACAAACTGTGCCTTAAATTCGCTGTCAGTACATTTTGCGCCAAGTCCTGCTGTTTCGCTTTGTGAAATAATTTCAATACCTGTTACTTTAAGGTCGTTGTCAACGCCAACTATCATAGAAATGGCACCGCCGTAGCCTTTTGGTGCTACCTTTATGGCATATCCTGCATCACTTGAGTAAATTTCTGATACTGTAGAGTTTTCAGCAGGTAGAAATTCTACTTTATCAAAGCTTGTTGCATCAGGAAGTACCGCTTTCATAGCGATTTCCTGTGCCTTTCTTTCATTTTCTGCAATAACAGGAGCTGTAACAGAGTTAACTGATGCAAGGATTGCCGCAGCTACTGCTGTTATTGCAAAAAGGATTATTGCTACTTTAAAAATTTCTGTTATAACGTTTTTCTTAACCATTCTTCTTTACCTCCCCAAAAGTTTTAGGAATAGTAAATCTTTCAATCAAAGGTGTTGCAACGTTCATAAGAATAATTGCAAATGATACGCCTTCCGGATATCCACCAAATCTTCTGATTGCAAAGGTTAAAATACCACAGCCAATACCGAAAATTATCATTCCAAGGCTTGTATTTGGTGTTGTTACATAATCGGTTGCCATAAAGAATGCACCAAGGAAAAGTCCACCTGTTAATACATGCATAAGAGCAAAGCCTTCTTGTGTGAATTCTGTTTGGTTTATACCAAAGAAATACATAAGTATCGCAAAGCTCACGATGTATGTTACAGGGATTTTCCAGTCAACTACACGCTTTATCAAAAGATATAAAAATCCGATTAAAAGTGCTAAGCCTGATGTTTCACCAATACAACCGCTTTTAGCTCCTAAAAATCCGTCTAAAAGGCGTGGTATTGCTCCTGTACTTGTTCCCTTTAGAACTGAAAGTGGTGTTGCAGATGAAATTGCATCTGCCATAAATGGCTCGGAGAATGTTGTCATAGCTCCTGCCCAGGCAACAAGCATAAAGCATCTTGCCGCAAGTGCCGGGTTCATAAAGTTCTTACCAAGTCCGCCATAAAGCTGTTTTACAATTATGATTGCAAAAGCTCCGCCGATTACCACCATCCATAGTGGGATTGCAGGTGGCAATGTTAGTGCTAAAAGTATACCTGTTACTGTTGCTGATAAGTCCTTTACAGTGTTTGGCTTTTTCGCTATTCGCATATACACGTATTCAGATAGAATACAAGATGCAACTGATGTTACAATTACTGCTAAAGCACGTAATCCAAAGAAATACACACCTGCAAATATAGCAGGAAACATTGCAATTATTACGTCAAGCATAATTCCTGAAATTCTGTCCTTTTGCTTAACGTGTGGAGATGATGAGAGTACAAATTTTGTATCCATTATTTCTGTGCCCTCCTTTTTTCGATTATCTTTTGTTTTGCAAGACGAATGCTCTGTAGCGGATTTCTTCGTCCCGGGCAAAGATATGAACAAAGTCCGCATTCGATACAGTTCATAATCTTATATTTTTCGCACATTTCAAGGTCGCCTTCTGCAGCGTATTTGCCAAGGTATAATGGCATTAACTGCATTGGGCATAATTTTACGCACTTTCCGCATCTGATACAAGGTGAATCTGAATCATAAGTATCTGCAGCTTCGGATAGCGCCAAAATAGCTGACGTTGTTTTGATTGTTGGAACTTCAAGTGAATACACACAAGAACCCATCATAGGTCCGCCCATGATAATTTTTCTTGGATCGCCTACAAGTCCACCGGCTTGATTTAATACAAATTCAAACGGTGTTCCAAGTTTAACCTCAAGGTTGCAAGGGCTTCCAATGCCGTCACCTGCAACTGTTATAATTCTTGTTGTAACAGGCAGGCCTGTTTTGAATAGCTTTGAAATTTCAAAAGCAGTATCTACGTTTATAACGATTACGCCAACGTCTGCAGGAAGTCCGCCCATTGGAACTTTCTTTCCGCAAACAGCCTTAATCATCTGCTTTTCACCGCCCTGTGGGTACTTTGTTTTTAGAAGACAAACTTCGATAGAGTCATCAGCAAGTTCCTTTAGGTGCTTTGCCGCATCCATTTTGTTGGCTTCAATACCAATATAACCCTTTTTAAGACCAAATAGGTCCATACAAATCTTAAGACCTTCTAAAACTTCTTCTGCTTGTTCCAAAAGACGTCTGTGGTCTGATGTGATATAAGGTTCACACTCTGCCGCATTCACGATTATATGAGTGATAGGCTTATCTTCAGGTGGAGAAAGCTTGACGTGTGTCGGGAAGCCAGCTCCGCCCATTCCTACGATACCGCCCATACGGATTCGGTGTGTTATGTCCTGTTTTGTCATACCATCAAGCTTAATTGGTACGATATTTTCGCAAACCTTATCCTGAAAATCGTTCTCAACAAAGATTGACAGAACTTCTGCTCCTGATGGATGTAAGTGAGGCTTAATATCAATTACTGTACCTGAAATAGATGAATGAATAGGTACAGAAAGAAATGCCTCTGAATCTGCTATAACCTGACCAACTGTTACGTAATCTCCCACGTTAACTGTTGGTTCGCATCTTGCACCAATATGCTGCTGCAAAGGAAAAATATGAACAGGCGCTCCGTCAATTTTCCTTACAGGGATATGGCAAGTTTCTTCTTTGTGGTCCGGTATATGCATACCGCCTTTAAATGTTTTTAACAAAATTCCACCCCCAAAAATTATATTAAAATTCCCTTTAACATTTCCCAATTAAATGCTGGATTTTATACAAAAATCCATACTGTATAATTATATCATACTTTTATGCTTTTTGCAACGAAAAAATGGTTCAAAATGCTCACAAATATGCCATTTTTTGCATATTCTTTGTTAATTGTTTGTCAATGTATTGTCTTTCCGTTTTTAAGGCTGAATTATGCTGAAAAGACTAACAAAAAAAACACCCCGAAGGGTGTTTTTTTAGTCATTATTCTTTTCTGCCTTATATTTTTCATTTGCTTTTTCAGCATCATATTTTGATACATGATGATAACCTTTATCATCAAGGTACGTTTGCTGCGTTGGTCTGAAATCGGAGAATTTCACATTAGAGAACATCATAAACGCAAATGCTATAACAAGTGCAATACCAATTACGAACGAAACGAAACCTGTAGCCAGGGACATAATTGATGGCAACAGAATTGCAGTTACAATAAGGATAATTACAAACTTCTTTATTCCGCAAGTTTCCATAAATTCAAGTTTATTACAGTTTGCAAGTAAAATTAAAAGCACAGAACATACTCCGCCTCCTACGCCTCCAACAATCCTGTCAATTAAACCTGCTTCTGTACTCTTAAATGCCATAATAATTGAAATGATTGTGACAATCACGGAAATTCCTATAAATCCCTTTACAACAAGTTTTCGCATTTCAGGTACGTATCTTCTTGTAAATAAAATCAATACCACAATAGCACCTGATGCTACTGCAAGACCCGTTGGTCCGAAAGCATCGTTTGCAAAAAAACCGCTTATTACTGAATATAAGCTATACGCAAGCAATATCCACCAAATTATCTTTTTATTCATTTTGAAGTTCCTCCATTGTAGTCTTTGTTAATACAATTGTTTCGCCTTTATCGTTTACTATAGAAAGAGTATCATTGTCTACAGAATATGGGGCACTAACTGTTTTTGTTTCACCAAAGCCACTTATTGTCATAGTAACTATGCCATCTTTAACTGTATATGTCATAGGGAGAATGGTGGCATTACCTGTTCCATCTTCATTGAATATGTATACTTGTCTGTCTCCCTTGTATTCAGTCTTCCAAACGCCTACAATTGAGTCTTTGATTTCTTTATCAGTTTTAACCTGTACATTTATCGGGTCTTCCCCGTTCTGTTCTCTTGGTGTTCCGCAACCTGCAAAAATCATTACGCATAATAACATTGAAGCAAAGATTGAAAAAAGTTTTTTCATTTGGATCACTCCCCCTTTATAATTTTGCAACTGCTTGTTGCAATTTCATTGTATAGCAGAATGAAAATTTTGTCAACAATTGATATTTTGTTATCAAAGTTTGGGTTTTTATTTCACAAAAATAAAAAAGAGACACTCAATGTGTCTCTTTTTTGTTTGGCGCGCCAGGAGGGACTCGAACCCCCGACCTACTGGTTCGTAGCCAGGCACTCTATCCAACTGAGCTACTGGCGCATTGCTTAAAGCACGATGTTTATTATAGCACATACATCCTGCATTTGTCAAGCATTTTTAAGGAAATTATTAAGGTTTTTAACTAATATTTTCAATCCCTCCACCACCTTTCGGTGGTCCCCCTCCCTTTAGACAAGGGAGGCTTTATTATTTTATATACTTTTATATACAAAAAGGTGTACTATAAAAGTACACCTTTCTAAGTTTTAATTATTTAATTTCTGGTAAGCTTGCAGCTGCAACAGACTGACCAACTCTTCTTGAGTTTTCGTCTGGGATGTGTAGCTGGATCTTCTTTGCAAGTTCTGGGAATTCTGTATCAAGAACTTCCTGAGCTCTTTCTAGGATTAGTGCTCCGCCTTCTCCTGATGTTACACGGCCCATGATAAGAACGTGCTTAATATCATAGAATTCTGTATAGAATGCGATTGCATAGCCGAAGTATGCACCGATTGTGTCATAAATAGCTACTGCTCTTTCGTCGCCATCCTTCATTAGTCCCTGAACCACCTTCAATTTTTCAGCAGGTGAAAGATTTTCGTCAAGTTCAATACCAGCGTAAGGTGCTAGCTTAATAACACCATCCTGTGAGAAGTACTTAACGCCACAACCGTAGTCGCCTGACCATTCGTCAACCATAGCATCGCGGCTTGCATCAACTGGAACGAATGCAAGTTCGTTTAGCCAGCCTGTGATGTTACCCTGTGGGTCAACGTAACCACCAGCTTCTGATGTACCCATAGCTACACCAAGAACTGAGTCGTCATCAAGGTCCATAGCGCCTGCAAGGGCTGTTACGTCACCATCGTTTGCAACTTCGATTGGAATATTTTCACCAATTTCCTTTGCAACGTCAATATACATATTCTTAACTTTCTTTTCAAAGTCTTCGTCTGATACCTTAAGGAACAATGAAGCAACCATGATACGGTTGTCAACATAAACACCTGCACTTGATACGCCGATAGCATCAACTCTTGGCATATATGAAGCAGCTGTCTTCATTGCGCTAAGGATTCCTTCATAGTGGTAGTTTGGATCTTCTGTAATTTTTGGGAACCAAACAACTTCTTCTGAATATACGCTTTCGCCGTCAATAACAGCACTAACTTTTCTGTCTGATCCGCCAGCATCAAAACCGATTCTGCAGCCGTCTAAGTGTCTGCCGATAGGAGCAGCCGCTGACTTATCCTTTGGAGCATTTTCCAAAGATACAACTTCAACTACGAATGGCTGTTCGTAAACTCTTTCCATAAAGTGAACATCAAAATCACGAAGGCCGCCATCTGTGTAAGCTTCTTTGATCTTGTTACCAATAACTTCACTACCTGCGATGATAACTTTGTAACCACCAGCAACCCACAAAAGTGCCTTTGTCATTCTTTCGATGAATGCAAAGTTTTCTTCGTCGTGGCCTGTTCCGTCCTTATAAACTCTTGTCTTATATGTAGTTGTGTAACCCTTGTTTCTTTCAATACCAATTACAAGGTCCTGACCATCTTCCTTTGTAGCCTCTCTCATTTCACGGCACACAAGTGCAAGTGGTTCGAATTTTGGGTCTAGTTTTGCATTAACCTTAAGCTTCATATCTGATTTCTCCTCCTATGATTGTTTTTTCTATATTGAACTCATTGTCTGTAATGATGATATCTGCATCCTTACCAACATCAAGTGAACCTTTTGTTTTTTCAATACCAAGTGTTGTAGCAGGGTTTAGCGATGCACCGTTTACACATTCCCAAAGTGGAATATTTGAGCTTGTGTATACGTTCCAAACACCCTTGTTTAACTGAAGAACACTACCTGCAACTGTTCCGTCTTCCAAGCGACATACAACATCTCTGTAAATAATCTTCTGACCGCCAAGAGTGTATTCACCCATTGGAAGTCCGCCTGCAGGAAGACAGTCAGTGATGAAGCACATTTTTCTTCCTTTAAGTTGCCATAAGATATCATAAAATTCTGGTAATACGTGGAACTTGTCAACGATAAGTTCGCAACTTACGTCAGACTTTAGTGCAGCTGTAACAACGCCTGGTGCACGGTGTGCAAGAGGTGTCATCGCATTGAAAAGGTGAGTTACGTGCTTAACGCCAACTTCTGTACTCTTCATAGCTGTTTCGTAGTCTGCTGATGTGTGACCCATTGAGATTACAACATCTGTATCACGAGTAATTTCTCTGATTGCTGCAAAATCTTCTGTATCGCATTCAGGTGCAAGAGTAATTGTCTTGATAATATCCTTATATTCCTTAACGAAAGCTGCATCTGGCTTCAAGATATATTTTGCATCCTGTGCACCCTTTTTAGCTTCGCTGATGAAAGGACCTTCAGCATGGCAACCAAGAATTGTACTTCCCTGCCATGTTTTGCTCTCTTCCTTTAAGTCACGACAAACTTCAAGAGCTTTTCTGATTGTCTTCATATCTTCTGTCATTGTTGTAGGCAAGAAACCTGTAACACCGTTTTTAACAATGCCTCCTGCAATAGTTCTGATGCTTTCTTCTTCACCATCGCATACGTCCTTACCAAGATAACCATGAATGTGCATATCTATAAGACCTGGTGCAACATATCCGCCTTTTGCATCAATGATTTCAGTTCCTTCAGGAATCATATCAGCAGATACGATGCCATCAATAACATCTGAATACAAAAGAACGCTATTTTCCACTATTCTGTCTTTTAGAATAATTTTTCCGTTAATTATTGCCTTCATAGCTCATTCCTCCTTTGATTGTGTCTACCTTAATTATATCTATGATACTATTCAAAATATTTGCATTTTTGTACAAAATATTTGCACAATTTTCTATAATCAAAAAATCTCATCCGAAGATGAGATTTTTTTAGAATATATCTTTTTTGTTTTTAATGTATCGTCTTATTAGTATGCCTATTGAAAGAGCTACACAGAACAATAAGAATAGTGGCACAACCCATTTGTTTGTTCCCGCTTCTTCTGTTGATTTCATATCTGTCCAAAGTCTTTGCATCTCAAGATTTGCTTCGTCTGAAAGGTTATTAAAGATTGTTGTTTTCTCTTCTATAAACTCATCAGAAAGATATGAAATTCCATCGTTTTTAACTTCATCATCAAGCATTTCAAATGCTGCGCTATTTGGTGTTGAATAGCCGATATATGAAGTTGTACTATATGCAATATCAGGCTCGCACATAAAGTTGATGTACGCTTCAGCAGCTTCCTTCTGGCTTGATGATGCTGGAATACACATAGCATCTATAAACAGGTTTGTTCCGCTTTTTGGTGTAGCAAAACTCAAGTGGTCATACTCGTCCATCAATGTTACGGCATCCCCTGCATAGTATGGTGCCAAAACCGCTTCGCCTGCACCCATTTTATCAAAAATTTCGTCCATTACGTAGGACTGAACTATGCTTTTTTGTTCTTTAAGCTTTTCTGCTGCATCTTTTAGCTCGGTAAAACTTTCGGTGTTTATTGAATTTCCCAAAAGCAAACTTGCAATAGCAAATGAGTCACGAGGGTTATCAAACATCAAAATTGAATCTTTATACTGTTCATCCCATAAGATGTCCCAATCCATTCCATCTTCCGGTACTTCTACTGCAGTATTGTCATAAATGATACCAACAGTTCCCCAAGTGTATGGAACAGAGTATTCGTCATCAGGGTCATAAAGATTTCCCGTGAATTTTGGCATAATATTTGCAAAATTCGGGATGTTTTCATAGTTTAACTTTTGAAGCATACCCTCTTTTATCATTCGGGCAATCATATAGTCGGACGGGATTATAATATCATAATCTGTTCCGCCACCTTTTAGTTTTGCGTAAAGTTCTTCGTTTGTTGCATAGGTTGAATAGTTGACTTTAATGCCTGTAAGGTTTGTAAATTCAGTATTTACATCCAAAAGCCCATCACTTCCGTCGGAAATGTATTCTCCCCAGTTATAAACGTTTATAGAAATGTCCTTGCCGTTAAACATTTCGTAGTAAGAAGGGTCAGAAACTGTCAATGTAAGAGCTTCGTCTTCTTCGCCTTCGTCAAGTCTTTGATAATGGCAAGAAGTAACTCCGAAAGTTAGCATTAACGCAAATATAAGGCTTAATATCTTTTTCATGCTCTCTCCTCCTTGCGTCTATTTTCAAGGATGTTCTTCACAATAAGCACGATTACAACCACTAGGAAAATGATTGTGGAAAGAGCGTTTATTTCAGGGCTTACCTTACGTCTTGTCATAGAATAAATTGTTATTGGCAAGGTCTGTGAAGTTGCGCCTGATGTGAAGTAACTGATGATAAAATCATCTAAAGAGAATGTGAACGCCATCAAAAATCCTGACACGATACCCGGCATAATTTCAGGCAAAACTACCTTAAAAAATGCTTTGAACGGGTTACAGCCAAGATCCTGTGCCGCCTCGTATAGATTCGGGTTCATCTGGCGGAATTTTGGCATTACGTTCAAGATAACATAAGGTACGTCAAATGTGATATGTGCAATTAAAAGTGTTCCAAAGCCGAAGTTGAAGTTCATTCGTGCCGCAAAGAACACGAACAAAAGCATTAATGATACACCGGTTACAATTTCCGGATTGATGATCGGGAAATTGTTGATGTTCATTACTACAGCCTTTGGAAGTTTTCGCATTTTATTTATTCCGATTGCCGCAGCAGTTCCCAAAATAGTGGAAATGGTTGCCGCAGAAATTGAAATCAGAATTGTGTTCCAGAGTGAATTTAAAATAAGCTCATTCTGGAAAAGACGAATGTACCAGTCAAATGTAAATCCCTCAAATACTGTTCTTGATTTTGTTGTGTTAAAGGAAAACACAATTAAAACAAAAATCGGTACATACAGGAACATTAAAAGGAGTGACATATATATCTTTGAAATCTTTTTCATTTTAGTCCCTCCCTACATCAGTACCTTGTCGTCATCGCCTGCGTCAAACTGATTCATTATAGTCATAATCAAGAGGACGATAACCATTAGTACAAGGGATATTCCTGCACCCAGGTTAGGATTATAGGAATTTCCTAAGAACTGCATTTCTATAAGGTCACCAATCAAAAGGTTGCTTCCGCCACCCAACATTCTTGAGATAATGAATGTACTGATAGCCGGCACAAATACCATGGTGATTCCGGACATTACTCCCGGAAGAGAAAGTGGCAATACCACTTTAAACAAGATTCCTTTACTGTTACAGCCCAAATCTCGTGCTGCTTCATAAAGGCTCTTATCAATCTTAACCATTACTGAATACAGTGGCAGGATCATATATGGAAGATAGTTATACACCATTCCCAGAACAACTGCGCCTTGTGTATTCAGCATTTTATATGGGCCAAGTCCCACATAACCCAAAACTGTGTTAATTATTCCGTTATTTCCAAGTAGCGTCATCCACGCATAGGTTCTTAAAAGGAAATTCATCCACATTGGAAGCATTACTATCATAAGCATTGTGCCCTGATGACGCTTATCCATTGTTGATAAAATATATGCAACGGGATACGCAATTACAAGGCAGATTACAGTAGCAATAGCCGCAAGCCAGATTGAGCGGACGAATATGTTTGTGTACTGTCCTACCTCTGCAATGTAGTCAAGTGTAAAGTTTCCGTTTGGGTCTGTGAACGCAAAGTACGCCACCATCGCAAGCGGAACTACTATAAAAACCACCATCCATACAAGGTATGGAGATGAAATTAAGGTTTTTTTCATTTTTATCATCCTTTCCGTAATTTAATACACACATTTAACAGAAACATACTATTTTGGCAGTTTCCATTTTTTCTGTAAGACTGAATGAAAATTGTTCAGATTGCCGTTTTGGACTTTAGGAGCTGTACTAGTGTACCGCCCTAAAGGAAAAACGGTGATATGGGCAATTTTAATCAGTCTTCCTTTTTCATTTTGTTCATTATGTGTATATCATACGGGTCGAATGAAATTCCTACGGCTGTTCCAAGTTCTGCCGCCTTTGTTGAGTGCACAAGCCAAGTAAAGTCATAGGCTTCAACAACCATTTCATAGTGCACACCCTTAAAGGTTACAGACTCAACGATTCCTGTAATCTTTGCATCTTCTGCTGGGATAAGCTTAACGTCTTCAGGACGGATTACAACGTCAACAGGTTTATCTGTTCCAAATCCCTTATCCACGCATTCAAATTCCTTACCGCAGATTTCAACCAAAAGGTCACGGCGCATAATACCGTCTAGGATATTACTTTCACCAATAAAGTCTGCAACGAATGCGTTTACAGGTTCATTATATATATCAACAGGAGTTCCGATTTGCTGGATGTCTCCCTTGTTCATTACCACTACAGTATCACTCATTGTTAAGGCTTCTTCCTGATCGTGAGTGACATAGATAAAGGTGATTTCAAGTTGCTGCTGAATTCGTTTTAATTCAATCTGCATTTCCTTTCGAAGCTTTAGGTCCAAAGCTCCCAAAGGCTCGTCAAGTAAAAGCACTTTTGGTCTGTTTACAAGTGCTCTTGCGATTGCAACTCTCTGTTGCTGACCACCTGACAGACGGTTTACGCTTCTCTTTTCAAAACCACGCAAGTTTACAAGCTCAAGCATTTCAGCAACTCTTCCCTGAATTTCTTTTTCAGGCATCTTTTTTACCCTTAATCCAAAGGCAATATTGTCATAAACATTAAGGTGCGGAAATAGTGCATAGCGCTGGAAAACAGTGTTTACATTTCGCTTATATGGCGGTACATCCTTTATGTCCTTACCGTCAAAGCATACCTTTCCGCTGTCGGGTGTAATAAAGCCACCGATAATTCGAAGAGTTGTAGTCTTTCCGCAACCTGATGGCCCAAGCAAAGTTACAAACTCCTTATCCTTAATATCAAGGCTAATATTGTTTAAAATTGTTTCTCCGTCGAAGGCTATATTTATGTCCTTCATACTAATGATATTCTGCATTTATCTACCCCCAATTCTTTATAGTGTAAACACTTCTATTTTATTGCATTTTCTCACAAAAATCAATAGTTTTCACCAAAAAATATATTTTTATTTTTAACATCAAAAAGCCGACACAAGCTGTGTCGGCTCTTGGTTTATGTAGCATTTACGCTACATCGGTTTTTATACATAATAACCTCCTAAATCTTCTCTATACTTAAAAGGCTAAATATTGTCAATTCCGAAGCTTATTGAAAGGGCTTCATCCACCGTTTTCATAAGCTTTTTATCAATGTGTGCTACCTTTTCTCTAAGGCGCTTTTTGTCTATGGTTCTGATTTGCTCCAACAGTATTACCGAATCCTTATAAAGTCCGTAGTCGGAAGCCGATAATTCAATATGTGTAGGCATCTTAGCCTTATTTATCTGTGAAGTTATTGCCGCAGCAATAACAGTTGGGCTATATTTATTACCAACATCATTTTGGATTATCAAAACAGGCCTTATACCGCCTTGTTCGCTCCCAATAACGGGGCTTAAATCGGCATAGTATATATCTCCTCGTTTTACAATCACCGTTATTCACACTCCGTCAGTTTTTCCTCACACAAGATTAACGCTTCGTTATCAGCGTCAAAACACATTTGGGCTAACGTTAGGTTTAAAGAAGCCATTTCCTTATAGCCTTGCTTTAGTGATTTGTCCCTTAAAAATCGGCTAAATACCTTTTTAAAGGACTGGCACTCTTCTTTTTTTAAAGTAAGACCGGACGTGACCTTTTTTAGTTGTGACAAAGCAATCAGGCCCCCTATTTTATATTTTATCCAAATAATCTAGTAGCGTAACTTCCCTTCCTTTCTCTTTATAGATGCGCGGAATTCGCTTTGATACCAGACACAAAACCTCATAATTTATTGTATCCATCATCTTGGCAATATCGTCCGCTGAAATTTGTTCGTCTCCAAACAATATTACTTCGTCACCAACATTTATATTATTTACATTTGTGACGTCAATCATACATTGGTCCATACAAATTCTGCCTATAATATTGCAAAGCTGTCCACCCACTTCAATTTTTGCCTTCTGTGAAAGGCATCTTGCGTATCCGTCTGCATAACCGACAGGAATGGTTGCTATCCTTGTTTTTTTGTCGGTTATGTACGTTTTCCCGTAGCTGACACCAACTCCGTCTTCAACTTCTTTGATATGGGTTATACGTGATTTTAGTGTCATAACAGGCTTTAGGGAAAGTCTTTCTCTATCCACATCTTCTGACGGATAATAGCCGTATAAAACAACGCCTGCTCTTACCATATCAAGATGGGTTTCAGGATACATCATAATCGCTGCACTATTAGCTATATGCTTGCAAGGAATTTTAAGACCTTTTTCTTCTAACTTATTTATAAGGCTTGTAAATCTTGCAAACTGCAGGTCTGTATATTCACGGTTTTTCTCATCAGCGCATGCAAAATGAGAAAATAGTCCGTCAATTTCTATAAAAGGAAGTCTTGATATTTCTAAAATTTCTTCTACCGTTTTTTCTTCATTATCACCTGTTAAAAATCCAAGACGGGACATACCAGTGTCGGTCTTAATATGAATTTTTACGCTCTTTTGAAGCTTTTCGGCAGCCTGTGACAAGCATTTTGCATAGTCAATACTGCAAACGGTAGCCATTATTTCATTCTTAACAATTTCTTCGGCATCGCTTGGGAATGTCACACCCAAAATCAAGATAGGCACTTCAATTCCGTGACGTCTTAGCTGTTTTGCTTCTGAGACAGTTGCAACAGCAAAGCTATCTGCACCGCCATCCAAAAGTGTACGGCAACATTCAAGATATCCGTGTCCGTAAGCATCCGCTTTTACCACCGCCATTATTTTCGCATCAGGGTTGGTAATTCTGCGAATGTTTTCTATATTTGATTTAAGCGTATCAAGATTGATTTCTGCCCATGTTCTTTCCATTACTCTACTTCCTTATTTTATCACATTTATTTTGTGTTTTCTACAGGTAATATATGGGGTAAACCCGCTATTATGTCCCCTGCCATAACCGATGTTTCAGAAAGGTTATCTCTTACAAAGTCTCCTGATTTTCCGTGAAAATGAACCGCTAAAGTTGCCGCCTCAAAAGGCTCTGCTATAGCAAGAAGTGACGCCGTCATTCCCGCAAGCACATCACCGCTTCCCGCAGTTGCCATTCCACTGTTTCCGGTCATATTTACTCTCTGGCGACCATCAGGTGCCGTTATTATACTATGATTTCCCTTTAAAACAAGTGTCACGTTATATTTTTCAGAAAATTCTTTTGAAATCTCGAATCTGTTTTTCTCTACGATTTCAACATCTACTCCCGAAAGTCTTGCCATTTCCATTGAGTGCGGTGTTAAAATAGCTTTTTTACCTGTGATTTTTTCAGGGAATTTTGAAAGTGCAAAAAGTCCGTCTGCATCAATTACAATTGGTACTTCTATTTTATCAAGTATTTTTTCTAAAAGTGTGAAAACATACTCGCTTCTTCCGATTCCGTTACCGAATAAAACCACGTCATAGTTATTAACCAAATCTGCAATTTTGTCTGCATCTTTTTCAAAATCCATCGGCATCGTCATAACTTCATACGGAAGCTCGCCAATATAGGCTGAAAGTTCATTTGGTATGCAGGCGGTAACTAACCCTGCACCCATTTTAAGGCTTGCAAGTGTGGATAACAAAACCGCTCCGCCCATGCCCACTTTCCCGCCGATTACAAGGATTTTTCCATAGTCACCCTTGTGAGAATTCGGCTTGCGCTTTGGCATAGTCTTTTCTACAAAGTCATCATCGGTCGTGTTAACTTTTATTCCTAGTTCATTAAATGCCATATCCGGAATTTGGATATTTGCTACGATAACCTCGCCTGTGAATTCAGCGGCAGGATAAAGTAGCATTCCCCTTTTGTATGCTGCAAAGGTTATGGTTTTATCCGCCTTTACGCAAGGCGTTGAAACTTCGCCTGTGTCAGAATTTATACCTGATGGCACATCTACTGAAAGAGTGTATTTCGAATGGTCGTTTATAGCTTCAATAACATCTTTTGCAATGCCAGTTACATCGCCTTTTATTCCTGTGCCGAAAATTGCATCAACAACACAGTCCGATGTATTTATGTCTAGTATTAGTTTATCTAAATCACCGCAAGATTTTACAGGAATATTCATTCTCCTTAAAATTTCACGGTTAATTTTTGCATCGCCCGAAAACTCGTCCTCAAAAACAAGATAAACCTCTACTTTCCTACCAAGGTTTATAAGCTGTCGGGCTATTGCAAGTCCGTCACCGCCGTTATTGCCTTTTCCAACCACGACAACAAATCTGTCAAAGCCTGATATTTCCTGTGTACAAGAGCTTGCGGCATTTTCCATAAGTACAATACCGGGGATATTAAGTTTTTCTATAGAAAATGCGTCAATACTGCGCATTTCACCGGCTGTACAAACTTTCATAAGTTACTCCTTTTCAAGTACCACATACGCCATTGCAAGTTCTTTCGAATGGGACAGGCTTACAAATATTTCCCTCACTCCCGCTTTCCTGCAAAGCTCTTTTGCATTTCCATAAAGGTTTATATAGGGCTTACCCATATCATCACGTAAAACTTCTACGTCAATCAGCGAAAAGCCACGAACACCTGTTCCCAAAGCCTTTGAAAAAGCCTCTTTTGCCGCAAAGTTTGCCGCAATTGTCTGTGGCTGTTTCTTTTTTTGGAACAGCTCTCGCTCCGCTTCTGTAAAATGCTTTTCCAAAAAGCGCTCATCGGCTTTGGAAATGCGCTCAATTTCTATTATATCGCAACCGATACCGAAAATCATTATTCTTCCTCGTTTACTTCTATGGTTACTTTTGACGGATTCATCTGTTTTAAACCCTTCTTCATCTTGTCATTTGGTGTGAAGAAAACTCTGTGCACTTTTCCGTCTCTTGCCAAAACCATAACATAATTGTTCTTTGAATCCTTACATTCGCAAAGGAAGTGGTCCAAAAGATTCGGATTTTTCTCAAAGTCCTTGCTTTCTGCCGGTCTTATATAGTCAACCTTTGCAACGTCTATGCTTGTGATTCTCTTTCTTGACTTTTGAGCAAAAATTCTGTCTATGTCTAATATATTATTGGTTAGTGTGTATTCGTATTCAATATTTTTTCTTCTGATAAGGTAGATTGCACCATACCAGATTGCCGCAATTACCAAAAGAGTAAAGCTCTTAAATAATGCCATCATTGCAAATGCAAGAAAGGACAAATAGAGGGCAACAAGAATAGTAATTGCCTCCAGAACAAGGTCTACCTTCTGTTTTTTTCTTTTTACCATGTATTCACAAAAAATATCCATTTTAGTTCTCCTCCTTTAGTATCTCACAAAGCTTTTTAAGAGCACGTCCTCTATGGCTTACTGCATTTTTTTCGTCAGGTGTTGCTTCTCCAAAGCACTTTTTGATTTCAGTACACCAGAAAAGCGGGTCGTAACCGAAACCACCTGTTCCGTGTTCTTCGGTTAAGATTTCACCTTCTATTTTGCCTTCGGTTGTGATTTCAGTTCCGTCAGGTGCAATATAAGCAATGGCTGCAACATACTGTGCCTTTCGGTTGTCTTCACCCTCCAAAGTTTCTAGTAGCTTTACGTTTCTATCATAGTCGGTGGCATCTTCCCCTGCAAAACGTGCAGAATATATCCCCGGTGCACCGTCCATGGCATCAACGCAAAGTCCTGAATCATCAGCAATTACAGGATAGTCACATAAAAGTGACACAGCACGTGCTTTAATTAAAGCATTTTCCGAAAATGTACTACCTGTTTCTTCGACTTCTACGTCAATTCCCTCATCGTGCATTGATACAACTTCGTATCCAAGCTCTGATAAGATTTCCTGAAATTCTCGTATCTTTCCCTTATTGGTTGTTGCTGCTACAATTTTCATTTTTAATACCTTCCTATACCATAATCGCAGAGTTCAAGAGCCAGCGGATTTTTAAGGCTTCTTGCAAACTCATTTGTCTGCACAAGACGCTTTTTATCAAAGTCGCCAACCCAATGAGTATCCGAGCCAACACTTATGGCTATACCGCTTCTCTTTACGGCTTCCTGTTTTTCACTGTTTGAAATCAAATCAAAATAATAGTTATAATTACCGGAAAAGTTTATTTCCCAGAATATATTTTCCTTTTTAAGTACGTTTAAAATATCTGTGTTATAAATTTTTGAAAGCTTGAAAATATCGGTGTGTGCTAAGCCTTGCGCACAGTGAAAATTTTTTCGCCACGAAATAAATTCGTTAAAGTTCATAGCACGTGGATCATCAAGGCTTTCAAACAAGCAATAGTCAAGTTTTCTTGTTATTTCGGGATTAAACTTTTCAGGGTATGGTCTTGTTCCTATTTCAAGTCCCAAAAGCAAGGTTATTTTTCCTTTGTACTTTTCCTTTGCTTCGCCTACTGCTTTTATATAGTCTTCTATTCTGTCCCCGATGCTGAATTCATGGTCGGTAATTCCAAGAACGTCAACGCCGTTTTTAATAGCGTTTTCCACAAGTGAATTTATGCCGGAAATTCCGTCATAGCTGAAATTTGTGTGATTGTGCAAATCAATAATTTTCACTCTTAATTACCTCCCATCTTTGGTTTTTGCCAAAATCGCAATATACTTAAATTATATCACCAAAAAGGATTGTAGTCAACATTAAAATATGCTATAATGTTCTTATATATAAGAGAAAAAGGAGGTGGTTTTGTGGACGAGAATATTACAATTTCCGGCAAAGTTTATGATATTATTTACCAAAACGAAGAAAACGGATACACAGTATGCGAAATTGATTCTGTAAATGACGGTCTTGTTACTCTTACCGGCTATATGCCATACATTTCAGAAGGCGAAAATATATCCGCAACCGGAATTTTTGCAAATCACCCAGAATACGGCGAACAATTCCGTGTTTCTTACTACGAAACCATTCTTCCAACAGACGAGGAGTCTATTTTAGAATACCTTTCTTCAGGTGTTGTATACGGAATAGGCCCAAAAACAGCAGAAAAGATTGTTAAAAGATTCGGTTTGGATTCTTTGAATATCCTTTTAACCGAGCCGATAAGACTTAGCGAAATCAAGGGAATTTCTGCACAGAAAGCAGAAAAAATCGGTCAGTCATATTTAGAACTACAGTCAGTTCAAAGCATTTTGATGTTCTGTCAGCAATACGGGATTTCAACAAACCTTGCTTTTAAGGTTCATAAGGCTTTGGGTTCGGGTGCAATTTCACAAATTCAGGAAAACCCGTACATTCTATCCGACCAGGTTGATGGAATTTCCTTTAAAACTGCGGATAATATTGCTATGATACGAGGCGTTGCAAAAAACTCACCTATGCGTATCAAAGCAGGTATTAAATATATTTTAGGCACTCTTGCCTACTCTCAAGGACACACTTTTATCCCGAAGAATATGCTTATTTCAAATAGTGAAGTTACACTTTCCGTAACCCGTGAAGAAGTGGAAAATGGTATCACATCGTTGGAACTTGAGCATCAGCTATACACAGATATTGTGAATCAGGAAGAAGTGTGCTATCTTGACGTTTTCTATCAGGCAGAGCAATATGTGGCAAGACGAATTGCGTCTTTGTCATCATATCCTCCTACTGTTACCCTTACCGAAAAGGAAGTTATGCCGATTATTGAACAGGCTGAAAAAACTTCAGGAATTATGCTTGATGATATGCAAAAGCAGGCTGTTTTAGCACCACTTGACAGTGGATGCGTCGTTATAACAGGTGGTCCGGGAACAGGTAAAACTACCACTATTAACACTATCATAAAAGTGCTTTCCCAAATGCAGTTATCAATTGCATTAACCGCTCCGACAGGCCGTGCTGCCAAAAGAATGAGTCAGGTTACAGGTCTTGAAGCAAAGACTATTCACAGACTTTTATGTGTAAAACCGACAGACGAATCAGAAGTTCAGCATTTTTTATACAACGAAACAAATCCACTGCCTTTTGACGTAATTATTATGGACGAAGTAAGTATGGTGGATATCCAGCTTATGTATGCTTTTCTTCGTGCAGTAAAACGTGGTGCAAGAGTGATTTTTTCAGGCGACTCAGACCAGCTTCCGTCAGTTGGCCCGGGAAATGTTCTTCGTGATATTATTGAATCAGACATCGTTCCTGTTATTCACCTGTCACGCATTTTCCGTCAGGCACAGGAAAGCCTTATTGTAACTAATGCACATAAGATAAATTGTGGTGAAATGCCAGATGTAGATTCCCACGATAAGGACTTTTTCTTCTTATCAAGACCAAGCAGTGAATCGGTATGCGGGACGGTTATTGACCTTTATAAAAACAGGCTTCCTGCAAGTTACTCCGTTAATCCTATGGCATCAATTCAGGTGCTTTCACCGTCTAAAAAAGGTGTTGCCGGAACCATCAACCTAAACCGTGAACTTCAGCTTGCACTTAACCCGCCAAGCATTTTAAAGCAGGAATACGCCTATGGAAACACCCTTTTCAGGGTTGGCGACAAGGTTATGCAGATTAAGAATGATTATGATATCATCTGGACAAAGCCAACCGGTGAAACAGGAAGTGGTATCTTTAACGGAGATATGGGAATTATCGAGAGTATCTCGGTAAAGGACAGGGTTATGACAGTGATTTTTGACGATGACCGTGAATGTGAATACACATTTTCTGACCTTGATAAGCTAGACCTTGCATACGCCGTTACCGTTCATAAAAGTCAGGGTAGCGAGTTCCCTATTATGATTATGCCGGTGTGCCATTTTCCACCTATGCTTATGTGCCGAAATCTTTTATACACCGCCGTTACCCGTGCCAAAACCATTGTGGTTTTAGTGGGAAGCAAAGGTGCAATACAAACTATGATTGAAAATAATGACGAAAGAAAACGATATACAGGGCTTTGCCAAAAACTTAAAGCCATAGCATCGTTTACTATACCGGGAGATAGCAAATGAAAAGAAAATTACCATCAATTTTAATACTGTCAGCAGCGTTTTTGTGGGGACTTACAGGAATTTTTGTCCGCACTTTAAACGCTTCAGGGCTTGACAATATGCAATTACTGTTTTTCAGAAGTGCAGTAACTTTTATAACACTTTTTATTTATCTTTTCTTTACCGATAAAGCTAAACTGAAAATTGACCTTAAAGATATATGGTACTTTTTAGGCACCGGTGTTTTAAGCTTTTTCCTTTTTGGCATCTGCTATTTTTACACCATCGCCAATGCGTCAATGTCCCTTGCGGCTATGCTTTTATACACAGCTCCGTTCTTTGTTATGATAATGTCCGCAATATTTTTCCGCGAAAAAATAACGGCTGCCAAGATTTTAGCTCTTATGACAGCCGCTATTGGTTGCGTTATGATTTGCGGTACTGATAAAAACACCAACATATCGCCGTTTATTATTTTTACCGGTCTATCCTCCGGTTTTTGTTATGCACTGTATAGCATTTTCGGACGTGTTGCACTTAATAAATATTCATCGGCAACTGTTACAGTTTATACCTTTTTCTTTGCCGCAATTGCAAGTATGTTTTTAGTGGATTTCCCGAAGATTTATGAGGTATCAATTACATCGCCAAATGTACTTTTGCTTGCAATCGTATTTGCCTTTATAAGTGCATTTTTCCCGTATATTTTATACACACAAGGTCTTAAAAACACCGAACCGGGAAAAGCTGCTGTTATGGCAACATTTGAGGCTGTGGTTGCATCGGTTGCGGGGATTTTAGTGTTTTCCGAAACACTTACCGCAATTGCCACAATCGGCATAGCATTAGTACTTTTCTCGGTGTTCCTTTTAAACAGGAAGTGACTATTTTAAGACTTCAATCGCCTTTTTAAGCTGAGTATCTTCTGAAAGACTCAACTCTGAAAGCGCCTTTTTAGAATCAAGTTCCACATTGAAATCAGGCTCAATGCCTATTTCGTGAATACAAACTCCGCTTGGAGTGAAATATCTTGCGGTTGTAATCGACATACCGGAGCCGTCAGAGAACGGGAATACACCTTGGACTATTCCCTTTCCGTAGGTTTTGGTACCGACTACAGTCGCTTTTTTATGGTCTTTTAGTGCACCTGTTAAAACTTCCGATGCTGATGCACTTCCGCCGTTTACTATAACCGCAATAGGTATATTAAGTTCTTCATTATCGGAGTATATAAATTCCTGTTTGCCGTATTTATCTTCTGTATAAGTTATAATACCTTTCGGCAAAATCGCATCTGCAATATTGCAAACAACTCTTAAATCTCCGCCAGGATTGTCACGAAGGTCAATTACCATCTTTTTCATACCTGCGCTATTTAGTGCTAAAAGATGTTCCACAAATTCGTCGTAAGTATCCTTTTCGGCAAGCTCAATTTTGCTTTCAAATCCTGTTATTTTAATATAACCAATTTCGTTATCCAACATCTTTGATTCAACGCTCTTTTTGATTACCTTTTCACGGGTAACAGTTACGTCAAACTGGCCTTTTCCCTCACGTTCTATTGTAAGCACAAAAGTTGTGCCTTCTTCTCCGTTTTTCACGTACATAGATGCTTCAGTAAGCCTGCTTGCGCCATAGCTTTCGCCGTCGATTGCTATGATTTTGTCGCCACCTTTAAGGCCTGCTTTATCGGCAGGAGCACCCTCTACAGTTGAAACTATTGTTATCTCGTCCTTTTCTATGTCTGCGCCAAGCATAGCTCCCATTCCAACATAGCTGGACATAATGTTATCCTTGTATGAGCTGAATTCTTCCTTTGGAAAATATGCAGTGTATGGGTCTTCTACTGCCGCAGCCATTGCCATAGCTGCATAATCTGCCACTTTTTCTTCATCCACTTCAAAAAGTGAGTACTCCTCTAGCATTTCCTTTACTACGGATATCTTTTCAATAGATTCACCCTGTAAAAGGTCCGTAATAACACTGCTTACAGATGTTGTTACAAAAAAAGTAATAAGCGCTGTTATAATTATGGTAAATATCTTGCTTCTTTTATTTTCCATAAAACCCTCCAAATGTTATGTGGTTTATTATATGCAAAAAAATTCTGCAATATTATAAGGGCGACCTGTGCCGCCCTTAATTTTCATTTACAGAAATTTCGCCGGATCCTGAGTTGCACCATTCACCTTAACCTCAAAGTGAAGGTGGTTTCCTGTTGAGTTTCCGGTTGTTCCAACTCTTGCAATAGTCTGACCCTTTACTACTTTCTGTCCTGCTTTTGCAATAAGTGCACTGCAGTGTGCATAAAGGGTTACATATCCGCTACCGTGGTTCACTGTTATGGTATATCCGTATCCGTTTATCCAGCCTGAAGTTAAAACCACACCGTCTTCTGCGGCATAGATAGGAGTTCCTGCAGGTGCTGCATAGTCAATACCTGAATGAAGCTTTCTTGTTCCTGTAATAGGATGTATTCTGTATCCATAAGGTGAAGAAATTCGGGTATAGCTTGCAAGTGGTAATATAAACTTACCGTTTCCTGTATAAGTAAGACCTTTTTGGTCTGACTTGCCAAGAGCTGCATTAATCTGTGCCTGAATCTGACGTTCTGCCGCTTCCATTTCGGCTTCTTGTTTTTTAAGTTCGTTTATATCCTTTGAAAGAGCGTCAATAAGTTTCTGTTGTTCTTGCTGCTTCGCCTGAATCTGACCTCTTTTTCCTTCAAGGATTTCCATGGCTTCAACCTGTTCATTTTTTTCTGTTTCAATGATTTCTTTAGCAGCTGCAATCTGGTCAATCTGCATTTGGTAATCTTCAATCATCTTGTTGTCATGCTTTACAATTGACTCAATTATTGAAAGTCTTGTAAACAAATCGGACAGTCCTTTTGCAGAAAAAATCATTTCAAGATAAGATGTTGTACCACTTTCGTACATAATCTTCATTCTCTTTTTAAGCTGCTTGTCTGTTTTCTTAAGTGATTCGTCAAGTACCGCAATTTCAGCATTTTTCGCTTCAATTTCGGCGTTTTTTTCATCAATAACACTTTCTATTGCATGAATATCTCCCTGAAGACTTGCAATCTCAAGGTCGATAGCATTTTTCTTTTTCTTATGTTCGTTTTGTTCTTGCTGTTTTGCCTTAATTTCCTTTTGGGTCTTTTCAGCATTTTTCTGATTTTGAGAAAGCTCTTCTTTTAGCTGGTTTACGCTTTTTGCGGCATATACACCTGTTGCAGATACTGATGTGGCAAAAGCTAAAAGCAAAGCAATTATTCTTTTACTCATAATACCTCCTTAAACGTGTAAGTGCTTGCGCATAGAAATGGCACTTCCCACAACGCCTATTAAGCTTCCAAAAACAACGAATATAATCGCAAGTATTGGTGCAACTTCGCTTGCTGTAATTAGTTCAACAACACCAAAGTTCAGCTTAGTTCCTATATAGCTTACCAAAGCAAAATAGCCCCAGAATACCAATAAAAACGCAATTACCGCTGCAGAAAAACCGATAATAAATCCTTCCAAAACAAACGGAATTCTGATAAATCTGTCTGTAGCGCCAATGTATTTCATAATGTTAATTTCTTTTCTTCTGTTAAATACTGTAAGTTTTACCGTATTTGAAATAATTACGATTGCAACCATTAAAAGAACAATCATCATTGCGATGGTGAACTTCTTAACTCCGCCTGACAATGAAACAACTGTGTTTACAACATCCTGCTTGTTCACAACCTTGTCAACATCGGCAATTCTTTCAAGTTCTGCAACAGTTTCAGTTGTTGCTTCAATATCATGTAGTACGATTTTATATGAATCGGAAAATGGGTTGTCTTCATCAAAGCCTTCAAGCATACCCTCATTTCCTGAAAACATATCCTGCTTTGCATAAGCCAGTGTATCTTCCTTGGTGAAAAGGCTTATTTCCTTTACATTGTAAACACTTTTAATTTCTTCGCCTATTTGCGCAACTCTCTCATCTGTTGCCTCTGTATTGATATAAAGCTGGATTTCACACTGGTCTTTAATCTGCTCTGTTATGCTGTTTACGTTAAGTGATAAAAGTGTGAATACGCCAAGAATCAAAAGACAACTTGCAATTGTGAAAAGTGACGCTACGCTCATAAGTCCGTTTCGGATAACGTTTTTCTTTGCCTCTTTGAAAGAGTATTTAAGCTTCAACAGACTCAAGATATTCACCTCCCACTTCGTCACGGATGATGTTGCCGTCCTGAACTTCAATAACTCGCTTCTTCATAACGTCAACAATATCCTTAGCATGGGTTGCCATAATAATGGTTGTTCCCATACGGTTAATTCCGTCTAAAATATCCATAATTTCCATTGCGGTCTTTGGATTTAAGTTTCCTGTAGGCTCGTCCGCAAGAAGAATTAGCGGATGGTTGGCAAGTGCTCTTGCAACTGCAACTCTTTGCTGTTCACCGCCTGATAGCTGTCTTGGGTACATTTTTGCCTTATAGTTAAGTCCCACTTCGTTTAAAACTTCAGGAACACGCTTTCTTATTTCACGGCTTGATGCACCGACAACTCGCATAGCAAATTCCACATTTTCATAAACAGTTCTGTCCTCTAAAAGACGGAAGTCCTGGAAAACAACGCCCATTTTACGGCGCAAGAATGGAATTTCCTTATCTGGTAATTTGGTTATATCAACTCCGTCAAGGAATATCTCTCCTGAAGATACGTTTGTTTCACGCATTAAAAGTTTTGTTATTGTAGTCTTGCCGGCACCTGATGATCCAACCAAGAAAACAAACTCTCCATTTTCAATTGTAAAACTTGCATTTGAAAGAGCTATGTTGCCTGCATCTTCATACTGCTTGCTAACATTTCTAAATTCAATCATTGTATTTCTCCCGTTTCTTAATCAAAAAGGGTGCGGCAAAAAACACCGCACACTATTTTATATTTTCATAGGGTTTGACGATAAGTATTTATGAACCATCATTGCAACTTTAAATACAATAGCCTGATCAAACTTTCTAAGGTCAAGGCCCGTTAGTTTATAGATTTTTTCAAGTCTATACACCAAAGTATTTCTGTGTACGAAAAGCTGTCTTGATGTTTCAGAAACATTAAGGTCATTTTCAAAGAATTTGTTTATTGTAAGGATAGTTTCTGAGTCAAGCAAAGAAATGTCTCCTTTTTTGAATACTTCATGAAGGAATAGTTCGCAAAGCTTAATTGGAAGCTGATAAATAAGTCTTCCAATTCCAAGGTTATCATAGTGAAGAATATATTTTTCTTCGTCAAAAACCTTACCCACTTCAAGTGCAATTTGTGCTTCTTTATAAGCAGAGTTTAAGTAGTTTATATTTTCTGCAACAGTACTCACGCCTAAAAGAACACTCATCATAGTTTCAGAGTGAACATTGTCTACAATCTGCTTTGCTAAAGCGTCAATATAAGCTGCATCCTGCTTTTCTTTAAGTTCTTTGATAAGTACAATGTTACTTGAGTCAATATTGATAACAAAATCCTTTTCCTTATCAGGGAACATATTACGGATTACTTCGTAAATGCCGATTTCACCCTTTTTAAGAACCTTGATGTAGAACACAACTCTTGATATATCAACATCTACATGAAGCTCAAGCGCCTTTTGATGTAAATCAAAGGCAAGCATGTTGTCGAATATAATGTTCTGCATAAAGATTGTTTTGTCATATTTTTCATCATAATAACGACGTACATTATTTGCCGCAACAGCCACTGCATTACAGCAATAGCGAGCAACTTCATCTGTACCTTCAACATAGACAATATATTCAGGATATGGTCTTCCTTCAATAAGTCTTAAGGTATAACCTTCCCTAACAAATACCTTTTCTTCACTTAATGAATCAATAAGTTCCCTTGCAAGTTCCTCTGAAATTTCAGGGCCATTTGATGCCAAAACAAGTCCTGTTGCATCTGCAATACCAAACTTTTTCTGGAATACTTCTGACATCTGAGAAACAATATCCTGGAATGCTTTACTTATCATATTTAAACTCCTCCACGAATAAACTAATATTCTTATTCATTATAGCATATTTTTTTTCAAATGTATAGTTTTTTTTGTATATTTTTTTTAAAAGTTACAATTTTTTAACATTTTGGTGGTTTTCTTTTGTTTTTTTCCTTTTTATTTGACATAACAAGCCCTTTGTAATATAATTATTTAGTAAAAAATGTTTATTTAAGGATTTTGATATATGAAAGAAATTTTAGAAAAAGGCTTTGCGGAGCTTGGTATTTCAGCTAATGAAAAACAGATTTCACAGCTTATCCGCTATTCCGAACTTTTAGTGGATTGGAACACAAAAATAAATCTCACCGCAATCTGCGATGAGAAAGGTATTGCCGAAAAGCACTTTTTGGACAGTTCAACTGCTCTTTTAACAGGCTTTGTTAAAGGAAAAGTTATTGACGTTGGAACAGGTGCAGGGTTTCCCGGATTTGTTTTAAAGATTATGAAACCGGAAATTGAGCTTACACTTTTAGATTCCCTACTAAAGCGTATAAACTTTTTAAAGACTGTAGGCGAAGACATAGAAGTTGATGCTAAATATATCCATGCACGTGCTGAAGACGGCGCAAGAATGCATCGCGAAAAATACGACACTGTGGTTTCACGTGCCGTTGCTAATATGACAGTTTTATCAGAGTTATGTCTTCCGTTTTTGAAAGTAGGCGGATATTTCCTTGCCTTAAAAGGTCCGCTTGCTGACGAAGAACTACAAGATGCCAAAAAGGCAATCCATATCTTGGGCGGTGAAGTTACCGACGTATTTTCCGCAAAAATACCGGGAACCGACCTTAATCACAAGATAATTATTGTAAAAAAAGTGCGACATACTCCGCAACAATATCCAAGGAAACCCGGAATTGCAACAAAAAATCCTCTCGGGTCTTGTTATAATTTGAAGAAAAAGCCGACTAATTAAAAAAGTCGGCTTTTTTTGACGAACGAATTTTCTTTACATCACGAAAAACTGTTGCTAAAATTATCTTAAAGCGACTAGAGAACACAAATTTTAGCGCTTAAAATCCAGTCATAACATCTGCGATTCACTCCCATCCTTATGTTATGACAAACCGTAAGACGTCCCTTGTTTGACATTTTATGTATATGTGCATAAGCTCCCAATTATGTGCCATTTACTCCCCCTTATTTTATTTTCAGGGTCGTCTTACGGGCCTTCCATTTTTATTTACACGAAAGGATAATTGTTATGCAGGTTTTTAAGTTAAAAGAAAAGGAATCAATGAAGGTTGTGAGTCTTCCCATCCATTCCATATTCCCTAACCCGTCACAACCACGAAAGTTCTTTGATACAGTAAGCCTTGAAGAGCTTACCGAATCTATCGAAGAATTTGGAATCTTGCAACCCGTTTCGGTACGAAAGGTTCGTGGCGGATATGAGCTTGTTGCAGGTGAGCGAAGATTTCGTGCAGCACAAAATGCAGGGCTTGATTCAATTCCTGCAATAATTTTGAATGTGGACGAGAAAAAATCCGCCCTTTTAGCACTACTCGAAAACCTACAACGTGATGACCTTTCTTTTTTTGAAGTTGCTGAAAGTTATCAGAGTTTAATTAAAACCCAAGGGATGACTCAGGAAGAAATCGCAAAAAAGCTTGGGAAATCCCAATCCAATATTGCTAATAAATTAAGACTTTTAAGGCTTTATCCAAGAACACGCAGGCTAATTCTGGAGTATTCCCTTTCAGAGCGTCACGCAAGGGCACTTCTTCACTTAACCAACGAAGAAGCACAACTTAGTGCAGTTCGCACCATAAACGAAAAAAACTTGAATGTTCAAGAAGCAGAGGACCTTATAAGAAAGATGCTAAAGCCTGCCACAACGCCCAATCAAAAGCTTAAATTTAAAAGTTTTCAGGACGTCAGGGTTTTTACCAACACTATCAAAAAAGCACTTGAATTGATGCGTGATGGTGGTGTTAATGCGGATATGGAAACCAACTCCTTTGATTGGGGAATTGAATATGTTATAAAGGTCAGAAACGATTAAAAAATCCACAGCCATTGCTGTGGATTTTCTTTTTATTTATCCTTGTTTAATCTTCTATTTTTCAAGTAGAAAATACCTGCCAATAGTAGTCCAACCTCAATCGCCACTACAAGGTCAAAAATCACTGTAAGAGCAAAGGTTGCTACCATTACAACAATATCTGTCCAAGGTGAAGTTTTGCAAATTGATGTAAACTTTCTCCACTCGCTCATATTGTATGCTACCATAAACAAAATTGCGGCAATAGTTGGCATTGGGATTAGTCCTGCATATGGCATTAAGAATAATAGTACCAACAAAAGCACTATTGAATGCACCATTCCTGAAATTGGTGTTCTTCCGCCGTTCTTTGCGTTTGCTGCAGTTCTTGCAATAGCTCCTGTCGCAGGGATTCCGCCGAACAAAACAGATGCGATATTACCAGCACCCTGTGCCACAAGTTCTGCATTTGAGTTGTGGCGTGAGTTTACCATTCCATCTGCAACTACGCAGGATAGAAGCGACTCAACAGCCGCTAAAACTGCGATTGTGAATGCATCAGGTAAAAGCTCTAATATTTTTGCAGTAGAAATTTCTATTGCGCCAAAATCCACTTTTGGAAGTCCCGCAGGGATTGTGTAAAGCTCACCGATTGTGAACACGCCATCGTCAAGGCCTGGTATAAACTTAACCATCAAAACTCCCGCAAATACTGCGATTAATGACGGTGGTACACGCTTTTCGAATTTTGGGTAAATAATCAAAATTGCAAGGCAAACAGCTCCAACTAAAAGCGCTTGGGGGCTGAATGTTGAAATAGCTTCAATGTTGGCTTCAAGCTTTTCAAATGCTTCGATTGGCTTTACGCCGTCTGCATATGTAAGACCGAAAAAGTCCTTTAGCTGACCGATTAAAATTGTAACTGCGATACCTGATGTGAAACCTGTTGTTATGGTGTGCGGAATAAACTTAATAAGGTTTCCAAGTTTAAACACACCCATCAGGATAAGAATTATACCTGCCATTACTGTGGCAAGGAATAGCCCGTCCATTCCCTTTGTGGCAACGATTCCTGCAACGATTGTTGCAAATGCGGCAGTTGGGCCTGCAATTTGAATTCTGCTTCCGCCTAAAAATGATACCACAAATCCTGCAGCAATTGCTGTGTAAACACCGCAAGCCGGCTCAACGCCTGATGCTAAAGCAAGGGCAATTGATAACGGTAATGCAATAATCGCCACGATTATTCCGGCAATTATGTCCTTTATGCATTGCTCTTTTGTGTATCCCTTTAGTACTGAAAAAAGTTTTGGCTTTAAGTAAAAATTACTCATTTGATGTTTTCTCCTTTTGTATTTTATATTTCTTTACTAATTATAGTTCAGTTAGTAATGAATCAAATTTATCTTGTCTTTTTATACTTTATATGTTATAATACAATAAATTAAATAACCAAACTGCCACCGGGTAGTGAATGCTTTGAGCATTCGTCTGTATATCGTTAGGTCTTTGAAGATATGCATACGAATGTTTATTTTTTTGGAGGAAATACTATGCATAACATAAAAACATATTTTTCAAAAAACGATATTGCTTTATGGTCAACTTCAGTAATTCTTATAATTGCTTCATTTTGCCTTTTTGACAAAGAAAATTATCTAACATTATGTGCTTCTTTAATAGGTGTCACTTCCCTTATTTTCAATGCAAAAGGAAATCCCTTCGGGCAGTTATTAATGGTTGTATTCAGTCTGCTCTACGGAATAATCTCATATACATTTTCCTATTACGGAGAAATGATAACATACCTCGGCATGACAATGCCTATGTCCATTTTTGCCCTTATCTCCTGGATTAAAAATCCGTTTAATGGAAACAAAGCGGAAGTCAGGGTTAATAGTATTACTACAAAAGAAACTATATTTATGTGGATTATTACAGTTTTAATCTCTATTATCTTTTATTTTATATTAGCATATTTTAATACAGCCAACATAGTACCAAGCACACTCTCTGTTACAACAAGTTTTTTAGCTGTGTATCTTACTTTCAGAAGAAGTCCGTACTTCGCTATCGCCTATGCCGCCAATGATATTATCCTAATCATTTTGTGGTTGCTTGCAAGCCTGTGCGATATCCGCTACATCTCAGTTGCTGTGTGCTTTGTTGCTTTTTTTATAAATGATATCTACGGTTTTATCAGTTGGCGAAAAATGAAAATCAGACAAAACGCATCCGCTTGCTAATTTTATTTTTCTACTTCGACAACATTCGACATTCTTTATATAAAGACTGTATAATCAAGATGCCAATCTTTTTGTTAAGTTAAAGAAATTTATACAATTACTTTTTCATTTTTATACATCGTGATTAAAACATTTTCTTCAGAAAATATATAAATATAACCTTTATATATTAAAGCTATCCCATTTTCATAACGGTTTTCTATTTCACGTAACACTGATGCCGAAGTTTTCATTATTTGATAAGAACTTTTCCCATATGCATATGCTTCTTGTGCTAACTTATCTGCATTGATATTGTTGCCATTAGGATATCTTTCATATATTCTTTCTCTAGCATGATTAGTTAATGCAACATGATAGATTTGCGGATTTAAAAAACCTTCTCTGCTATATCTGTTCTGAATATAACTGCGTTTATCATATAATCTATTATATTTCCCATTGGGATTTCGCCCATCAATATTATATCCTTCATCATTAAATCCGTTGGCATCATACCCATTTGAATCAAATCCATATCTGTTATATCCGTTTTTATCAAATCCCTTAATGTCGTACCCAAAATCATCGTATTTTGTTCCGTTTTTGTGTATCCCTTTTCTATCAAACCCTCGCTGGTCTCTGCCAAGAATTTTAATAGAAAAAAGAATCGCACAAATGAATATTATAAATATTAGAACAACACTCACTACTCTTATCTCCTTTTCGACATTATCCGACACCCTTACTATACTCATATCAAGTCAAGATCAACCAAAAATACACTTTATTATACCACCAAAATTGTTTAAACACAATACTTCCCAGTTTACAAGTATATTACTTTTACAAAAAAAGAAGCCGGTTATCCCGGCTTCTTTTATATTATTTACTTACCTTTTCCATATCCTTATTACGGATTTCAACACGTCTTACCTTACCGCTGATTGTCTTTGGAAGTTCTTCAACGAATTCCACAATTCTTGGGTATTTGTAAGGTGCTGTACGGGTTTTAACGTATTCCTGAACTTCTTTCTTAAGTTCGTCTGTTCCCTCTTTATCCTTTACAAGAACAATAGTAGCCTTTACAATCTGACCACGAACTTCGTCAGGAACGGCTGTTATAGCACATTCCAAAACGTATGGAAGTTCCATAATAACGCTTTCGATTTCGAAAGGTCCGATACGGTAGCCTGATGACTTAATAACATCGTCAATACGTCCAACGTACCAAAGGTATCCGTCTTCGTCTATAGTCGCCTGGTCACCTGTGTGGTAGTAACCATCGTGCCAAACGTCATTTGTCTTTTCTTCGTCAAGGTAGTATCCTGTGAATAGTCCGCAAGGTGTTCCCTCTTTTGTGCGGATACAGATTTCGCCTGTATCACCTATCTGACATTCGTTTCCATCAGGATCCAAAAGCACAACATCGTATAGTGGGCTTGGACGTCCCATAGAACCGATTTTCGGCGTAGAACCAACGAAGTTTGCGATTGAAAGGGTTGTTTCTGTCTGGCCAAAGCCTTCCATAATTGTAAGGCCTGTCGCCTTTTTGAACTGATTAAATACTTCAGGGTTTAGTGCTTCACCTGCAGTTGTCGCGTATTCAATTGAAGATAGATCATACTTTGACAAATCTTCCTTAATGAAGAATCTGTACATTGTTGGTGGTGCACAGAATGTTGTGATGTTATACTTTGCAAATAGCGGAAGTATGTCTTCTGAACGGAATCTGTCAAAGTCATAAGTAAAGATACCTGCTTCGCATAGCCACTGGCCGTATAGCTTACCCCAAAGCGCCTTACCCCAGCCTGTATCGGAGATTGTGAAGTGTAGTCCGTCAGGGTTGACATTATGCCAATGTTTTGCAGTTGGGTAATGACCAAGAGCATATTTATATGAATGAGTTGCGATTCTTGGGTAGCCTGTTGTTCCTGATGTGAACAGCATAAGCATTGGGTCGTTTCCGCAAGGTGTGTCTTCTGTACGGAAATAATGTGTGCTGAATCGTTCCATTTCAACGTCAAAATCGTTCCAACCGTCCTTTTTGCCGCCAACTAAAATCTTTGTCATTTCAGGATATGCCTTTGCTGCCTTTTCAGCCTCTTCTGACACATCTCCGTCTGCGGTACAAACGATTGCCTTTACCTTTGCAGCTTTATATCTATATTCAAAATCGTGTTCTACAAGCTGATTTGTTGCAGGAATTGCGATTGCGCCAATCTTATGAAGAGCTAGCATACAGAACCAGAACTGATAATGTCTCTTTAGTACAAGCATTACTGTATCGCCCTTTTTGATGCCAAGTGACTCAAAATAGTTGGCTGTTTTTGCTGAATATTTCTTCATATCGCTGAATGTGAATCTGCGATCTGTAAGGTCATTTGCAACCCACATCATAGCGGTCTTATCAGGTGACTTTTTAGCAATTTCGTCAACGCAATCAAATGCGAAGTTGAACTTATCGTCATTTTTGAATGTGATACCATTGAATACGCCATTTTCGTCATATGTAGATTCGATAAAGTCGTCTGCAACAGTCTTTTCCGCCTGCTTTTTGCTAGCGGCTGCCTTGGCTGCGATAAATGGAGCTTCAGGGTATTCTTCGCTGAAATGTCCGTCCTGCGGATTTAGAACAACGGCGTGGAATTCACAGCCTTCTTCTGAAACCGCAATCATACCATGTGGGATGATACTGTTATAGAAAATAGAATCGCCTTCGTGAAGAACGTCTATGTGGTTTCCAACCTGAACTTTTAGAGAACCCTTTACGATAACGTCAAATTCCTGACCGTTATGTGAGTTAAGCTTGATTGGAGCGTTCTGCTCTTCTGCAAGATATGGGAACTTAACCAAGAAAGGTTCTGCAAGTTTTCCTTTGAATTTTGGTGCAAGGTTGTTATAAACAACACCCTGCTTTTTAATAATCTTAAGACCTTCGCCTCGTCTTGTGATGGCAAAAGATGTAAGAGTTGTGCTGGTACCCTCTAGAATATCAACAACTTCAACGCCACAAGCCTTTGCGCACTTGTAGATAAATGTAAAGCTGAAGTCTGTTTCGCCCTGTTCCAAAACTTTGTAGTCTTCTACAGATACACCAGTAAGTTTTGCAAGTTCTTCAGGTGTGTAGCCCTTAGCTTCACGCAAATCTTTGATTCTGCCTGCAACTTCTTTCAAATTGTAATCCATTTTTTTGTCTCCTTTCTTTTCCGCTTGGGACTTAGCCTTTTGCGGTTTGAATAAAACAAAAAGCTCGCCTCAAAAAGACTTTTGAGACGAGCATTAAACCCGCGGTACCACTCAAATTACGGAAGTATTTCCGTCACTTACCAGGCTCTATCAAGCCTTTTGCTTTTACGCAGCAATACGGAAGGAGTCTACTGGGCTTTCGCCTTTCGGTCCTCCGACTCAGAAGTGATGGGTCATTGGAAAGCTCCACCATTGCCTCGCACCATCCGGCAACTCTCTCAAGGCTTCACAATCCGGCCGTCTTCGTCACAGTCGTTCTTGTGATATTCAATTACGATGTATTATACTCTAAAAATGTTGAATTGTCAAGGGTTTTTTTGATATTTAAGAGCTATTTGGCAAAAAATCAGTCTTATCGAATATACACTTTTAAAAATAACATAGAGATGACGGGAGGCGGTTGCTTCGCGCCCTGACTGCTTGGCGACCCAAAAGCTTTGCTTTTTGGTACCCGCCTACGCACATTTTGGTCCGAAGCACAAACTAACCGAAAAAAGTTGGTAGCGACAATGACGGCGTTATTCTTGCGCTTGCAAAGGAATAGCCGACAGGAGCGTGACTTTTTTTCGGAAAAGGAGGAACAGCGTTTTAGGCGAGTTCTTTTTTGAACAAAAAAGAACAAGCGATTTTACGCTTGTTCCGACGTGGTGGAGATGACGGGAGGCGGTTGCTTCGCACCCTGACTGCTTGGCGACCGAAAGCCATAGTCTTTCAGTACCCGCCTGCGCACCAAAAAGCTAAAAAACTTGCCACTGGCAAGTTTTTCTTTACGCTTTTTGCCCTCTTAGGGTTCAACTCCCGTTAAACCATTCATGAAAACAATCGTGGATTTTTCGGGGATAAAAAATAAAAACCGCACAACGGTGCGGTTTTTATCGTAATTGGTGGAGATGACGGGAGTTGAACCCGTGTCCGAAAACATATTCACCCCGGCATCTACGAGTGTAGATTGTGTTAAAAGATTCCCCTCATGCGTTCCTCACAATCAAGTTCCGCACTACGGTAGTTTTTAGTTCATGACCATCCCCAAAACAAAAGATGGTTCACGTTCACCACTGGGTAGACGCCTTTAGTTAAGCCGTGGTACTCTTAATAAAGACGGCAGCCTAAATTAGGCAGCGTAAGCTAAATTTTTGTTAGCGTTTATTTTTAAAAATTGGACAGTTTAAAGTGCTACCCGGCACTACTCGCTTCCGAAGCTTCAACATCCCCGTCGAAGCCGTTGCATCCCCATATCGTGCCTATACATTCTAACATATACAGGCTCAAAAATCAATTGGTATTATTTAGTTTTTTTCTTATTCTTTCGGCAAGGTTCAACATACCCCGGGTACACCCTACCGATTCCTATATCGAACTTATCAACAAGTTCTCCTAATGATTCTATCCCGAAATCCTCTAAAATATGCACAAGTACCATTGCACAGGCATAAGCATCATCGCAGGCTGTGTGATGTGAAAAGCAAATTCCAAGGCTTTCTCCCAAAGCATTCAGTTTATGGCTTTCAAGCTCGGGATATGCTTTCTGGGATAATTTTACAGTACACAAATAGTCAAAGCTAGGTAGTTCAATTCCAAACATATCAAGAGTTTTTGTTAAAACTCCAACGTCAAATGATGCATTGTGTGCTATTACAAATTTATTCTGAATATAGGGCTTTATCTCATCCCAATACTTATCAAAAGTCTTTTTAGTATAAACCGCCTGGGGTGTTATTCCGTGAATTGACACATTGTAATCGTTAAATTCAAAAGGCTCCGGCTTTACCAGAATTTCCTTTACTTCTTTTACCTTATTATCCTCCACAACGCATATACCCATACTGCATATGCTGGTCCATTTGGATGTTGCGGTTTCAAAGTCTATTGCTACAAAATCCATTTTTCTCTCCGTAAAAATTTTTCTCTTATAATTTTATAACAAAAACACGTTTTAGTCAATAAAACCAGCATTAAAATAATTGCATTATTGTGAATTTTATGGTATAATATTAAAAGTTTAACGGAAAGGATTGATTTTTTTGGCTAAATTTTCTTTTACGCCCCGTGGTGTATGTTCTGCGCAAATAGATTTTGAAATAGACGGT
Source organism: Clostridia bacterium (assembly GCA_045655325.1). Classification (GTDB taxonomy): domain Bacteria; phylum Bacillota; class Clostridia; order UBA1381; family UBA1381; genus UBA1738. The sequence goes on from JAZOOY010000055.1 coordinate 46,218, forward strand.
GATATTGTTAAGAATATTTGTTTTCACCGTGGTTGCAGTGGTAACACTCAAGGTGTTGCAAAGCTGGCAGAAGGTATGAATGTTTATGATGTTATTGCAAGGCTCAAGGGCGTTGACTGTAACGGACGTGGCACAAGCTGTCCTGACCAGTTCGCACAAGCTTTGGAAGTTGCACTTTCAAAAATGGAATAATCCCCAAAAAACCCTCATATAATGGTATGAGGGTTTATTTTTTTGGAGGT
>JAZOOY010000056.1:0-92683 GCA_045655325.1 Clostridia bacterium
TGATTTTATATGCTCATAATCCCCATATTTACAAGGTTTTTTAAGTTCTATGTTCAAAAAAAGACCCTGAAAGTTTTCACTCTCAAGGTCTCATTCTTACAATATTTAATTTTGCCTTTCCGGGATATTTGTCTTTGCCCCAAAACAGGTTGTGTTACGGGGCAAGCATCCTCAGCGCGAAAAGGCAATTTGCCACATTCCGTAACTCATTGGCTTTTTGGTGTCTTGACCACATAAAATAATGATTTTATATGCTCATAAACCCTATATTTACAAGGTTTTTCAAGTTCTATGTTCAAAAAAAGACCCTGAAAGTTTTCACTCTCAAGGTCTCATTCTTAAATTATTCATTTTTGCCTTTCCGGGATATTTGTATTGGCCCCGAAACAGCGGGATTACTCCCACTCGATTGTTCCGATTGGCTTTGGAGTAAGATCCAAAAGCACACGGTTTATACCTGGAACTTCGTGTGTGATTCTATCTGTGATTTTGTGAAGAACTGCATAAGGGATTTCTTCAATAGTTGCTGTCATAGCATCAACTGTATTTACGGCACGGATGATTGCTGGCCAGCCCTCATATCTCTTTGAATCCTTAACGCCTACGCTCTTGAAGTCAGGAACAGCGATAAAGTACTGCCAAACCTTTCCTGCAAGACCATTCTTATCAAATTCTTCACGAAGAATTGCGTCTGCTTCACGAAGAGCTGTAAGTCTATCTCTTGTGATTGCGCCAAGACATCTTACGCCAAGGCCTGGGCCTGGGAATGGCTGACGATAAACCATTTCGTCAGGAAGTCCTAAAGCACTTCCTACTACTCTAACTTCGTCCTTATAAAGAAGTTTAACCGGCTCAACAAGTGACATTTCCATATCTTCAGGAAGTCCGCCTACGTTGTGGTGAGCCTTGACTCCATCACTTTCCAAGATATCAGGGTAGATTGTTCCCTGTGCAAGGAATGAGATACCTTCAAGCTTTGATGCTTCTTCATCAAACACCTTAATAAATTCGTTATCGATAATCTTTCTCTTTGTTTCAGGTTCAGCAACGTCCTTTAAAAGGTCCAAGAAACGGTCTGTTGCGTCAATATAAATAAGGTTTGCATCAAGACCATTCTTGAAGATTTCAATTACCTGTTCGCTTTCGCCTTTTCTCATTAGTCCGTGATTAACATGTACGCAAACAAGCTGCTTGCCAATAGCCTTAATCAAAAGCGCAGCAACAACTGATGAGTCAACTCCGCCTGATAGTGCCAAAAGCACTTTCTTGTCGCCTACAGTTTTTCTAATATCTTCAACCTGCTCTGCAATAAATGCATCAGCAAGTTCTTTTGTTGTAATTCTGACCATATCGTCTGGTCTTTTGTTTGTATCCATATTAAATCCTCCTATGCCATTGTCCGAATTATGTACTCTATAATAGCACAATTCGGCATAAATTTCAAGTATTTATACTCTATTTTGTGCCATTTTTTAACACTAAAAGCAGACCCTATATGGTCTGCTTTTAAGTATAATTATCTGTTAAGAATAAGCTTTGTTAGTTCAACAGGGTCAACAATCTTGCCGTCCTTGTAAACACGCATGTTACCTGAAGCAACTTCGTCGATTAGGATAACTTCGTCGCCATTGTAACCAAATTCAAACTTGATATCCCAAAGGTCAAGACCGATTGTCTTTAAGTCGTCAGCAACAACCTTTGTGATTTTAAGTGTCTGTTCCTTCATGCTTTCGAACATTTCAGGGCTCATTACGCCAAGAGCTGCAAGACCTTCGCCTGTTACTAGCGGGTCACCCTTTTCGTCGTTCTTGAAAGTACATTCAACGTATCCACCAGGAAGTGGAGTACCGTCTTCAATATATTCACCGTATCTTCTGATGAAGCTTCCTGTAGCAACTAAACGGCAGATAACTTCAAGACCGTGACCGAATACTTTACCAGGAAGAACTTCCATTGTAGCGTCATCAACGTTAGCGCTTACGTAGTGAGTCTTAATTCCTGCTTCTTTAATAAGGTCAAAGTAGTAGATTGATGTTCTAAGGTTAGCCTTACCGATACCTTCAATCTTTAGTCCAACTGAGTTTTCACCTGGGTCAAACACGCCGTCCTTACCTGTACAGTCGTCTTTAAACTTTAAAAGTACGTTACCGTTTTCAAGGCTGTATACGTCTTTAGTTTTTCCTTCATAAATCTTCTTCATAAGAAAACGCCTCTTTTCATAATAAATTCACTTAAAAAGCATATCATATTTTTTGCTAAAATTCAATATTTTTTTTAAATTTTAGCGAAAATACATTCAATTTTTTTATATCAAGTTTTCAAGTTATGAAATTTTTACAAAAAAACTGCGATGTTTTTTTATCACAGTTCTTATGCCATAAATATTGCAAACATAATCGGAATGGTTATTATCCCAAGAATGCTTGAGATAAGTGCCATAGATGCTCCGGGCTTTGTATCACCACCGAATGCCGCAGGGAATACGATTGTGTTAAGTCCCATCGGCATTGCAAGTACGCAAAGTGTTGTCATATAGATATAGCTTGGTAGTCCAATGGACTTTAATGCATATACTACTATTCCCGGAATTGCTATCAGTCTTATGAGCGATGCAATGTAAACTCTTCCTGATGCCACCATATCACGAAGGTCGTATTTTCCTATAACAAGTCCTGTTAAAAGCATAGCCACAGGTCCTATACAAGCGCTTAATGTGGATAGTGATGTTTCTACAAATGCTGGCATCGGCACACGTAAAAGCCCTAAAATTATGGCAATTCCCATTGTTATAAACAATGGATTTACCAGGTTCTTTAAGGATACTTTCTCGTTGGCAGGATTTAGTCTTGCAAAGCCAACAGAGTAAATATACACGTAAAATGGGATACTGAAAATCAACAAATCAAACAGTGCCTCTTCCCCGAACACCGCCAACGTAAGCGGTTGTGCCATATATCCCATATTAGGTATGATAAATGAATAGGTATAAATATACTTTTTGTATCTGTTCACTGCAAACAGGTTTGCAAGTGCTGTTCCTGCAAAAATCAATATAAATACAAGAACGGTTGCAGCAATTAATATATACGACTTTTCCACAATTGTTCCTATATTGAAATTGCTTATGAATGTTTTTAGCAAAAGCGCAGGGCTGAAAACCAAAGTAAGCACTTTAGAAAGCGATACATCGGCATTTTCCGGCACTACATTTTTTCGTCTTAAGATAAAGCCTAAAATCATAATACTGAAAAACATCAGCATTTGATTTAATGTCGTTGTAAATACCATTATTTTTTAATCCTCTTTTCCTTTGTACCTTTATTATATCACCGAAATTTAACTTTATCAATCTTTTTAATCTATTTAAATTCAATAAACAAAAAAAACAGGCTCCCTTGTGTAAAGAGAGCCGGCTACGCAGTAGACCGAGGGATTGTTTATAATTTAACTTTTACCAAAACTTTTTTCACAGGTGTAGATTTACCATCGTGCATAAGTCCTGGTTTGTGCAGGTCGGTTGGATAGAAAATCCCGTATTCGCCGTTACCTAATATGTACTTTCCAATATTTTCACCGCCACAGAAAAATTCAACTTCCCTTTCTGGGATGTAGCCTTCACCGGCAGTAGCATTTTTAATGTTTAAAACGTCAATTTCTTCAATACCGCAACAAACATACTGGATGTCGATATACTTTCTGTGACCTTCAAATTTAAAGTCAGCAGGGTTCTTGCTGTTATATTCCTGAACGTGTGCAAAGATGTCTTCGCCACCGAAATCATATCGCCCTACAGGCAGGTCTTCATCTATAGCCTTCTTAATAAAATCAAAGGCTTTTTCAAAATTCTTGTGTAAGCCGTAGTATAGCTCACAATTTTCAAGTACGTCAAATATCATAGCCATTCTCCTTTTAAGTGTTTTTTGTTAATTCCGATTTCTTTATTTACAGTGTATCATTTTTGATATGGCGTGTAAGAGTATCTTCTTTTCCGCGATATACCACAACTTTACAGAAAAGAAACTCCAACACAAAATTTGCAAGCATAGTTACAATCAATATAACAAAATCATTTATGCCACAACCCTCGGCCATATTACCCAGGTATGCAGATAATGGTGTAAATAAAAGATAGAATCCAAATACTTTTGCCATTGCTATCGGAACATTTGCTGCAGACTTAAAGGTGTATCTACGATTCAATGTGAAATTCCAGATGATAGAAAGTACAAGGGAAACAAGATACGGTATCCAGTAATCCTTAATAAATATTTCAAGCAGAGCAAAGGATCCAACTTGGATTATTCCGGCAGAAGCAGAAAAAAGTGTGAATTTTACCATCTGCCACATTTGCTTTTTATTGTTCATAAGTTTCACTCCTTATATATTATCTCAAAAACATGTGCAAGAGCATTTCATATAATTTGTTATACGGCTGGTAACGCATCGGCAAATCAAGCCAGGTCTTTTTATCCATAACTGCATCATTTTCTGTTACATTATCCATAACAAGGTGCAATTTGCATTGTCTTGATGTTTGTTTCTCCGCCAATAATAACTTTGCTCTTATCTATAAGACCACAAAGTCTTTCAAAATGTCTTTCATTGATTATCTTTCCGTAGTTTTTATTTTCAAGCGGATTATCGCCATATTGTTTCTTTAACACTTTTCCAATTTCACTGCAGGAATTTATTATTTCCGGTTCTCTGTATGGAAGTACCGGCAGAGCTATTCTGAATGCCGCCTGAAACACACGGCAATATACTGATTTAATGAAAAAACATACTACTCTCTCTTATTCATAAGATTTTGCCACTTTATCGATATTTTCACTGATTACATTCAAACTGCGATAAAATATCGCTCTGTCTTCGTTAGAAATACCGCTACTAATTTCATCTAAAATGGCAGTAATTTTATCTGCAATTCTTTTACCTGCATACATTCCTCTTTCTGTAAGTTCAAAAGGAGCGTTATATCTCTTTTTGCTATCGGATTTGCATATGATATAACCATTCTTCTCAAGATAATCAAGGCTTCGCGAAATAGTAGATTTATCTTCTTCACAACGCTCACAAAGATCTTTTGATGTCAGTTCTTTTAATATATACAAATAGTAAAGGCAGGAAATGTGTGGACTTCTAAGTTCATAATTCGCCATTTCTTCATTCTTGATTTTACGAATGTTTCTGTTTATTCTGTTTAATAGAACCGTAAATGTTTCAAAACGATCTTCCATTGACTAAACCTCCTGAAGATATACTTGTTGAAACGTCAATAAGTATAGTATAACAAAAACTTGTTGAAACGTCAACAAGTTTGGAATATTTTTATATAGCAAATAGCCATATCTCTTTCATGGAATTTTTGCACACAAAAAAAGCACGGAGCATATCACTCCGCGCTTTCTTCTACTTTCAATCGCATTTACAGGCTTGCATTTTAACCTTTTCTGTTATTTAAATTTTTATTATTACTTTAACAAAATATACCAGATTCCACAATACTTTATAGGGTTCCCGAGATTAGCAATTTAAGGCAACTGCTGTAAACCTCATAACAGTGTGGGTTACGATGGTTATGGTTTGCTTTTTGTGTTTCTAAAAGGCTATAAAACCGCACACAATGCTTGATTGTGTGAATGCCTGTGTTGAATTATGCTGTCATATTCATTATCTTTGCACTCTACCTGAGCCATCGCCACCAGCAAGCTTTTCAACTTCAGAAACGCTGACTCTGTTATAGTCACCCTCAACTGAATGCTTTAAAGCTGATGCTGCAACTGCAAATTCGATTGTATCCTTTGAACTCTTTCCTGAAAGGATTGAGTAAATAAGACCGCCACCGAATGAGTCACCGCCACCAACTCGGTCAACGATATGTAGGTGATATGACTTTGAGAAGTAATAGTCTTCACCATCATATAGCATTCCTGCCCAGTCGTTATCACTTGCAGAAATTGAAGAACGAAGTGTGATTGCAACCTTTTCAAAGCCAAACTTATCAGCAAGCTGTTTTGCAACGCTCTTATATCCATCGTGGTTCAGCTTACCGCCGTAAATATCTGTGCCTTCAGCTTCAATACCGAATACGTCCTTTGCATCTTCTTCGTTTGAGATGCAAACGTCAACATACTGGCAAAGCTCGGTCATAGCCTTTCTTGCCTCATCTCTTGTCCAAAGTTTTCCACGGTAGTTTAGGTCGCAAGAAATCTTAACGCCCTTTTCTTTTGCCTTTTTGCAGGCATCCTTACAAATTTCTACTACATTTTCACCAAGAGCTGGAGTGATTCCTGTAAAGTGGAACCAGTCTGCACCTTCAAAGATGCTGTCCCAGTCAAAATCTTCCTTTGACGCCTGCTGGATTGCTGAATATGCTCTGTCATAAATACATACAGAACCTCTTTGTGAAGCACCTTTTTCAAGGAAGTAGATGCCCACTCTGTCGCCACCACGAACAATTTTTGATGTATCAACGCCGAAGTAACGCAGGCTGTCAACTGCTGCCTGACCGATTGCGTGCTTTGGAAGTTTTGTTACATACACACTGTCCATTCCGTAGTTTGCAAGAGATACGGCAACGTTTGCTTCGCCACCGCCAAATGTTGCCTGCATCTGGTCATTCTGAAAAAATCTGTAATAACCGTTTGGTGCTAAGCGTAACATTATTTCGCCGAAAGTAACTACTTTTGCCATATTATTTGTCCTCCATCTTCTCTAGTGCTTCTTTGACAAAGAAACTACCGCCGATGGCTGCAATTTTGTCAAAAGCTAAAAATTCGTCAATATTGCTTCTGTCCACGCCACCTGTTGGAATGAACTTAATCTGTGGGAATGGAGCAGAAAGTGCCTTTAGAGCGGCAAGGCCACCGTAAATATTTGCAGGGAAGAACTTAACTGTTGTAATTCCAAGGTCAAGTGCCTGCATAATTTCTGTTGGTGTAACGCAACCAGGGTAATACGGAATATTCTTCTTTTTGCATACCTTGGCAACGCCAACGGAAAGGCCTGGTGAAACAATAAATGTTGCACCTGCTTTAAGTGCTTCTTTGCACTGTTTTTCGTTAATAACTGTACCTGCGCCGATGTTCATTTCAGGGTACTTTTCTACCGCCATTTTAATAGCTTCTGCAGCACAAGCTGTTCTGAATGTAATTTCTGCACAGTTGATGCCGTTTGCTTTTAGTGCAGGAAGTATTTTATCTACTTCACTTAATTCTTTAATTACTACTACTGGAATATACTTATCCATCATAATTTCTCCTAAAAATTAAAATATTTTTCTACATTGTCGTTTATAAATCTTATAACAATTATACTCCGCTATATGCTGAAAATCCACCGTCAATTGGAATAACAACACCGTTTACGAAACTTGCGGCATCTTTTGAAACCAAGAAAAGTAATGCACCAATTAATTCTTCAGGTTTTCCGAATCTGCCCATAGGAGTGCTTCCAAGAATCTTGTCTGTTCTTGGTGTCGGTTTTCCGTCTTCTGTGAATAGTAGCTTTTCGTTTTGCTTTGTAACGAAAAATCCCGGGGCTATTGCGTTGCAACGAATGTTTGTTCTTGAGAAATGTACAGCTAGCCACTGAGTGAAGTTGGAAATTGCCGCCTTTGCACCTGAATATGCAGGGATTTTTGTAAGCGGTGTGTATGCATTCATGCTTGAAATATTTATGATGCTTGCGTCATCTTTTTCTAGCATATCCTGTGCAAAAACCTGTGTCGGAAGAAGTGTTCCAAGGAAGTTTAAGTTGAAAACAAACTCAACACCCTCTTTATCCAAATCGAAAAATGTTTTCATTTTGCCTACATCATCGCTATTAAAATATTCGTTATCTGTTGTCGCCTTCGGATTGTTACCACCTGCGCCGTTAATCAGGATATCGCAAGTTCCGAAGTCAGATAAGATAGCATCGTGTGCTGATTCAATGCTTGCCTTATCAAGAACGTTACATAAATATCCTTTTGCAATTCCGCCGTCTTTTGCGATTTTTTCTGCATTTTCCTTTGCAGCGGCTTCGTTTATGTCAAGAAGTGCAATTTTTGCACCTGTTTTTGATAAAGCTTCTGCAAACATTGAGCATAAAACCCCGCCTGCACCTGTTACAACAACAACTTTATCCTTTAAATCAATTTCAAATGGTAGATTCATAGCCTTATCCTTTCATTTTATCAAGGGTTTCCCAAATTCCTGCGATATACATAGCACCAAGTGCTCTGTCATAAAGACCGTAGCCAGGCTTTCCTGTTTCGCCCCAGATCATTCTGCCGTGGTCAGGACGGATATAGCCTGAAAAACCTGCATCGTGATATGCCTTTAAGATTTCCACAATATCCAAAGAACCACAGCTTGAGAAATGTCCGCTTTCTTCAAAAGAGCCATCTTCTAAAATCTTGATATTTCTTATGTGAGCAAAGTGGATTCTGCCCATACCTGCATACTTTTTAACCATAGCGGTATAGTCATTAAATGTGGCACAGCCAAGGCTTCCGCTACAAAGTGTAAGACCGTGGTGTATATCGTCATAAAGGCTTAAAAATCTGTCTATATTCTTTTCGTTTGTGATAATTCTAGGAATTCCAAAAATGTTCCATGGTGGATCATCCGGATGAATCGCCATATTAACGTCACATTCCACAGCAACCGGCATAATTTCCTTTATAAAAAACTCAAGGTTCTTCCAAAGTCCCTCTTCTCCGATTTCCTGATACGCTTTTATTAAGTCAGAAACTTCATCAGGAGAATATGATGCATCCCAACCCGGAAGTGTAAGCTTTGTAGGGTCCATTTTATCAACGTCTTCTTTGTGATAAACAAGGGAAGTTGATCCGTCTTCATTTACCCATTCAAGGTTTGATCTTGTCCAGTCAAAAACAGGCATAAAGTTATAGCAAACACACTTAACACCCATTTTAGCAACACGTCTGATGTTTTCCTTAAACACCTCAATATATTCAAGGTATTTTCCGCGACCAAGTTTAATATCTTCGTGAACAGGAATGGACTCAATAACCTCCATTGTAAGACCATTACTATTACAATCCTTTTTGATTTCTGCAATTTCGCCATCTTCCCATACCGTTCCAACAGGTCTGTAAACAGCCGTCGTTATGTCGGAAACACAAGGAATCTGTCTGATTTTTTGAAGTGTTACAGGGTCGTCTTTCCCGTACCATCTGAATGTAATTTTCAACCTAGCTCATCCTTTCAGTAAAATATTTCAAGACAAGTATATCACAATATAGGAACAATCACTTTGTGATTATTGTTAAAAACACAATAAACATTGCAAATATTGTTATAATATGATATACTTGATATCGAAAAGAGGTTACACTATGGATATTATTAAAGATCACGTATATATCAGCGAATATTTTTCTTACGAGCATCGTACAGATGTAATTCCAAAACGGTCAGAGTTTGTGCTTCATAACCATAACGATTTATATGAAATTATACTTTTTATAAATGGAAATGTGGCGTTCAAAGCAGAGGGAAGTACATACCCGTTACAAAAATACGATATGGTCATCACCCATTGCGACGAAATGCATATGATGTGTCATATGCCACCGTTAGCACTGTATGAGCGTGTGGTTATCCATATTAAAAAAAGTTTTTTTGCCCAGAACGACTGTAATGAGTTTTTAGATTTTTTCACAAAACGATCTCTTGGTGTCAATAATCTGATTCCTTCCGAATTAGTGAAAAAAGAGAATATTCCAAGTTTGGTTGAGGCTTTTGACAGACATCTTGATTCGGACAAGAAGATGCCGGACATTGTTGCAAAATCAAAAATCATTGAAATGCTGTACCGCATTAGCAGGATTACAGTAGAAAAAGAACAGGATAATCCGGAAGATGAAAAGCTGAAAGCCGTAATCGCATATATAAATGATAATATTGCAGCAGAGCTGTCCCTTGATGATATTGCAGAACACGTATTCATAAGCAAATACCATCTTTGCCATACTTTCAAAAAATACAGCGGTCTTACGATAAATCAATATATCAATCATAAGCGAATTTTACTTGCCAGATCACTTGCATTAAAAGGCTGGACCCTTCTTGATGCTGCAACAGAAGCAGGATTCGGCAATTATTCAAATTTTTACAAAACATATGTAAAACTAACAGGTCGCTCACCACGACAGGATATGAAATAATCCAACCCTACAACACAATCACATATTGCTACCCGCTACCCCAAAACCTTGTTATTCTCACAACAAAAAAGCAGAAACTTTTGTTTCTGCTTTTTTATATCATATTTTTAAAACTCCAATCTCTTACTCATATTTCCAAAATATTCTCTTTTAACTCTGTCATATGTTTTACATTTACACTATCGGAAGGGCACCTGCCGAAATGGTTTTTATATGCCCTGAAAAATGCGGAATAGTCAGAAAACCCACACTTTAAGCAAACATCTGTGGCCTTTTTCCCTGCATAAATTTCTCTTTGTGCAACTGCCAGACGCTTTGCTGTTATATATTTTTTCGGTGTTATTTTAAGATACTTTTGGAAAAGGTGATGCAGATGGCTTTTTGTTATGTAAAGCTCATTGCATATCTCCTCTATCCCACTCAAAGTCAAAAGATTTTCATCTATATACGAAATTGCACAGCTTACAATCGGGTTGGTATGCTCATACATCTTTTGCCCTTTGGAACTCACTTCTATTATGATATTGTAAAATATCTCTTCAATCAGATTTTTCATCATTCTGTCAAGATTCTCTCCTGTCAGGGTTTCGGCATAAAAGTCCATCTTTCCAAAAAGATTTATTACATTTGTGTTTTCGCTGAAATCAATTACATTTATATCGGCAGGAATTTTTTTGTAAATGTTGAACGGTAATTTTTTTTCATCATACAAAATATTATATCTCTCATATTCTTGCGGTCCGTCAATACTGATATAGTGCCAATCGGTTGGTCGCGAAATGACAAGGCTGTTTTTCTTAAGCTTATATTTTTTGCTTCCTACCACGTATGAAATATTTCCCGATTTAAAGAAAATCATTTCGGTAACATCGTGGAAATGGAAATTATAATCCCATGACGTATTATTAGCTCTTGTAATGTGATTATAAAACACATTATCACTATAAAATCCTGAATGCATTGTAGTTCCCATATCAAGCCCTCCGTTTCCACCATTATAACATAAAAGTACATTTTTTGCAATATATTTATCCATATTTTGCAATTTTATAAACTGTTAAATTGTGTTATTATATGGTTGTAAAATATTTTTTTGGAGGATAAGACTATGAAAAAACTTAGAGTTGCAATTATCGGTCAGGGCCGAAGCGGACGTGATATTCACGGCAAATATTTCAAGAGCGATGCTAACACTAATTTCGAAGTAGCTTACGTTGTTGAAGCTGACGAATTCAGAAGAAATGCAGCGCTTTCAGAATACCCTGGTTGCAAAGTATTTACCAGCTATCAGGAACTTTTCAATGTGAAAGACATTGATCTTGTGGTAAATGCATCATTTTCTGAAATGCACTATAGCATAACCAAGGATTTGCTTTTGCATAAGTTTAATGTTCTTTGCGAAAAACCAATGGCAAGAACATATTTTGAATGCACAGACCTTATAAAAACCGCAAAAGATATGGACGTTACTCTTGCAGTATTCCAGCAGTCATTCTTTGCACCACATTATGTACACGCAAAGGAAATTGTAGAAAGCGGAAAGCTTGGCGATATTATGCAGGTAAGTATCAGATACAATAACTTCGCAAGACGTTGGGACTGGCAGACTCTTCACAAAAAGGTTGCAGGTGGTCTTTACAATACAGGCCCACACCCTGTTGGCTTAGCACTTGGATTCTTGGATTTTGACGCCAATGCAACTGTAGCATTTTCAAAGCTTGGCAGAGCAATGACAAGCGGTGACTCTGACGACTTTGCAAAGATTATCTTTACAGCTCCAAATAAACCTATTGTCGATCTTGAGGTTTCATCAAACGATGCATACAGTCCGTTTTTCATTAAACTTCAAGGTACTCGCGGAACATATAGTGTAACTTTGACAGATTACAAGATGAAATATATTGTCGATGGCGAAAACGAGCCAAAACCTGTAATTGAAGAATCTCTTAAGAATCCTGAAGGCTTCCCTATGTACTGCAAGGAAACTCTTATCGCACACGAAGAAGAGGGCAAGCTTGAAGGTTCTGTGTTTGAGATAGGTTCAGAACTGTTTTACGATATGCTTTATAACAAGCTTACAAAGGGCACTCCGCTTAAGGTAACCCCTGATCACGCTGCAAAGATTATCAACGTAATTGAAACAGTTCACGCACAGAATCCATCACCTGTACTATTTTAAGGAGAAATAAAATGTATAAAATTGCTATTTTAGGTTGTGAAAATTCCCATGCCGATGCCTTTGTTGATTATGCTTTAAACAGCGGAAAGATAAGCGATGTTGAAATCGTTGGCGTATATAGTGACGAAGAAGCTGCAAATGAACGTCTTCGTGAAAAATTTGGTGTTTATACAGCCAAAAGCTATGACGAGTTTGTGGGCAAAATTGACGGTCTTATGATAACTGCACGCCATGGTGATAATCACTATAAATACGCTAAACCTTACATAGAATCAGGCATTCCAATGTTTATCGATAAGCCTGTAACAATAAGTGAAGAAGATGCCGTAGAATTTATGAAAGAGCTTAAGGCAAATAACGTACGTGTAACAGGCGGTTCTTGCTGCGTTTATGATTCTTTGGTTCAGCATTTGAAATCTGCCATCGAATGTGGAAGATACGGAAAGGCTTATGGCGGGTTCCTTCGTGCACCGCTTGGTGCAAACGAAAAATACGGTGGATTTTTCTTCTATTCTCAGCACTTGGTTCAGGTTATGTGCGAAATTTTCGGATACTATCCTGAGTCTGTGAAAATGTATGAAAAGAACGAAGTTCTGACCTATGTTGCACGATATAAGGATTATGACATAGTCGGTGAATTCATAGACGGAAACTTCACATATTATGTGAGTGCAAGCCTTGAAAAGGATATTATCGGCGATACATTTTTAGTTGATGCAAGTTGTTTTGCAGTTGAATTTGAAGAGTTTTACAAGCTTTTAAAAGGCGAAGCACAAAGACAAAGCTACGAAGAATTTATAGCACCTATTTTCATTCTAAATGCTATGCAACGTTCTATTGAGAGCGGTAAAGAAGAAAAAATCAACAAAATAGAGGAAATATAAAATGGCAAACTTAAAGCTTTCTGCATTTGCAGATGAGTATTCACCGGATTTTGATAAACAGCTTGAATACTTAAAGGAAAATAATATTGAATATATTGAGCTCCGTTTTTTGGACGGCAAAAATATTGCGGATTTATGCGAAGATGAGGTTTTAACTGTAAAAAGTAAGCTTGACGAAGCAAATATCAAGGTTTCATCCCTTGGCTCACCTCTCGGAAAAATTAATCTCTGTGATGATTTTTCGGAACATCTTGAAAAATGCGAGAATGTTTTTAAGACTGCAAAAATTTTAGGTGTTAAAAATATTCGTATTTTCAGTTTCTACCTTCCTGACGGAAAAACACGTGAAGACTGCCGCAGCGATGTTCTTTCAAGACTTGAACAAATGCTTACTCTTGCTGAAAAATACGATGTTACTCTTTGCCACGAAAACGAGGCAAAAATCTATGGCGAATCACCTGAATATTGCCTTGATATTCTTTCATATTTTGGTGGCAGATTAAAGTGCGTATTCGATATGGGTAACTTCGTTTTGGACGGATACAAGCCATTCCCTGATGGGTATGAAATGCTTAAAGATTACATAGAGTATTTCCACATCAAGGATTCCTTGTATCAAGGTGCAATCGTGCCGCCGGGTTGTGGTGAGGCATCTATTCCTGAAATTTTTGAAAGAGTAAAAAAGGACTTTGAAAAAGATGTTTTAGTCACTCTTGAACCACACCTTGAAACCTTTAGTGGCCTGAATCAGCTTGTAGGCAAAAATTTCGAAAATCCATACAAATTTGAAAGTCCTGAAGCTGCATTTGATGAGGCAGTTCATAGAATTAAGGAGATTTTATAATGAACGAATTTAAAGTAGATAAATTAAAATTAAAGGTGATGCCTAACCGCGACGAAATGGGCAAGGTTGCCGCAGGTGACATTTATGAAAAAATCAATGAGCTACTTTCAGAAAAAGATGAAATCAATATGATTTTTGCAGCAGCGCCATCTCAAAACGATGTACTTGCACACCTTATAGAATATACCGATATTCCATGGAACAGAATTAACGCTTATCATATGGACGAGTACATCGGTCTTTCAGAAGAAGATAAGGACAAGAGCTTTAGCTGTTACCTTACTGAACACATTTTTGGGAAAGTACCATTTAAAAGCGTTAACCTTATCAACTCTACTGCAACCGATGCAGAAGCAGAGTGCAAACGCTATGCCGATCTTTTAAAGGCAAATCCAACGGACATTGTTGTTATGGGCATAGGCGAAAACGGACACATCGCTTTTAACGATCCTTGGGTTGCAAAATTTGATGACGAAGAAATAGTCAAAGTGGTTCCACTTGATGACGTTTGCCGTCAGCAACAGGTAAATGACGGATGTTTTCCATCAGTTGACAGAGTACCAAAACAGGCTATGACACTAACCTGCCCTACTCTTACAAATCCAAAATATCAGTTCTGTGTTGTTCCAGCAAAAACAAAGGCACAAGCAGTAAAAAGAACATTATGCGATGACATTTCTGAAGAATGTCCTGCTACTATTCTGAGAAAATGTGACGGTGCAACTCTATACCTTGACGCCGACAGTAGTGAGCTATTATGAAAAGAATCAAATCTGATAAAATAATCTTAAAAGACAATATATTTTCAGGATATGTGTATTTTGATGGCGGTAAAATCTTTGATGTTACCGACGCCGAATTACCATATGATACTGAATATGATTTCACAGGAAAATACGTTTCTCCTGGATTTATTGATATTCACACTCATGGTGGCGGTGGTTTTTCCTTTGACGGAACGGTTGACGACGTTGTTGCTGCCGCAGATTTTCATTTAGAACATGGAACAACAACAATCTTCCCTACTGTTTCTGCCGCTCCAATTAACGTAATGGAAAATGCGACACGAAACATAAAGGACGCAATTTTAAGTAAAAAATCCAAGGCAAACATAATGGGTGCGCACCTTGAGGGCCCGTATCTTTCTCCAAAACAGTGCGGTGCACAATACCCTGATTTTATTAAAAGTCCTGATAAGTCAGAGTATGTTCCGTTCATAGAAAAATACGGCGATTATGTCGCACGTTGGAGTTATGCACCTGAAAATGATGCAGGCGGTGAATTTTGCAAATATATCACATCAAATGGTATAATTGCATCAGCAGGCCATACAGATGCCATCTATGACGATATGAAATTTGCAAAGGAAAGCGGTTGCAATCTTGTAACCCACCTTTTCTCCTGCACATCTACAATCACCCGTGATCACGGATTCCGCAGACTGGGCGTTATTGAAACCGCATTTTTAGATGACGATATGTTTGTGGAAATTATTGCAGACGGAAAACATCTTCCGCCTGAACTTATCCGCTTGATCCTGAAAATCAAAGGCACAGACAAGGTTGCTCTGATAACCGACAGTCTTTCCCTTGCAGGCACAAGTGCAAAGGAAGGAATAATGGGAGCTACGGAATATGTAATAGAAGATGGCGTTTGTAAGCTAAAAGACCGAAGCGCTTTTGCAGGCAGTGTTGCAACCAGCGACAGACTTATAAGAGTTATTGTAAATGATGTTGGCGCAAGCTTAACCAGCGCAGTAAAAATGATAACTGCTGTTCCTGCAAAGATTATGAACCTGGATAAAGGCGAGCTTTTAAGCGGCAAAGACGCAGATATTGTAATATTTGATAATGACATCAATATAGAAAGCGTTTTTGTCATGGGAAATAAAGTAAAATAAAAAAATAATGAGAGGTTATTATGATGAAAAAAGGACCAATAACTGGTACATATATTGATGAAATTTCAGTTGATATTCCTTCATCAAACTGGAGTCGTGAGCAGTGGAAAAAAGACCTTGACTATATGCAGGAAATAGGCATTGACACTGTAATATTTATTAGAGGCGGATATAAGGACAAGTCGGTTTTTCCTTCAAAGGTTTTAGGAACTTCTTATTCAGATGATTTGGCAGGTCTTATATTTGAAGAAACATCAAAACGAGATATGAGTGTGTTTTTCGGATTGTATATGTCAAACGACGACTGGAACCGCGGAGACTATATGACCGAAATTAAGATAAACCGCGAATTTGTAAATGAAGTATGTGAAAGATATGGAGATTATCCTTCATTTGACGGCTGGTATATTCCACACGAGGTTACCCGTGATTGTTTAAATATCGGAGAAGTTTTTAAAGGTCTTTCTGCTATCTGTAAAGATAAAACTCCTGATAAAAAAACATTGATAAGCCCACCTTTCAGAGGAGAGGTGATGGCGCCACGTGACTACTTTACTATTGAAAGACACAAAGATGAGTGGGACAGATTGTTTGCCCGTGCCGGAAAAGACATTGATATATGTGCTTTTCATGATGGTCCTGCGGCTATAAGCTCAATGGAAGCATACTACACAGCAACAAAAGAAATTTGCGATAAACATAATATAGAACATTGGGTAAATGTTGAAACATTTGAAAGAGATGTTAGAAGACAGCTATATCCTATACCTTTTAATGACTTAAAACGTAAATTGGAGATGCATCAAAAGTATGCTGAAAAGATTGTAACCTTTGAATTTTCACATTTCTTAAGTCCGCAATCTATTTATCCGTCAGCAAAAAATCTTAGCAACTTATATAAAGACTTCTATTTAAAGGACAGTAATGTATAATAAAGTGAACCCCAAAAGTGTATAACTTTTGGGGTTCTTATCAATTCTGTCTCTTTTTTATTACCACTTTTTACTGACATAATGTACATTTACATTTTATAAGCAAAACCTTATTATCCTAATGCAACCATACTAAATACAAGTGCAAACAATGCAACTGTTTCACAAAGACCTACAACTGTAATATACTGCGAAAAGCCTTTTCCTGTCTCTGCCAATGCATCTGCACCTGCAGCACCGGCCTTACCCTGATATACTGCAGAGAAAGCCATTGCAACACCTGATGCAATGCCAAGACCTAACAAAAATGCAGGGTCTGCTGATGATGCCTTCATCTGCTGCATAAGAAGGAATCCGTAAATTGTCTGTGTTAAAGGTGCACCTGCAAATACTGTAAGAATAAACGGTGCTGCCTTATTGCTAAGATAGCATTTCTTCCACGCACCAATTGATGCCTGTCCTGCAATACCAATACCAATGGCAGAGCCTATTGCGGCAATACCCATACATAATGCTGTTGCTAATAATCCTAAATTCATAATAATTCTCCTTTATAGTAAATTTATTCTTTAAATGGTTTAAATTTATGTCCACTCCATGACATATCCAGATGCGATGAAAATTCCAATGTGTTAAGTCTGATTCCGTGCACTATAACAGACAGAATATTTAATATCATATTAAGTCCGTGACCAAACACCAACAGAACAATGGCAAGTACCATAAACAAGAAATTGCCCAGTAGCGGTCCTGCCAATTCATTTACTGTGGCAGAAATAGCTGCACCCGCAAGTCCCACTGCCCAAAGTCTGATATACGAAACGATGTCTGAAAATACATTTACCACACCAAGCAGTACCGACACTATATTGGTAAGGCTTGAAAGTATGGATTTAATAATACTTCCTTCATAGTTTGAAAATACAAAACTGAGGATAAATCCGCCAGCTATAAGGGCAACAGCAACTGTTCCAATGGGAATGCCACCAATTACCAGCCCAAAGCTAAACACTTCTGCATTTACAACAAGACTGAGCACAACATAATATATGCCTACAAGCTGCAGAATTGAGCCTATATCACCAAGCATCTTAACAGATGCTCTATTTCTTTTAGCACCTTTGATATGCGCCACAGTCAGCTGAATAAGTGCTAATGAAAAACAAAATATCTGCAGGTTTTGGGCCGTAGTAAGACCAACTCCATCCGCCGTCCATGGTAATTGCCATATTTTATCGGCATAGACATTTGAAATCATCGGTATTGACAACGATTTAAGCCACTCCGGTAATTGCTCCGGTGAAAGCCCGAACCACGTACAGGTGAGCGTACCCCACAGTACCGTTGATAGTCCAAAAAGTCCTATAAGCAAAAATACCGAGGAAATTTGTTTTTTGGTAATAACTGATTTTATTATCGGTATTGATACAACCCCACAAATGAAAAGTCCGTAACCACCGTCACCAAAAATTATACCAAAGAATATGAGTATAAACGCTAAAAACCAGCCGGAAATATCATACTCAAAATATCCCGGAACAGTACCTAAGAAATCTGTCAACGGATAAATAAGACTCACAAACTTGTTGTTTTTCAGTTTAGTCGGTACATTATCCTCTTCACTTGGTTCAGCAACAACAAGCCCCCACGAGTTATCTGAAGCTGTTTGTTTCAATTTATCAACATTTTCCGCTTCAATATATCCTGTAAAGTACACCACTGAAACTTCTTTTGTTTCGTCCTGAGATAAATTTTCATTTCTCATTCCTGTAGTGTAAGTTTCAAATTCTATTTCCTTTTCCAAAGCATTTATTGCATTTTTGAAACTATCTGTATATCCAGCATAAGATAAAATCTTCTCATCTATTTCATTTACACGCTGTTCCACTTCGGCAATTTTTTTCTTCATATTGACGGTGGACATTTTAGGGAGTATAAATCTATATTTTTCCAGCAATGCCTTATCATCTTCTTCAATTTTTGAACCTGATAACAAGAATTTCACAGCAGATTTGTCAGCGCTGAGTATCACAGGATTGATATTGTCCGAAAGGTGTTCATATTCATTTTTTGGCATTTCATAAAAAGCAAGTTCAACGCCTTTTGTAGCCAACTCGAACACAGTATCCGGGTCAATATCTCCCCAACCTTTAAGCCGTTCCAGTTCAACATTCAAGGAAATTTTCTCCGCTATATATTCTTTTTTTTCTTCTGTGAGAGTCTTTATTTCATCGGCAACACACAAGGCTTTTGAAATATCCGCTTCCTTTTTCTCTACATTTTTATTTTTCCCTACAGAAAAAATTGCACTTTCAAGCAGGACAATCTGCTCTCTTAATTCCGCAAGCTTTTCACCATATCCTTCCGTTATCTGAATATGAATAGTTCCCAGTTTACGAAGCTTTTTCAAAGTTTCAATTTTCTTATTCCCTAAAGTTATTAGAGATATTTTTTTCATAGGCACGATCATAATGAATATCCCTGCCTTTCAGAACTATCGATATTACGAAGCGCTATCTTTCGTTTTGAGATTTTTGACCGCACTACAGCATTAACCTGTTGATCCGCCATATAAATCGATATTCTTTTAATATTTTCCTCTGTTTCAGGAATTTTTACCTTTTCAAAAAGATTCACTCTTTGAGATGTTGAAAGAAGTTCTGCTTCCAAAAGTCTTACCTGCTCATCCAACACTTCCGCCTCCAGATCAAGCTTTATTGCCCGCTCAACATGGTTTGCGGCAATATCCACCCAAAGCGGAGTACTATATAAATCGTAGTCAGCTCTTTCAAAATCCGCTCCTTCAAAAGTTGGAATATCAACTCCCGCAATATTTCCTTTTCCCTTGCGGACATTGCTCACAGTAATTATATTTAGAGGAAAAGCTTCTTTTTCCGAAAAAACTGCAATCCATTCACCAAAGCCCTGCTCAAGCTCCTGTTTTTCTTTTCTTATAGCGTTTGCTTTGGCTTCAATAGTACGGATTTCTGATTGAAGCTGTTGTTTTTTTAGTGTCAGAGTAGGCAAATATCTGCGGTACATTTTAAGAGCATCCTTTTGTACCTTAAGTTCATTTTTTGTTAATTTGATTTTTGCCAAAATTATAATCCTCCTTACACTCTGGGCCAGAATTCATCAGTAAGTTCTGATTTTATACCGGTTTCATCTTTTTTGAAGCAATCGGCTAAAATTTCCCATCCCAAATCAAGTGCGTCTTCTAAGGACAGATTGACAGACAAGTCCATCAGCTTATTTTCAAAAAGCTCACCATATTTTAAAAGCTTTTCATCCCAACGGTTCATAGAAAAGCCCATATTTTTCTTTTCTATAGTTTCTTTATATGATGAATATAAACGAATCATTGCATCCATAAGTGCGCGGTGGTCTTTTCGTGTCTTTCCGTTTACGTTCTGTTTAAGTCTTGAAAGAGAACCAAAAGGTTCAATACGTCCGCCTTTTAAATAGTACTGTCCTTCTGTAATATATCCTGTATTATCCGGAACAGGATGTGTTACGTCATCACCAGGCATTGTGGTAACAGCCAGAACTGTAACGGAACCTGAATTCGCAAAATCAACCGCCTTTTCATATCGGGATGCAAGCTGAGAATAAAGGTCTCCTGGGTAACCTCTGTTTGATGGCACCTGTTCCTGAGTGATAGCTATTTCTTTCATAGCATCCGCAAAGTTGGTCATATCGGTAAGAAGTACCAACACATCCTTGTTTTCCAAAGCAAACTGTTCTGCAACAGCTAATACCATATCAGGAATCATCATACATTCAACAGTCGGGTCAGACGCCGTATGAATAAACATTACAGTCTTGCTAAGAGCACCGCCCTTTGCAAGTTCATCCTTGAAATATAGGAAGTCGTCATACTTAAGACCCATACCGCCAAGTACGATAACATCTGCTTCTGCCTGCATTGCAATACGGGCAAGAAGCTGGTTATACGGTTCTCCCGAAATAGAGAAAATAGGTAGTTTTTGCGAAACAACCAGTGTGTTAAACATATCAATCATCGGGATATTCGTTCTCATCATTCGGTTTGCAAGTATACGTTTAGTAGGGTTAACAGATGGTCCACCAATCGGTTTTGGATTATCATCAAGTGCCGGGCCTCCATCTCTTGGTTCGCCCGAACCATTAAAGATACGTCCCAACAAATCTTCACTAAAAGATACTCGCATTTCACGTCCCAAAAAGCGAATCTCATCGCCTGTTGAAATACCCTGTCCTCCTGCAAAAACCTGCAAAGACACAAGGTCTTTCTCAATCTTATTAACCTGTGCCAAAGATTTACCAAAGCGCGTATTTACCTGTGCCAATTCGTTATACTGAACTCCACTTGCTCTGACAGTAATAACGTTTCCGGTGATAGATTCAATTCGGTTATATACTTTGTTCATTCTCACTCACCGTCCTTTAACAATAGTTCAGCATCATTAGTTAATTTGCCGTTTCCTTCATTATACAGATTATCAATTTCTGCTTCTGCTTTTTTGAACTCATCACTTTCAAATTCTTTATAGTTCCAGTCAATAAATCTCTGGCGCATACGATTGAAAAATGTTCGTGCATCATCTTTATTTTCAAGAGCATATTCGCTGCCCAGAACATACACAAGTTTATCGGTCACATATCGTTGACGCATAGTACCGCAGTTTGCATCCACCAAATCAAATGAGTTTTGTTGAAGATATACGCTATCCAACATTTCTGACTTCAAATAAATTATATAGTCTGCAAGTGTTGTACCCTCTTCACCTATTACCTTCATCATGGAATCAATTTCGCTACCTTGATGGATAATATTTTTACAGAATTCGGATTTCTTGCGGTCTATAACACTTTCATATTTTGACCAGGAAATAAGTGGGTCAATTGCAGGATATTTTCTTGCATCTGAACGTTCCCTTGAAAGGCCGTGGAATGCGCCTACAACCTTTAGCGTAGCCTGAGTTACAGGTTCTTCAAAGTTTCCGCCTGCAGGAGAAACTGTTCCGCCAATGGTGACAGAGCCTTTGCTTCCATCAGGCAAGCGAACATATCCGGCTCTTTCATAAAATGCCGCAATATAAGATTCAAGGTATGCAGGGAAAGCTTCTTCTCCTGGGATTTCCTCAAGTCTTCCCGACATTTCTCGGAGTGCCTGTGCCCAACGTGATGTTGAGTCAGCCAAAAGAAGAACATTCAGTCCCATCTGTCTGTAATATTCCGCAAGAGTTACCGATGTATAAATTGATGCCTCACGGGAAGCAACCGGCATAGATGAAGTATTACAGATAATAATAGTACGTTCCATAAGTGAACGTCCTGTTTTCGGGTCAGTAAGTTCAGGGAATTCTGTCAAGGTTTCCACAACTTCTCCTGCTCGTTCACCACAAGCCGCAATAATTACAATATCCACATCTGCATATTTTGAGGTTGTGTGCTGTAGAACTGTTTTCCCTGCACCAAAAGGCCCCGGAGTGCAATAAGTTCCACCTTTTGCTACCGGGAAAAATGAGTCAACAAGTCGCACCTTAGTTTCCATCGTTTCAACAGGTGCCAGTCTTTCGCTATAACATCTTATTGCACGTTTAACCGGCCACTTAAAAGACATTGTGACAGGTATATCACGACCACGTTCATCAGTTATAACTGCAATAGTATCCTTTATAGTGTACTCGCCTTTTTCAGCAATGGATTTTAATGTGTAGCTTCCAAGCAGATAAAACGGTATAAATATTTTATGTGTAAAAGCACCTTCTGGAACTGTACCAATATATTGCCCTGCACGTAAAACATCGCCTATCTTTGCAGTAGGTGTAAACTCCCATTTTTTGTTGGCATCCAAGCCATCTGCATAGTTACCGCGTTCCAAAAACCAACCCACCTGCTCTGCAAGAATAGGTAGCGGATTCTGAAGGCCATCATAAATCTGACCAAGCAAACCCGGGCCAAGTTCTGCTGATAGCATATCACCTGTGAATTCAACATCGTCTCCGCATTTGATTCCATTTGTCATCTCGTAAACTTGTATTTGTGCTACGTTTCCTCTTATACGAATAACCTCACTTTTAAGTGCGGTATCGCCCACCTTAACATAGCATATTTCATTCATAGAAACATCGCTGTCAAACTCTACCGACACCAAGTTTCCATTAACACTAACAACCTTTCCTGTTTTTTGGGTCATAGCATTGCCTCCGTCCTATCTCCATTTAAAATGGATTTGTAAATATCTCTATATGCGGTTTCACCAAGATTTGAATCAAACTGTCTCATCCGCATAATCAGTTTCAATTTTAGCCCGTAATAAAACACAAAATCTTCAGAGAACATATCCATTGGTCTTAATGTTTCTAAAAATTTCAAACGAAACTCAAAAAGCAAAATTTCTGCCCTCATCGGATTTTCTTCATTTGCCACTTCATTTGCCACCTTCAGCATTTCTACTGGCAGGGACTTATTTTGTAAGTCAAAGAATTTGTTCATTTTTTCTGCACGTACCTTACCGAGTGCAAGCCTTAAATTGCGTTCTCCCTCGTACCATTCTTTGAGTAAAGCCGAGCTCGTATTTTCATCCCGCAATGGCGGTACGATAGTAAGCTTCGCGATCTCGCTTTGTGCTTTTTTTCCCAAATGCTGACGGCACAAATCCAAAAAACTTTCCTCATCAATAGACAATGGTGTGTTTTCGCCAATTCCATCTAAAGCCGGCAATTGTGAAATCAGATAATATTCTGCCATAATTATTCCGCCTCTTTCAAAAGTTCAGTTATTTTAGGGCTAAGATATTTTGACAACATCTCAACTACTGTTTCTGCCGAATAATCATAATACGCATTTCCGTTATTTACAGAAATATGAAAGCCT
The DNA here is from genome assembly GCA_045655325.1 of Clostridia bacterium. Taxonomy (GTDB): domain Bacteria; phylum Bacillota; class Clostridia; order UBA1381; family UBA1381; genus UBA1738. The sequence goes on from JAZOOY010000056.1 coordinate 23,775, forward strand.
GCATCAAGATTATCACTAGCCTTAAGAATAATACCCTTTTTAATTTTGTCTTTCAAACCTGAAAGCATTGTTTCTTCAAGCAAATTCAAATCTTTGCTGTTTAGTACAATCGCAATATCATCTGTATCTGGTTTCTCTGCCCATTTTTCTACAACACTTATAATAATCTGTGCAAGAGCTTCAGATGAGTATATCGCCGTCACATTTTCGCTTAAAATAGAATCAAGCTCTCTCGTAACGCTTTCTCTGAAAGATATAAGCAAGTTGCGACCCGCTTGTCTGATAGCATCTTCGCTTGACTTTAACATACGCTCATTTTCACTCTTGGCGTCTGCTAAAATTTTGTCTGCCTGCTTTTTCGCATCTGCAACTATTTTTTCAGCCTGTTCCTTTGCCGAGTTAAGTAATACTGTTGCCTCTGTTTCTGCAGCCGCCACACCATCTTTTTTAATTTGGTTAATAAGTTCCTGAAGTTGTATTTCCATCTTGCACTCTCCTTTATAATTTATTTAATTATAATTTTAAACAAAAGAGACCAGCCTCCTCTTCCGTCAGCTGGTTCCTTTAATATTATTCTAAATTGTCTTAAAAATATTATAATATACCACTATTCTTTTGTCAATATAATATCAGATAATCACTTCACATATTGTATTTTTTTGCAACAAATTTCCTACAGCTTATATTATATACAAATTGTAGGATATTCTCAAACTACTAATAATATTCTTATCTATATTTTCTCATATTTTCACAAATACTTTTTTACTTTTTACTACTTTAATCAATAACCTATTTCCACGACTTCTTGGGAGTTCTAGTTACACAAAAAACGCAGGGACTATGCCCTGCATTTTTTACCACTTTTTAATTCCTGTTCCCTTAATCGGCTTGCACTTTAACTTTTCCTGAAGCTTATCAAGTGCTTCACCGAAATTAGTAATTTAAGGAAACCGCCGTAAACCTCACAACAGTGCGGTTTACGGCAGTTTGTGTTTGTGGTTATTTTTATCATTTTGTATTAATAAATACCCACTAAATCAAAATGGCAAATCATCATCGTTTATTCCTTCCAAAACATTCACATAATTATTATTAAATATTTCCGCCGCCGTCGAGTAAAATTGTTCCCGAAAAGCAGGATACTTTTCTTTTACTTCCTCGTACAATCTATATGCTGCTTCAATTGAGTCCATTTCTATTAAATATAAGGTGCTTGCTAGCCTATCATCTAAATTAAATATGCTCGCGGCAGAAATATATTCTTTAAAAACATTATCCTCAATATCTTTGCGTAAACCTTCAAAAATCACCCTCATATAATCGCCATCAACTTTTCGATGCAGAATAAATGTTTTTTCCCAGTATTCCTCTCCCCAGTCATCTTCTATTGTTACCCTGCATAGTTTATGGATTACATTATTAATTTTTTTTCTAAATTCCGTAACATCAGGTAATGGTTTTTCTTTTTCATCATCTTCCTTTAATCCAACTTCCGTACTCATTAGTTCTTTATAAAAAGTATTTGGCTTAAACTCTATGTTTTTACCCGTCACTTCTTTAAACTCTGCGCTTAAATAATCAATATGATTTCTAAAAGCACTTTTGTCATCGGTAACAAAAATTACATCATTTTCTCCATTCTTCTTAAAATACTTTAATATCGATAACCATAATAAACAATCTTTTAATCCTTTATCACTTGCATCTTTTGTATTTAGGAATGGAGGCAATTTATTATTCGCCCTATTTAGTATTTCAGTAAAGGTTTCCTCATCTTTTTGGAATGGAATAATATATTCTCCAAATGTATTTTTATATCTTTCTTGTATTCCTTTCTTCAAAAACTCACATTCCTCATCATAAGTTTTTTTATATTTAATTTCTGCAAAATGTGTAGATTTTTGTTTAAACTTTTCTATTTCATCAAAATCCACCTTTAAATCTCTGCATTGCTGTGCTATCCTTTCATCTACAGATACTTGAGTAACATAAACTGTATAATTTTCTTTCAAGTTTTTAATTACCTCATCAAGTCTTTTGTTTTGTAGTATAAAATTTGTATCAAACACAAATGCCTTCTTTAGTTCTGTCAACTCTGCATCCTCCCAAATCAATGCTTGTATAAACATAGTTTATCAAAAAAACTATTCCAATTCTAAACCAGCAAGCGTAGCTAAATGCTTCGTCATCTGATATTTAGTTTCTCTATCGTCATCCCATTCATAACAACATGTAATCTTTTTTACTTCAGGCCAAATCTCTCTAATAATACCTGTGCGCAAAACATTACTTAACACATGCTGACTACGATATTTTCTAAAAACATACCAGTGCAAATCTATATTATTACAGTTGAGAATTATTGCTTTTTTTATTCCATTTTCAACAACAACCAAAAATTCATGTTTAGAATAATATGGCACATATTTATCTAAATCGTCATCATATCTCATCTGTTTTACAGTCTTTTTAACATAACATGTGTTACATGTAACATACTTGCACTTTTCTAGCTTTAATCCTCGTAATATATGACTTAGAGTTTCATTTGTTATAAGATCAGCCCCTCTCAATATATATAATTAACTATTATTATAACATATATTTCTATCATTTTCAACGTCACACAAATATCACTTTTAAAATCTAAAACAGCACTATTGATTTTAAGTATTTTTTTTGATATAATAACTATAGAAAGTTATGAAAGGAGCATTTTTATGTGTGATACAATCTATACAATTGATGATATACGATCTGTTTTACATCCCGTATTCGTTAAGCATAGCGTAAAGAAAGCTATTCTTTTTGGTTCGTATGTTAAGGGCCTTGCAAATAGCCAAAGCGATGTTGATTTGCTCCTTGATAGCGGACTTCGTGGATTAGAATTTGTAGGCTTAATAGAAGATGTGCGTTCTGCACTTGATAAAGAAGTTGATGTATTTGATGAAACTCATATAATCCCGAACTCTAAAATATTCTCTGAAATATCAAAGGATGGAGTGGTGATTTATGAAGAATAAAATAATCATTGAGAAAATACTTAAATATATTTCTAAGATTCTTGAATACACAAAAGACACCGATTACGATGAATTCATCAAAAACTCAATCCTTGTAGAAGCATGTGTTTTTAATCTTAGTCAGGTTGGCGAGCTTGCAAATAAGATTGACAAAGATTTTCAAGAAAGTAACTCAACAATTCCATGGAGAGTTTTATATGGTCTTCGAAATAAAATTGTTCACGATTACGAAGGCGTAAATCTTGTTTTGATATGGGATATTATCAAAGAGGATTTGACTGATTTAAACAAACAGTTAGAAGAGTTGAATCAAAAATTATAATATACATTATGTAATAAAGATAGTACAAAAAAGAGGCAAAATTCTGCCTCTTTTTGTATTTTTACCATTTCTTAATTCCTGTTCCCTTTATCGATTTGCATTTTAAATTTTCCTGAAGCTTATCAAGTGCTTCACCGAAATTAGTAATTTAAGGAAACCACCGTAAACCGCACAATAGTGTGGGTTTACGGCTGTTTGTATTTTGGATAATTTTATCATTTTGTATTAATAAATACCTATATTAGCTATTTTTCAATAATAATAAAATATTATTCAAAACTGTATCGGAACAAATTATAAGTGCCAATTTGCTTCTGACTCTTGTCAAGCCCTGATACAATAGTTGATTAAATATATAATCCGGGTTTGGATGCTCTTTTCCCATCAATTTTCCATTATTGTAATACCAATTGTAGTCCAAAAGCATACAGACACCTTCAAATTCCTGCCCGATGACATTATGGGTGTTATGCTCGCTTATTTGATAGTCCAGCTCATGGTTGTACCGAGATGGCGTAAAAGATATGTACGTATACCCCGAAGTTTCAAGATTCTTGGCTCGTTCTAGAGCTTTTATTTTGTCTGGTTCATAAAATATAGTAACGTTCGGAAAACTGTATTCCTCGCGATATTTTGTTAAATCTCTAAAACATGTAATGAAAAGAGCAAGTTCCTTATTCGTTCTAATTTTATTTTTGAGTTTATAAATATTCTGTACACACAATGCATCAATAGACTCTGCCGTATGTCGTCTTTTCTCAGATGAGGATAACGTTTGCCCTGCATCATAAGAAAATAAACAGATGGTTTTTGCTCTTTTAACCCATCTTTCAACTTTATCTAAAGAGTCAGTGTATAACCTGTGTGCCTCATCAACGATTACGACATCCACATCTCTAATCTCACGTAATCGCAATTCCTTTGCAGATATTATTTTTATATTATCTAGTGCAGCATTCAGCATATAATGCCCATCACATAATATGCCACTGTGTACCATAAGAATTTTCTTTTTTTTCGCTATTTCTCTAGCTATGTCATAAATCAAAAGAGTTTTACCCGTTCCCGGTCCCCCAGTAATTCCTGCAAAACGACCTTGTGTATTAGTTTCCACATATGCAAGTACGAACTTCTTTATGTTTTCTTGATGTTCAGTAAGCAGGTAATCCTCTTGTAAAAACCGGTCTGTTGAATTTAACGGCGAAACGAGTATGTTCCTTGGCAGGAACACGTTATCAAGATCTATTCTATCTGTACTCCCTAATGCATTTATTACATCTGACACATCCCGTAACGACGCTTCTACCAATTCGTTTTGTTCATCTAAAGTATACACTGACATAGTAGAGGAAATAAAGAGAAACGATATCAGTGTTTGTTTATTGAGAAGTTTTAAATAATGCATATTTTGATGAAGTTGTCGTTTTATCTTTTCTGTAGATACCTCTCCACTTTTTAGTTCAATGTTTAAACAGACCGATTCAGTAATTTTTAATAAATCAAATTCCTTATTCAACTGAGGAACTACATATCCAAAAAGAAATCCTTCTTCTTTTCCTGTAGTCACGGTGATATTCTCAAGCAAACACTTAATGTCCAATATTTCTTGATGCTTGTACTGCCGCTCAATATCAATTCCGCATATATACCGGACGTAACTTTCGGATAATTCTTCATTCCCTGAAAGTTTTATCATATCAAATAACGAAACAATCTTATTTTTCATTTTATTCCTCTAATTCTAATTGGTCTGTATCCGCTTGGTGCTCTGTGTCATATCTCTGTTTACTATCTACTACCGCTTGGAGCATTTTGTAATATATATTTGTAAAGTGAATAAACGCATCCGCCGCTTCCAAAAGCAGCGGATTAAATCGTTCTTGTAATTCTTTCCCTATTTGCCATTCAATAGTATTATCGTTGATGCTTACAACAGTTTGATAGAATGCCATATCTGACAAATGTACATATCCGCTAGCCTTATCATACACAGCGGGAAAAGAATCACAAAAAACAGTCATCTTCTTTTTCAGGTTTGCATCTGTCATTTTCTTTCCGTTCAAGTCCAGTTGATCGCTGATTTTCCTACCATGAATAATACAATCGATAACAGCATATTTATCTGCAGCCACAAACGTTGCATAAGTGCGCATACAATTATCCATTTGTAATCGCAAAAGTGCTCCGACACAAGACATATTCCTTTGCTTCAATAGAACTATAAAGCCTTCTGATAACTGTACACAACGATCTAATGTCGCACAGAAGAAAAGATCCTCTTTAATTAGTGTTTGACCAATAATGCCTTTAGCAAAAAATGAACATTGACTACGTAGCCGTTCTATCTCGATGATTCGTTTATTAAGCTCTGCAAAATAGGTTGCATTGTCCATACTTGTCTCTCCGTATGTTTGCATACATTACCTCTTAAATTTATTTATCCAACTTAAAATTTCCTCATACTTCATCTCACCCGAAGCAACAGATAGCCCAAAATCAACAACGTCTTCATTCGAACAATCCATTTTTATTCCTTCTGCCTCCAAGAACGTAAGCATTACATATACACCTATTCTCTTATTTCCATCAACAAAAGCATGGTTGGATATTAAAGAAAATCCAAGACTTGCTGCTTTCTCTACTTTTGTTTTATATAGCTCTTCTCCACCAAATGTTGCATATGCATTATTAAGTGCACTTTCTAAAAGACCGATGTCTCTTACACCAACACTTCCTCCGGTTTCTTCCGCGATAAGCTGATGTAGAAGCAAAACCTTTTCTCTACTTAATTTAATCATTTTGCCAACTCCTCAAAAGCAGGTTTAAATCTATTCATAATTCTTCTTGCTGCAATATCTATTTTTTCATCATCTGTAATATCAAAGTATGAACCTGAATCAACATCTATAAGCAAGAATTTCGGTCTGTTGTTTTTAAATATAACCGCCTGGCCATTACTCTCTGCCACCTTGGCAACTCTTGAAAAGTTCTGATTTGCTTCTGTCATAGTAGTAATTGTTTCTGTATTTATATTCATAATTACCTCCTATTATTTATACAATAAATATATCCTACAATTTATATTATATACAAATCGTAGGATATTGTCAACTTATTTATATAAATTCAATCATGTTCACGTTGTATCATCAACATTTTTCTACATTTTTCGACAGCCTCACCGAAATTAGTAATTTAAGGAAACCGCCGTAAACCGCATAACAGTGCAGGTTTGCGGAATTTTATTTTTTTGTATTTTTTTGCTTTTTCGGGCATTTTTGAAGAAATCTGTATGTTTTTCTTCTCTTCTTACAAGTTGAACTTAAACTCAACTGGTGACAATTTGTCACCAGCTCATTTTTTATTCCATACGCCTTATACTCCTAAAGGAGTACCTGTTTTGTATTTTTTGAGACTTTATTCTTCGGTATAATCGAAAGGCTTACAGTTGTACTGTAAGCCTTTTGTGTTATGTATTAAAATTCTATACGATAAATAAGTTTGCTACGGTTCTCTTTTTCCGCTTGTGAGCTTAAGGACACGCCACCTTTTCCCACAGCACTTTCAATGGCATATGCCGTTTGTTGGGACATTGTCGCAGAAGATGCTCCCGATAATTCAAGAACTTCAGATTTAATTGAGTTTTTGTTGTTCATTCTCATTTCAATTAATCTTTTAATGTTATCGTCATAAGAAAACCACTTCAAATCAGGTTGTGAGCATTCTTTGTGACCCTTAAACTCTATCTCTACCTTACCACTTCTCATATTGCTTCCGCTTTGGCTCAAACTAGTCTGTGTAGATTCTTCCACATTTACACCATAAGCAGATTCAGTGGCAGAAACACTACGATTCTGTACACTAACATCCTGTTGAGACTCTGTCACCTCTATAATACATTTTTTTGCACCAAGACAGTGTGCTATATGTTTTAGTTCCGCAATCTTTTCTTCGTGTGCCTTACTAAATATGCAGTCAGTACGAATAAACTTATTTCGGTCAAAACTGTCCACATAATATGTAGCACCACATAGCGGAGCTGGAATAAAATGAAGTTTACTGAATTCAATAGCTTCATCATATAAACAAAAAATCTCTACATCTTTTTCTGTTTTACGATATCCGATTGCACCCTGACAAAGTTTTTCATCTCTTCGTTCCGCATCGTCCACTATCATTATTACATTAGGTAAATTGAATTCCGCACTTTGGTACTGTTCTGGGAATATTGGGTCTAATTTTTTTAACTTTCTTGATAATGAATTACTCTTTGCTTTTGCTACAACGTTCTGTACATTTTCTTTTGTACCTGATGCTACTTTCTTGCTAGTATCAACAGTCTTCTGCACTATTCCCGCTGTAGCTTCTGCAAGTTTCTTCTTGTCAAAATTAATTTTCATTAGTCATCACCTCTTAATATCCTTTGTGAATGTTGCGAATAATATCAGTCTTGTTTTTTCTTTAATATTTTTCTATAAAAGACCTCATGTTTCGGCGCTTGTTGTAAAACTTCAAACATTCCTTTTGTTATCATACTATCAACTCTTCTTCCAATAAAAACATCTGATATACAAATATTACCTAACGATCTTCCAATCAATTCAACCTCGTTAAATGTTTCGTTAAGTTTTTTTGCTTCATCCATAATAATCGTATCAAAATAATCTTCACCAACGCTTACTATTTCATTATTTTTAACAATTCTTAATTTAGAGTTTTCACTCAATGCATTCTCCCATTGCCTTATATGATATTCTCTTATGTCATCAGTTAACACTTTTTGAGTCGGCACATACCTAAGCAACTCTTTTGGATCAAACGCTCCCGAACTGCTATATGCATTTTCTTTACCATTCCTATCAACATCACTATCAGGTAATTTTATGCATAAAATTCTGTCACTACTAATATTTTCGTTTTGTAGCAAAAACAAAATAGAACAAAAACCACAAAATTCGTGAGTATTATTACTATACCAAAATCTGATTGTTTCACCTTTGCGAATCAACTTCAATAAGCGTTTATAGTTTTTTCTCGGATTAACATATGCCCCTGTCCACTTTCTTTTATATCCGTACAAATATTCTTTATATAGACTATTTAATTCATTTTTTCTTATTTTTCCAATGCCATTGTCTTGAATATCCCCATAATATAAATCATGATTAAAGCATATCAGATTTTCTTTTAAATCCGCTCTGATACTATCATCTAATTCAGCATAATAATTTGCCATTTTTATGATACCTGCAATAGAGTCTCCAAAAACGATATTTACCATAGCAATATCTCCTTTTCTTACATACAATGATTATATCATTTTTCTTTTAAAGCTTAAATTATTTTGCACTATTTCAGCACATTAACCACATTGACACCTTTTCTCTTTTATTTCAATCTCATCCCATCACTGAATGCCTTACCAACCACATCGCCCAGTTTGCGGTATGTATGATGAACCGTATCATAGGTGATTGGGCTGAATTTATCCAAGTCAATTTTGCCGTTTTCGTCAAGGATTCTTTCGTCTGCGCAGACATTTACTATTTCCCCGACAAGTCTGCAAGATTCTTCGTCATAGCTGATAACCTTGCATTCAAGCGCCAAAGGCAATTCATCAAAAAGCGGAGCATTTACATACTCGCTTTTGCTAACATGCCAACCTGTTTTTGCAATTTTATCAGGTTCATCATTACCTGAAACAATACCAACATAGTCACAAGCAACAACATTTTCTACATCAGCAATACTTACAGTAAACGCACCCGTTTTAACAACATTCTTTGCAGTCTTGTGACCATCATCAACACAAATAGAAATCTGTGTTTCCTCGCTGATACCACCCCAGGCAGCATTCATTGCATTCGGCTTTCCGTCCTCGTCATATGTACCGATTATAAGCACCGGCATCGGATATAAAATAGCTTTCGCACCTAAATTCTTTCTCATAATCTGTTCACTCCATTTTTAATCTAGTTAAATTTGTTCAATATTTTCATCAGGATAAACTGTCAGTTTACCTTCGCCATCAACAAGAATAAATTTGATGCCTGCTTGTATAATTCTTTTATATTTACACCACTTTTCTGCAAGTTGTTTTGTTTTATCATAACACGGAACAGCAACCGCAGGAATGGTATTGTCATCTACATTTTCATTAGTCAACAACTGTCCCACTGCTTCGCGCATCAATTTGTATTCAGGATTACCTGACTTGTCACTACCTTTTTTGCTCTCAACAAACAGTTTTCTTCTGTCTTTCAAAATAATATCTACATCACCAATTCCTGATTTTGAAGAAATAATAATCTTTTGTTTCCACTTTGGATTTACATATTCACCCTGCCAACGTTCTTTATCATCAATTTTTTCAAAATTATTTTCTTTCATAAAGCTTAGCACATCAAATTGCAACTCACCTTTTATTCTTATATGAGCTCCATCCAATGATATTAGAACATTTTCGTCAGTCAAGTTATTTATAATGTGATAAATAGCGATTCTCAAACTAACTTCAGGTTCTTTCATCAGTTCATTCATATGCGTCTCCTATAATTCAGCCAAACAACATCATTTTCATATTTTTTAATATCTTTTAATTTAAAGTCAGAAACCACGCTATACATACACAGCGGCTTGCACTGACCATCCGCAGTCATAGGTGCAACAACAAGACTAAACTCGTCAATCACACCATCACGCTGGAAATGGCCATTAATAATACTTCCGCCTTCTAAGAGAAGAGTGTTTATACCCATAAATTCTTTAAGCTTTGTAAGAGCTGTTTTAACATCTATTTCAGTTTCGCCAGCAAAGATATACGGTATCTCCATATCCTGAAGATAGCCCAAATAACGCTTATCAACCTGTTCAGTAACAACTTCTATTATCTGCGCATTACCATAACCAGGATCTTCGTCAATGATACGACTGCTTTTCCAGCCAAGCTTCCCTTTCGGGTCAAAACTGACTGCATAAAATCCCGATAAATTATCAGGGATAAAATCGTCTTTTGACTTAACGGACTTGTACTTTGATAAATCAGGATACCACCCGCCCGTAAAACTGCCTTCCATAGTCACACGACCGCAAATAAAGCCATCAGCTTTATAATTGCGGTTGATTTCGTAATATATTTCTGTAGCTTTTTCACATTCAGGACGATATAAAAAATCTCCTGTAACCTTGCAGTCTATCGACATCAACATATGGCAAATTATATATGGTCTGTTCATAAAATCATAGCCCTTCTATTTTAGTTTTTCTTCCCATTCACTTTCCTTGAACCCCACCAAAACAAAGTCTTCGCCTATCACAAGAGGACGTTTTACAAGCATTCCATCCGTTGCAAGGAGTTTTAATTGTTCTTCATCAGACATTGTAGAAAGCTTGTCCTTTAACTGCATTGATTTATACAAAAGTCCTGATGTGTTAAAGAATTTTTTCAAAGGTTGTCCACTCATCTTGTACCAAACGGTTAGCTCCTCAAGGCTCGGATTATCTTCCTTTATATCACGAAACTCATATTCAATTCCGTTGTCATCAAGCCACTTCTTTGCTCTCTGACAAGTTGTACATTTTAGATAACAAATAAATTCTATCATATATCCCCCTGCTGTTATTCTTTATTTTTTATAAAACCATCAACAAAATGATTTTCAAATTTTGTTAGTTCGTAGTTTGTAATCATCCAGAACCTTCGTTTGCATTTCTGACACTCATAGAAATGGTCAAAACGATCGTAAGCATCTTTCCATAAAACTACTGTTCCATTACATTTTGGGCATCGTTCCATTGGTTGTTTCCTTTCATATATCTTTAGATTATTATACCACATACTTTTACTATCTTCAATATTGTATTATCATTCATTTCTTCACTGTCCTTTTTTATGTACAGCTCTTTTGTTAAAATGAAATTACAGAAAGTGCGGAGGTAATAAACATGTGTTATATATTAACTGATAACAACTTTTTTATAGGAAAAGGTTTTCGAGGCAGGCCAACCGCTGTAACAGCAAAAGAAAAAGCCTTTACATTCAGTGCCAGGATTTCTGCAGAGAATTTTTTAACCTGTTTACCTGGCGAAATTAAAAACTATAACTGGTACGTTCTCCTTTGTGACGAGGATATTAAGGAAGAAAGGAATAATGATGATATGTTAACAGAAGTAAAAAAATTTGGTAATACAACCAAAACAACAACATTGGAAGACGAAAATTTTGATATTCGCGAGTTTTTTACGAATGTGGTTGAAGTAATGTCGCAGTTAGACCGTTTTATTGCAAATATGGTTAGCAACGAGGAAATTGTAGATATGAAAATTCTTGATGTTCGTCACTACATAAGAGATAACAACCACAGATTAAGTGCAATCCAGATGCAAAGGCTTGGTTATTATCTTCAAGACCTTGAAAAAGAGCGCTATGAATATAAATCCAAAAGGCTTATTGCATCAATGTTTGCAAGTAATATTGAGACTCTTAAAGATAAAAACAACATAGATAAGATGGATAATGTAGTAACAAGTAAGTATCGTCCTAAGGTTTTGGATGATACCGATATAGAATATATAATCAATAAAAAGAAAGAGAACACATTTATTGCGTAAGGAGGAAGAAATTATGGATGGTTTGATAATTTTAGCAGGAATTGTTTGGGTAATATATCAGCTTGCTAAAGATGCAGCGATTAAACAGGTTCCTGAAGGAACAGACGCAACAACGGTTCTTTCCGATCGTTATTCCGGGAAGTATACCGACAAGGAAATAGACAGAAGAATATACAGCGGTTATTATGTGACAAAAGATAAATAAAAAAATGGCAAGTAGTTCACAAAAACTACTTGCTTTTTATTATTTTTCTACTGCACTATTTTTGAAGCTCACTTCAAGCGCTTTCAACTTGTACTTAACTTCGTCAAGGTATGTTCTTTCTCCGAGAATGCAGAGCATCTCTTCTTCTGTATACGAAACAATATCCCTCACAGTTTCTATTCCATTTAATATTAAATTTTTGGTCGCATAAAAGCTTAAATCCAAATCGGTCACATACATTTCTAATATCTTGATTCTCATCATAATTTTTTCTTTTTCCAACTCTTCATGAAAATTCATGCAACTCTCTCCCCCTAATACTTAAAATATTTCTTAACTACGAAGATATATCTTTCCCTTTTCCGAACATCTTTATTTTTCATAAATTTCAGCAACTTCTCTTGCCAAAGAATACATTTCCTCTATCACATCGTCAGGGGAAATAATCTTTGCCTGCTTGCCGAAACTCATAATCCAGGACAAAAAGTGCGGGCTTACTGAAACCTTAACATGGCAGATAAAGTGGCCCTCGTCCTTTTTGATAATAGGAATATCCGTGCCGAATCTGTCAAAAACAACGCCCACATGCTCGTTGTCAAACTCAATTGAAACATCGGTTTCTTCACCTCCGAACATCTGGAATGTTGCTTTCGAATAGGTTGACAGGTCAAATGGTTTGTCCGATAAAACTCTGTCTTCTTCTGTAATTTCAATCCCTTCCATTTTGTCAACACGGTAATGGGTATAGCTGTCGTACTTCGCCTTGTAGGTGATTAGATAATAGTTTTCATCGTCCCAGGTAAGCGACACAGGCGATTCCTTATACAACTCGCCGTTTTTACGATACACTTTCTGCTTGTTCACATCAAGATTGAAATACTTGAAGGTTATCTGCTTGTTTGACGCAATTGCATCGTGAATTTTGTCCACGTTGTAGTAAATCTTCTCGTTCAGCGTTTTGACACGATTAGTTATAAACACCTGTCTTTGAAGCTTTTTCGCATTCTCGTGGCTTGTAAGCTTTTCGATTTTTGAAATAAGCTCCATACTCTTTTTGTGGGTAATGAATTTTGAAGACTGCACACTATCAACCAGAAGCTTAAGTTCCGGAAGCTCAAAATCACGGCTTGCTATGTAGTAATTTGTAGTTCTTGTTTTGTTAGAACAAATATCAAGCCCGTAAAGCTGTAGGTATTCAAGATCATCATAAATACTTTTTCGTTCGGCAGAAATACCAAGCTTTGCAAGCTCAGCAATCATCTGCGGTACGGTGATAGTGTGATCTTCATCCGTTTGCTCCAAAAGTATCTTCGCAAGATACATCATTTTAAGTTTTTGATGTGATAGTTTCATAGCTTTCTCTCCAATTTATCCGTGGTGTTCGTTAAAATAGTCTTCTGCTTCAAAAATCAAAAGTCACTTTTTGCGAATCACTTCTTTAGTTTGTGCAACTGGATAAGGAACTGCATTGGATAAATATTCTCCTACAGAAACAACAGTTGCTTCTTTTTCCTCATTGTTCATCCCAACAGGAACGATAACAACATCACCCGGTCTAATGTCTTCGCTTCCTGCTATATAATGAAATACCATTGTATTATCATCAAAAACTACACCACAATATGTATATACTCTATTTTCTTTGCATTTTTTATCTACGTAATAATTCTTTGACACATTTTCTATCTTCTTCTCATATCTTTCTTTTGCCCTTTTCGCATACTCTAATACTGCAATATATTCTGCTTCCGTTTTATATTGATAAGGACTTAAAAAATACTCTTTTCCGGATTCGCATTTTTCTCGCCATCCATCCTTATAATAATTAAGAATCTTCTCAACAGTTTTAATATCGGGTTTTTCATCAAATTCAATTCCTACATATTCCTTAAATACTGATCTTAAGGCAATCCATATTATTTTGTATATATCAGTTGCTTTAATTACAGTTTCTTCATCGGTATTTTCAGAATCTGTAGTTTCGTAATCATTGTCAGTATCATACTCATATGTACATAGATTAAGAGGGAGTTCAGGAATAAGTTCATCAAGAAAATCTGTTTCTTCTTTTTGGAAACTTTCACAAACTTTCATTTCCATAGTTATATCAAACAAACTATCTGTGCTTCCGTCTCCATCCCAATCATTAATTGGGAACTTAATTGGTGCCATGGTCAATCACTCCTTACATAAATACTAAATCATTACTAATCTCTATGATGTTCATTAAAATAGTCTTCCGCTTCTTCATATTCCCAGAAATCATCGTAGTTATCATAATAGAAATCTTCAGGGTCGCTGTAATCGTACACATTGTAAGGGTCAGATTTCTTTTTTGAACTACTGCTCTTCTTATTCTTGTATGGGTTCTTTCCGTTCCAGATAGGTTTTATATCATCGGTCCAATAATATCCCCATCCATAACGACTTACAGAAGTCACTTTACCTCCCTTGCATGTCACAATTAGCATAATATCTCCACTATTTGTATACCAGTAATATTTTGTATATCCATATTTAGATGTAACATCTATTTTGTGGCGTTTCCCCATAATGGTTTTATCAATATATGCCTCGTCCATTCCCTCATAAGGGATTTTCGTTTTTAGTTCTTCATAGCGTTTGCGCCTGATTTCTGCCAATTCGCGTTTTAACTCTTCATCCCGACGCTTTTGTTCTTCTAAAAATTCGTCATACTGTGGCTTGAAATTACCCTTAAATGTGTTTATTTCATTTGAAAGGTCACCACTATAATCTTTGGGAATGATATTCAAATATTCATTTACAAAATACATTGACTTGTTTTCTTCGTTGTATTCTATTTGAGCCAAAGCATAAGCGTATAATTGGACTGAATTTTTATAAACTTCATTTAGCTTCCCATATTTTAAATCGTCTTTAAAATCATCTTCATCCAATAGGTTAGGGTTTGCTATTTCAAGCTGGTCCAATGCTCGCCTGTAAAAACCGCTTTGTATAAAACTTACCGCGTTGTTATATGCGTTATCAATAGCTCTTTTTTCCAGATAATTGGCGCCGACAGTCAGCCCTGCCGTTATGCTTAAGATAACTATCGCATATACTATTTTTTTCATAACATCACCTCTACGTATTAAAACCCAACTTTATCAAATAGCCAAGCTATTCCCCCGCCTATAATTGCGCACAAAACCACCATCATAATAATAAACGGGAAACCCTCAATATCAGGACAAATATTCATAAGAATTCCTCCTGCAATAACCAAAGTGATTATCGTACCACAAATAGCACCAAAGGTTGATATTCCTCCACCATTGCTATAATTATTTTTCTTGTTTTCTGTAGAATTTTTATAAATGTTATATTCAATACAATCATCTACCAAGTCTTTTTTTCCGTCTCCATTCCAATCAAAAAATGCCATAATTCATTCTCCCTTTATGCTTACTTTACGTCTTTCACCAAGTCGTATAATACCACAAAAGGCAAAGCCCAAAAACATATCATCCAGAACATATCTCACACCTCCAGACTGATTTTACCAGATACTTTTTTAGCCATAATGGTGTTCATAAATGTTCTTTTGCTTATTACTGCAAAATAACTGTTGTATTCAGCCTCATAAGCCCAAGTTAAAATTTCAACCGCTTCTTTAAACTGTAGCATTACTGCAAATTCGTGTTTACAAGCACCACTACAAAAGCAAGAGCAAGTCAGGTTTGAAATTTCGCCGTTTATATAATCAAATTCAACTTCATAGTTTTCACTACCTTCAACAATGGCACGGCCATGAGTTCCATCCAATTCAAGATATGCCACGCGGTCTTCCATAAAGTATTCAAACCCACGTTCAGCCTTATCCCCGCTAATTTTCATATTTGATAAATCGTCAAGAGTAAATCGTACAGAATCGTCATTACCACACACATATTCTTCTTCGCAAGGTGCATTAAACCAAGGGCGAACCTTTGAAAAAGGTATTGCATTTCTGTCAAAGGTTGCCATATGCGAGTCTGCAATATAGAAATCGCCTTTTACGTTGGTGTCTATTACTGCAATAACCTTTTTATAGTCTGATGGCTTAATTTTGAAAGAGTAGCTGACCTCTGTCACTCTGCCACGAAAGCCCTCAAGCTTTCCATCAACATAAACAAAATCGCCAACCTTTAAATCAAATTGGTCATTGTAATACGCCCAGCTCATATCTCTGTGTGGAAAATACACCTGAACCACAGACCTTTTAGGCTCAATAATCCCTTTGCAAACTTCCATCGGAACATTGTTTTCAGGTTCTTCAAAAATTTTAGTGTTAAAGCCGATAGGATATTTTTTCATATCTCTTACCTCCAAGCTTAAAATATAATTTATCTACTGTAGTCATTATATCAAGTTTGGTGGGTGTAAAAACGGACAGTGATCAACTTGAGTATAACATATTTGTTTGTGATATTCAAGATAGTAACAGACGACAAGTTTTCACTTGTCGTCTTCGTTTTCTTCTTTTATCCACCAGCCACTCCTGTTTATATACTATTTAATTATTTCTCTTCAGGTAAATACAACTTCCAAGTTTTTCTTTTACTAATTCATATTCTTCTGATTTAAAGTTAGTTGATGAAAAGTCAATGTAACTGCCATCTCTAAATTCTATATGTATGGACCATTGCTTTTTTCTTATACTACCCTTATCATTGTTATTCATTAGACCTATTCGCTCTTTTTCAAACAACCCCCACTTGGAATGTTCCACCACCCCTTCATATTCATAACTAATTATGCCAAAATCTTTGTGTATGTTTTTAAATCTTATATCTTTTCCGGCCATAAAAAAGTTAACTCTTGTTTCATAATCATACTCTTCATCTGTCTCGATATAAATCATTTTTTCTATTTTTTCTTTAATTGACATATTTGACAACTCATATAAAAGTTCTGCCTCCATCTCAACATGAACGTCATCCATATCCGTTATTGTACCAGGATGTGCTGTTAACAAGTGAAGTATTGCGTTCATCTTATCTTCTAATTTATCCATTCTTTCGTTTATAAAAGACTGATATATATTGTATTTGCATAATTCAATTTCATTTCCCTGTGAAAAAAGTTCTTTAAAACGTTCATATCTTTCTTCAGAAATAGTTATCCTAGTTTCTTTATGCGGTGCCTGTTCTAAATAAATCACCGTGTCTGGTATATGAATACTATGCAATGATGATGAATACGGGACACTTTCATATATTTTAAGCATTGGTGGAGTAGAATAGCATTCTATATTTCCACAACCACAAAAAGCAAATTTTCCTATTCTTTCAATGCAATCAGGCAAAAGTATTGTTTTTAACGATTTGCATGAAAAAAAAGTCATGCTAGGGATTTCTTTGATTTTCATGTGCAAAAAATCCACAAGCCTTAAGCTTTCACAATATTCAAAAACTCCCTGACCTAATACTGTGACATTTTCTGGAATAAAGACCATTTTTAATGATACACATTTCCTAAAAGCGTTATCACCTATCTCTACTAACGATTTGGGTAAAACCACTTTTTCGAGCCCATAATATTCTTCAAATGCACAAGAATCAATCTTTGTTATTCCATACGGAATGACTATTTCTTTTTCATAAACATCAACAAATCCCTTGACGCATGTGCCCTCAATAATCAAGTTACTTTTCATAATATCTCCTTAGGTTGCAAAAGCAAATAATTAATATCTATTTGATTATATCATATAGCTCCACTATCTTCAACATCAAATCCTTTTATAGGTTTTCTACTTTATCCATTGTGCCACTCCCACCTTTTGCAATTTCAAGAAAAAATTCTTATCAAAATATCTAATACATAAAAGATAATCAACCCCAACAGCACCCACGGCAGGCATCCTATGTCCCCAACAAAGGAATCGTCTCCGCCGTTATTTGACGTGGCAGATTCGTGCAACGCATAGTCTTTCCAGTCCACCTTACCATCGTTATTCCAGTCCATAGTTACCTCCGTTATTTCATATTAAGCTCCATAATCTCCACCAAAAACTCTTTCTTTTCTGTTTCGCTCAAGGTTTCGTACCCAAGATTAATTACCTTTCTTTTTATTTCTTTTGCCGTCTTTTCGCCAAGATTCCGAAGGCTCATAATCTTTTGTTCGTTGATTGTATCAATCAAATCACCAAGGGTGTTAATCCCGCTTCTTTTCAAAACATTATACCCTCTGACTGACAGTGCCAGTTCCTCAACTGAAATATCACAAGCCTTTTGCGAAAATCCCAGCTTCATTTTCGCATGCTTTCCAAATACCTTGTTTATAGTTTCTACCAAACCATACTGTGCCACCGCTCCATACAACTCGTTTACTACCATTCCTTTGCCCTCCATCACAATTATCCTTTCTTACAACCTTATTTTATTACACTTGCTGTACCATTTTCCGTACAGTAGGTTGATTGTATCACAAATCAAACTGTGGCATAAAAATTTTTAGATTTTGACATACGAAAACCGAAAATTTTCCACAGTTTGAAAATATATGTTATAATAAAAATTTACACTCAAATCTTTCCACAATGCCCAACAGCCTGTCGTCAAGGTATGACAACGCCGTTTCCTTGATATCCTCTTTTATGCCATAGTACGCCTCTGCAACCGCTCCCGTAATTGCCGCCACGGTATCGCTGTCACCGCCGATTGAAATTGCGTTTCGGATGGCATCTTCAAAACTTTCCGATTCAAAGAACGCCTGCATTGCCTGTGGTACAGTCCCCTGACAGGTTATGTCGTAATCGTAAGTCGGGCGAATTTCGTCAATGGTGAAATCTATGGTGTAATATTTTGATATGTACTGTTTTATTTCATCCACTGTTGCACCATTTCTTGCTAAAAACACCGCTCCCGCAGTTGCCACCGCGCCTTTAATTCCTTCAGGGTGATTGTGGGATACTTCCGCCGTTGCTTTTGCTATAAGCTCTGCTTGTTCCAACGTTTTTGCATACCATCCCACAGCTGACACACGCATCGCAGAGCCATTCCCGTAACTGTTGTATGGTTTTCGCTTGTTAAGCATAATCCACATGAGGAAGTGTCCACCGTAGCCACAGTCGGGATATTTACGCCCGATTCTGTGCATCACATCAATCAATTCTTCCTTGAACTCGTCAACATTTTCTTCGCTGATATGTTCAAATTGCATCAACGCTTCCGCTACGGCTATGGTCATAACCGAATCGTCCGTAAAGTCGCAATTCTTGTCAAACAGTTCAAAATCCTTTGTCTTGATGTTGTCAAACTCATATATTGAACCAACTATATCTCCTGTAATCGCACCTATCATTGCGTTTCCTCCTTACTTCCCTCTGCTGTTGTAGTCTTCGCTAATATCATTGCTCCATTCAGGGCAGATGGCTTCACTTGCACGAACTTTTTCAACAACTTTTGATACGGATTTGTATAAAATTTGTGTGCCAAGCTCGTCGGCATGGTAGTTTACGGCTCTATCTTTGCATATTCCATATTGTGCTGCAGTTTCAACCGCGTCAATGTTTGCGCCAATGAATAGGAACTCCCAGCCGAATCGCTCCTTCTGGCGTTCTATCATAGCCTTCACTTTTTCGCTACTGTACTTGCGACTTGCGTTTTCCATTCCGTCAGTTGTGATTACGAATATTGTATTCTCCGGTACGTCTTCACGTCTTGCGTACTTGTGGACATTCCCGATGTGGTGAATAGCACCGCCAAGTGCATCAATCAACGCCGTGCATCCACGAACGGTGTACTCTCTTTCGGTCATAGGCTTTATGTCGGTAAGCTTCACTCTGTCGTGCAAAACTTCAGATACATTATCAAATAGCACTGTTGATACGTAGCACTCACCCTCTTGCTTTTTCTGCCTTTCTATCATTGCATTGAATCCGCCGATGGTGTCCGCCTCAAGCCCGGACATTGAACCACTCCTGTCCAAAATAAATACTAACTCTGTAATACCGTTTTTGATCTTTTCTTCCATGTTAAATACCTCCAAAAAAAATAATGTGATCGTTTGGCTTTTCAACCTTACAATCACATTATAATTCATTTTGATATTCAATTGGTCGCTCAACGGGAGACTTTTACTCTTGGATGTGTTTTCTTAACACCTTTTTCGTCTTTGATGGCGGGTATGGAGCGTTTTTTACTGTACATTTTTTAACATCATAAACAACACCAAGAGATTCAATATTGTCAGGGCCAGTCGGTACTACAACCACGTCGCCCTCTTTAATGCTTTCATCATCAGTCATATATGAATATTTGCGTGATCCGTTTTCGAATCCCACCTTGCAATAAATATACTCATCATGTTCTTGCTCCGGAATAATATCTTGCTCAACAGTGCAACCCAACGTTTTTTTAGTTGAAGAAATCTTGCTTGCTTTTTTTCTCCTCACTATTTTACCATCGACGCAATGCACAGTGTAGTCTCCTATTCCATAACTCCATTGGTATCCCTTTTCAATTGCACTCCACTCATGTTTAGTTCCATCGAAGTGTATATTTTTTAAATTTTCATTCTCTGATAGCGCATATGCATTAATTTTTTTTACAGAACTCGGAATGTAT
This sequence comes from Clostridia bacterium, assembly GCA_045655325.1. Taxonomy (GTDB): domain Bacteria; phylum Bacillota; class Clostridia; order UBA1381; family UBA1381; genus UBA1738. The sequence continues at coordinate 44,511 of JAZOOY010000056.1, forward strand.
ACAGTTTCCAAGCTTTGACACCTATTAACGATTGGTTCTACCACATTAATATTGGAAGGAAATGTAAACTCTTCTAAACTACTACAGCCCATAAACGCTGAGCTCATAATCGTTCCTGAAAAGCCATCTGCAAATGTTACTTTTTTCAATTTATCACAATGTGCAAAAGCAAGCCTGTGTATAAGTGTTACACCCTTTGAGACTATGATTGATTCTATGCCTTTCCTGCGAAATGCAATACCTGAAATCTCGTAAGATACACCATCTATCTCGTCTGGGAAGATAATATTAACATCCTCACCACTATAACCAGACAAAATAACATTCCCTGTAGAATCGCTATGTGTATGCCATATCCCATCTTTGTTTTCTTCAATTTTCTGTTCCAAACGAGCTCTTAGCTTTTCTTTTTCCTCTTCCGACAAATCATTTATAGCATCCATAATCTGTCGTGTTATGGTTTCTTTAAACTCACTGAAATCAATAAAACCCAAATTTATTGGCATATTTCCTCCTTTGTTATAATGAACCCAAAAGTACCTGATCAAATTCAAACAATGCTTCGTTTATTTCAAATATATCATAAATCTCTTTTTGAATAAAATATCTGATTATTTTGTCAAAGGTGAAGCTTCGTGATAATGTTAGTCCTGCAGATGCAAGCAAATCTTGTGTTTCATCAAGATTGAGTCTCAAAGCTATTGCAAAAGCCACCGCAGTTTGCTTTGACGGCTTATATGTGTCAGGATTACACTTTATTTTAGAGAAAGTCTTCTTATCCACGTTGGCTTTTTTGTAGCCCTCAACATCAGTCATTCCTCGTGCATCAATCAAGTCAAACAGTTTATACGCAAAAGGCTTGTCCATATCGCGCATATATTCGTCCAAAGACTTATTTATAGCACTACCTATTTGGTACTTGCGTCGTTCCAGCCTCCTGCAAGCCATATATTCATCATCTTCAACGATTGCCGATTTAGGATAAATATTTGTCTCCAGATTGTCATACTCAGCAAATGTCAGCTCATTTTCTTCTACATTTTCATCATCAATAAATTCATTAATTTCTTCAAATAGTTTCTGACTGAACTCATAAGACTGCCTGTCGTAGACGCATAGGTATACCATCAGTTCATGGTCAAACAAAAATTCTGTTATGACCTGAACCGCAAATTTCAGTACCTGGTCTTTCGGGTATCCATAAGTTCCTGAAGATATAAGCGGAAGCGCTATGGATTCTAAACCACGTTTAACAGCAAGCTTTAAGGATTCCAGATAGCAAGACTTTAGGATAATACTTTCGCCTTCAAGTCCGCCCCGCCAGATTGGTCCTGATGTATGTATAATGTATTTTGCATCAAGGTTGTAACCACTTGTTATTTTTGCCGTACCCAGCCCCAACGGTGCAAGTTTCGCACACTCAAGCTCAAGTAGCGGTCCTGCTCCCTTGTGCACAGCATAATCAACACCACTGTAACCAATCATCTCTTCATTGGTCGTGTTAACAATGGCGTCAACCTTCATTTTTGTTATGTCCTGACGAATTATTTGTAATGGCAATATAATTCACCTCTTTTTTATAATTAAATATCTGTCAATTTTGTAAAATGACCATTATTGCATTTTACATAAAGACCATACTGACTAACACCGGCATAAATATTCTTCCCGCATACCGAACATTTTGCATTTATTTTATCCAAATACTTATTCAGCGTATGATACGATAAGAAATCGGTATTTCCACATTCAGAACACTTTAATCTGAATTTACCGTTATGAGTCATAATTAAATCCATAGGTTCTTGACATTGCTTACATCGTTCTGTTTCATTAACGAATTTTGTTAATCCTTTGCTTGCTGATGTATCTGCTTTATCAGTCAGTTTTATTCTTAATCCTCGCTCATCTAACCTATGTTCCAAATCACACAAAGAACTTATCATTTCATTTGTATGCTTTCCTCTTATTCTAAAAATGGAATTTTGAATAGTTATGAACTTAAAGTCTTTATCCTTAAAGTAAAGTTCTGTTAAAGGGAATCCATACCAGGTTGTATTTCCATCAATAGAAATCAGAGAAAATGACGAATCTTTTGACTTAAATAATAAGCCATTCCAGTTATCATCTAATTCTACAGTATCTTTTGCTTTACCGATTACTGATATTCCCTGTTTTGCCTTATCCTTTACTGCATTAAATATTGCATCCTTATAGTTTTTATTAAGTTTATCGGTAGGAAACGTAATACCAATTCGCTTTTTTGCAGATCTTATGTCGCTTAATAATAATTCCAATGCATCTTTTTCATCCAGCATTAGTTTAATATTTTTACCATAATCTAGGTCCTGCAAAAGTTCAGTCAGATTGTTTTGCTTAATACCAATTACATTATCATTGTCCTGAATATGCTCCAATAAAGAAAAATATGTATTCCTTGTTTCACTAAATTTATTATACCAAAACTTTGTGTTTGCCAGAGTGATAAACTTGCATCTTGCTCTGGTCAGTGCAACATTTATAAGTCGCAACACAGAGCTGTTTTCATTCTTTGAAACAAGCCATCCAGGTTTTGTAAAAGGATAACTTTCTACTGCATCAAAAATAACAACATTTCGTTCTGAACCTTGGAATTGATGAACAGTTGCACAAGATACCGATGTTTTACCTTTTTCTCTATAATCTTGTATCATTGCCCTTATCAATCTAGTTTGAGCAGCATAAGGAGTTATAATCCCCACTCGTTCTTCTTCTTTAAAATCAAGTCCACCTTGAGAGCTCTCTGCTTTTAATGCCAAGCCAAATGATAATATTGCGCTCAATATATTAAAACGAGAATTATCCGCGTTTTTTCCAGCAGCACAAAAAGTACCTGCCAGGTCAACCAAATTCATCGCTTGATCCGCCAAAGGTTCTCTTTCCACAACATGGTTCCACTTTGTTTCAACACTGGAATGATCCTTCAGCAGTCCTTTATATATTTTCTTATTTGAAAATTTTGAAATGCGTGGATGCATTCTTCGTTGTTCATTAAGCATTACCAACCACGGATGGTTGTATATTTCACCGTGTCTGCTTATACTTAAAAACTCAAAAATATCCTTTTGAAGTATGCCCTTTGCTTTTTCTGATTGCACAATTGGGGCAAGCTGACGAAAATCACCCACGCAAATAAATTTTTCTGTAGCAAATGTTGCCGCACACAATAATTGTGGCACATAAGCCATACTAACTTCGTCAAACATTACAACATCATATTTCTTTGTTTCAAACATTTTATCCATATAAATTTTTGAAACTGTTGTTGCAAGAACCTGTGCCTTTTTTGCAAGTTCTTGAGCCTCTGTTTTTAAGGTCGTGCGTATTTTTTTTAGCTGTTTTTCAACATCTTTACGTCTTGCCGCTTTTTCGTTATCGTTTTTGAATTCTAATTCGATTTTTAGTCTACGGCTTTCTTGTGAAAATTCCTCATATTGTTCTTTAATTTTCTCATGACTGTTTAACGCATAATTAAAAGCTACGCAGTTATCGTTTTTGCTAAGCTCTTCATCTCGCACAAAACCGTATCTTAATGCTTTACCCTGCCTCAAGAAATCCTCTAACCCACGTTCTGTAAATTGTTTTGATATTTGTTTAACAACATTATCTACAGAAATATTACTATGCGAAACAATGAGCACGCTTTTACCCATAGCTACAAAATGTTCCGTAATCTGCGCCATGGTATATGTTTTTCCTGTTCCAGGAGGTCCCCATATTGCGGTAATATCATTATTTATAGCATGTGTTATTGCTACATCTTGTCCTCTGTTAATAGAATCTATATTGACATTTTTATCGGCAAGATTAGGACCAAGTTTAAACAGTTTCCATGCAATTCTATCATTTTCACGTATTGCTGCAATTCTATCTCTTAAGCTTTCAAGTAATTTCCAGGGTTCTACGCTAATAAATGCAGTTTGAACTGCTTCGCCAATGTTCTTGTTTAATGATACTATTATCTGAAATCCATCACAAACTATAACATTTCCTTGTACGGTCTCCAATCCTATTATAACTGATACTGGTGCGTCATCGGATAAATATAGTTCAGATTCTAATTCAAAAGAATAGCAATATTCATTCGAATTTGGTGTTAAAAGTCGCCCATCTGTTACCTTGTGCTTTTTTCCGCCATTATTCTTGAGAAAAAACATTTCACTTGAAAGAGCTTCTACATAGTCTTGCAAATCATTATTGCTCGCTTTATGCAAATCGTCTTTTTCTATCTTTTTTTGGTCGTTCACTGCTTCATGTATTTTTTTCTGAGATTTCTCAAATATTTCTGAGAACAGATTTTCTTCATCTTCTGTCATAGCACCCACTGCAACAGACTTCAAAATTGTAGGTTTATTTCTCTCGTAAACATAAGTAACTTCAACATAATCCCCAACCTGTGTTAGAACGCAAACGATCAGCATAAAATCTTTTTTCATAAGATTTTTCTCATTGATGATAACTGTTTTTTTGTTGTTATCAACAAAATTAGATGGCTCCTCTATCGTTACCGTTATGTCATTTCTAAGCTTATCTATAATGCGACATTCTTTTATAACATACTTGATTGTCTGAGGCTTTCCCGCCGAACTAATATGAATATCAATGTTGAGAAATGGTTCCACTATCGTTGTTTTTGGAACTGTCATTTTAAACGGACAATCATTAAACGATTGTCTTATTGATCTGAAATTTCTCATTAGTTTCACCTCAATCAAGATTGTTTGTTTTTACCACAAATCTACGAATATATTTTTATCCTATAAACATATCAGCTATTACATTTAGCTGTGCAGCTATCTCTGAAAAATCACAATTCAAATCAAGTGTTTTAACACTTATTTTATTTCCGCTCATCATATATTCGTTATCCGGCTGAATCTTCTCATCAGTTCGTGCATACAAAAGCATTCCCGACACCTCTCCGCCATCAGTAGCCTTATTTTTCACATAAGTAAATATCTGATAAAGATTATTGGAATGTAGCGTATTTACATCGTACTGCACCTGTGTGGTATGACCATAATACTTTGCATCTATAATGAGCGTTTTATTGCCATATGAAAGCATAATATCAGACTGCATAGCAGGAAGCATTGCACTAATTCCATCATCTAATGCCCATTTTATCTGTGAAGAAGATGTTTTAATCTGCGGATAATGTTTGCGATAATATTCAAGAATAAATTTCTCATATAGTCTGCACATACGTTGTTCATCTATAAACTGCATCAACTTAACAGTTCCATCTGCCGTCGTTTGCAATAGTCCTTTAATTAATAAATAGCATACAGACATTAGCATCTGGTAACTTTGATTATTCCTGTTAAATCGAAAAGTCCAATTTATCGAATGGATATCCAATGTATTGATGTTTTTGAAATACAAAAGAAGATTTCGTATCTCCTTTTTTCTTGATTTAGGAATATCATATCTTAACAACAGCTCCATTGACGTCTTAAGAATTTGATTCATATATGTATCCTCTGAAAACTCATCGTAGGTACATACAAGTTGCTGTTTAATAAGAGTTTGTTGCTTGATAGATTCGGTCACATCAATCTTTCCTCGAAGGCAACTAAGTGGCTCAGTTTTCTCAACATAAGTTCTTCCTAAACCCCTCTTTATTTGAATTGATACGCCCTTTACAAGAATAGCGGATAACAAATCTGCCGTATTTTCAAAATCTTCTGTACCACAACTTGCATACCCTTGCTCCTTCAATATTTGGAAGGCATATGCAAGCATATGGTAAATATTCTGAATTTTTATCATCTTATTGCCTCACGAAGAGCACATTCCCAATCACGGACTTTGCTCGGTTCATCAAACCAGTACTCATTTAGTAATGGAACAATCTCGTATGTTACAACGGAGTTGAGCCACATATCGCCAATTTCATTCTCCGTACAGAAATAACTATGACCAATACGGAAACCTCTGCCCAGTGTTTCGTCATTTTCTATTGCTGTATTTAATTTTCCTATTGTTGCAATAAGATTATCAAACTTCTTGTTATTTTTATCCTGTCTATAGCGTCTGAAGCCTTCTGTTTCAAAAGCAGGTGAGAATTCAAAGAATGCAAAACGACGTCTTAATGCATAGTCAATCATTGCAAGGCTTCTGTCTGCTGTGTTCATCATACCAATAATATGTACATTTGATGGAACCGAAAATTTTTCGTCAGAATAAAGAAGCTGTAATGATACACCTCGCTTATCGCTTTCAATTAGCATAAATAGCTCACCAAAAATCTTGCTTAAATTTCCGCGGTTAATTTCGTCAATAATAAAGAAGTAATCATTTTCTGTATCTGTTTCTGCCTGTTTGCAGAAGTTATAGAACGGTCCTTTTTTTAGTTCAAATCCAGTAGTTGCAGGCCTAAATCCCATAATAAAGTCTTCATAGCTATAGCTCTGGTGGAATTGAACCATCATAACACGACTTGAATCCTTAACGCCCATCATTGAATATGCAAGTCTTTTAGCAGCAAATGTTTTACCAACACCAGGCGCGCCCTGCATAATGATATTCTTTTTATTTTTGAGTAAGTTCGTTAAAGTGTTATAACTATCTTTACTCATATAAACCTCGCGTAAGAAATCATCTTCAGTGTAAGCTGAATATTGAACCGCTTCTTCGCTTTCTTCGTCATCAAATAAGGCATTTAGTTTTGCAACCTTCTCCGTATATGACGTGATATCCGTTAAAGTTTTTATAATAGCGGTTCCTGGGTATTCCCATTCCCCAATATGAGTCCAATTAACCAAACGAATGTGGCTATATTCACCGTCTAAGGTTTCAGCATTTGGATTATATTGGTAGTCTCCAACCACAACTCCTCGCCCAACTACTTTTTTGGTTCCTTTCTTTACAAAAACAACATCTCCCGGCTTAATTTCATTAGCAAATTGCCAAGTTGCATGAGCATCATTCTTGTATGTATGTTGACTACCATACTCTTTTTTCATCGCTCTTTTCATTGCATCTTTACTCTTGAAAGAAGATAAATCCCCAATGCTGTTCCATCCAATAGCCATGATTCCTTCATCATAGAATTCTTGCCATTTGCATGCATTGTCACCAGGAGAGTAAATCCAGTAGTGAACTGTCTCAGCAACATCATCTGCAAGAGCTGATGTTTCCTTGTTCTTTGGTGTAATACCTTCAAACATTTCATCACCAAAAGATATTTCAATTCCGTTTTCATCTGCAAGTTTTTGACAAAACTTTCGCATACAGTTAGACTTATTTGCTGAATGCATATAGTAGTATATAATGTTCTCACGGGTTGATGAGAAAGCGCTAAGCATTTTTTCTTTACCGTAATCTCTTCCAATATTTTTTATTAGGCAAAGTGTACTTTCAATATTTGCACGGCGTGAATATCTTCGACCCTCCATCATGCAAGAGAACAGTTGCAAAGACATTTTATGCGAAACCCTGTTGTAGTAAGGAACTTTGTTGCACAATTCATCCAATGTGTCTTCCTCGGATACAGTTCCATCATAATATTTTTTGCAGATTGCGTATATTGTTTCCTCTGCATCAAACTCTTCACCAATACGATTAGCAACACCACCATGCACCTTGTCAAAGAACTCTTTCAATAATGAAAGCTCTCGAAAATATGTTCGCGCCCTTTCATCATATCTGTCAGACTTTACTTCATTCTTCAAAAAGTCTCTTATGTTTTCCTTTGCCTCGAGCATCGATTCATCAGAAACAAATACTTTCCAGAAACCAGGCATAACAGTGTTATTCCAAATATAGAAAGCATCAGAAACACGCGTATTCACTGTAATTTCAGTCCAATCCGGATGCTCATTTGCCAAGTACTCCTTGAACTCTGCTCGTATTTCTCTTATTTTATCATTTGTATCCATTTAAATCCTCCCATTATTTTGATTAAAACAACTAATAAGCGTTAAAATGGTAATTCGTAATAGTATTTATTTTTTACAGCTTGTAATTCTTCTGATAAAATTTCAGACTTATCAAACAAAAATTCTTTTAACGAAACGCACAATGTAAAAGCTCGTGCATTACCATAACTTGTCCAATCACTTTCATAAACATACCTGTTGTGTATAAATAATGCAAGACATTTTCCATAATTCTTAGATAAAATTGGCTCTATTTGCTTCTTCCCTTCCCAATTCTTGATGTCTTCTATTTCTGCATCTGCCATCCAACGAGCGCCCAGCGTGTCAACCTTTTCATCAACTATGTAAGCAATAAACAATTTTAGAACATCATCAAAAGAATTATCTTTCCACATTTGCAAGAAGTTATTTGCACTTAAGTCAATATGGGAATCTACCGTAGGCTGCAGTTGTTCTATCAATTCCGCTGCTTGAGATGAGTATTTCCGAAAAACTTCCGCAGACAATTCAAGTGTTTTATCCGAAAGCTTCCCATCACCTATTGTTGACAACAAATCAAAAGCATTTTCGACGTTTACATCATATATTTCCATATCCTGTAACCATTTGCGAACATCGCTATCTGTTGTCTTGCGAACTTGTTTTGACAGTAAATAGTACAATACTATTCGTTCATCATCTGTGGTAATCTCTGATAAAGAAGAGGAGATGACTGGCGATGTGATAACTGTGCGATTAGCTATAATCGCATTATATTTATCTGTTAATTTGCGTGATTCTGTTGTAACAATACTTGCTTTTGCTTGTGCAGATGAAACTGCTTCACAAGCGACATCATAGATATATGCAATATCATCCATATTGTCTAATCGTCTTATTTTATAATCAGAGTCAAGAAATCCGATCATATTAGTTGGTTCAATTTCCGGTAGTGCAATAGGAATAGCCGGAACATCCTGAAACCAAATAATACCCGCCTCATTCAAGCAATAAGCGCTCTTATAGTATTCGTTTGACAGAATCGCCATGTTGACACAACTGTTTTTCATTGTATTACGAACTTCAACGGAGATTTTTTGTTTAACATCATTTCCGGGTAGTGATGAGCAAAATATTTTTTCTCTCGGTATTCCTGTTGCAACAAGAAAATCAAAAATTGCATCGGCAATAGTCTTATCTGTAGAACGATGGCTAATAAATATTTTAGAAGTTTCTTTTTCTGCCATTTGCATTTTGTTCCTTTCGGCTTCATGTTCTTTTAATTGTTCTTCATAAGTTCGAGCAGAATTATGAATAGTCACATAGTATGGCGCATTATCCGCCCATTTAACGTCAATAAATCGTTTTCCTATCAGCTCACGGATAATTCCTCTGACAACATCTTTCTCCTTGGATTGTGCTTCTACATAATACTTATGAAGAAATTCTGACGGATTGTCGGCTTGTAGAATATCGTCTAAAAGTTGTTTGCTATTTGAAGGTAGTTTTTCAAACATTGACAATCCTCCTATTCTTCATATTTCTTGAAATTCTCCGCCTGTTCCATAACCTTACGGAATACTTCCGGGCTGTACTGCGGAGGATATCCATTCTTAACCAAACATATCTTAATATCAAATTTAAGCTGATTTCGAACATTCTGGTTATTAAGCCAATCGGCAAATGAAGATTTGGTATCAATTATTTCTTTAACCTTTTTTGCCAAGGCTTTACATTTATCGTTAATTACAATACCATCAACTTCTTTATCAGTACCATATTCAAAGTTATACTCATCTCTAAGTGCCATTAAGATATCATAAAATGCCTTTTCTTCAAAAGTAAGTCCGATTTTGCGGAAACTATCACGGTCAGCATTCATATCTCTTAAAATTTGCAATGCCTGTTCGGTTGCATTTCTAATGATTTCTTCAGAAGTATGTTCTTGTGCAACGCCGGCTTCCTCAGCAGAAAGGTGTTTTCTTCTTTCATGATATTGTTTAATGGTTTCTTCGAGCATTTCTTGGAATTTCTTTGCTGCCATCTGATTGGTCTTGCCATATTCCTTAATCTGCTTGCGAAGCATTTTTACCAAGATTTCAAGCTTTGAAGCTGGCATCTTAACATCAACAAGTCTATCATAATATTCAGGACTGAATATATCTTCTTGTTCGCCATCCTCAAGCACACTCTCAACTTTGTTGTACTTCAACGCTTCTTCAACCATCTTTGCTACATAACGGTTCATAGTTTCAGTATCAACTTCGGTATCTGTACCACTCATTTTACGGACAAAACCTGCTATTGCCATAAAGCATTGAGCAAGTGCTGATTCTTCTTCGCTAAGAACACTTGACGGTTGGCAAATATCATAAGCCGCACGCATTCTTCTAACTGTCTTTAAGAAGTAGGTTTTGAATGTAACCTTGCTGACCTTTTTACCGCCGTTGCTTTCTGTTTGAAGCTCCTGCGTGGATGCAAACACAAACTCTGCTGCTTTTGATAACAATTTGTATCTCAAAGCAGGATCAGCCTCGGGATCAAGAAATGGTTTTAGATCATAGCCTGTGAAAAGATCTTTGAGTATTTCAATTTCTTCTCTGAATACATTTGTTGCCTGTTCAACGTCGTCGGCAGAAGGAGCAACAGAAGTATCACCACCATATAACTTCATAGCTTCACGCATATTATCGCGAATACCGATATAGTCAACGATAAAGCCATAGTCTTTGCCTGATGCTTTTCTATTTACACGGCTGATTGTCTGAATAAGCAGATGCTTTTTCAAAGGCTTGTCATTATACATATAGGTAAGAGAAGGAACGTCAAAGCCTGTTATCCACATATCAACAACGATTGCAATATGGAAGTTTGACTTATCCTGCTTAAATGCAGCATCCAAACTTTCAGAACGCTTGTCGTTCTTAACACCACCAAGATAGTTATACATATCAGGATTATCATTACTGCCGACACTTGCAACCATAGCAATATATGACATAGGCTTTAATGCTTTGAGTTCTTCGTCAGATACTTTGATTCCATCCGGTGCTTTCTTTTCTTCAAACCATTCAGGATACTTGTCCTCAAACTTTTTCAGAAGAGCATAAGCGATAGGTCTGCTGGAACAAACAATCATTGCTTTCTGAACTCTGTCAGGATCATTTGCACAAGCAGAAACATAGTGGTCATGAATATCAACTGCAAGTCGTTCAAGACGAGAAGGCTCACCAAGTATAACTTCCATTGAACTCATTGCTTTCTTGCTTGCATCAATATCATCTTCGGTAGCACCATCGTCATAACACTTCTTATAATAATCTTCAATCTGCTTAACTTTCTCTTGGTCAAGTAGGACTTTTGCAATACGAGGATGATATTTAATCGGAACAGTAATACCATCTGCAACAGCCTGATCCATTGTGTAACGGTCAATTTCTTCGCCGAATGTCTGATAAGTTTCTGCAATAGGTGTTCCCGTAAAACCAACAAATGTTGCCTGTGGGAATGCTTCTTTCAAAACCTTTGCATACGGCTTTGATACCATTGCTTTCATATTTTCGTCAGTATCTTTGCTGAACTGTATCTTTTTGGAACGCTCAAGCTGTGTTCTGTGCGCTTCATCTGAAAAACAAATTATATTTGCACGGTCATTGATAAGACCAATTTTATCATCTTCACGGTCACAGAACTTCTGAATAGTACAGATATAGAAACCACCACTTTCGCGGGCTCCAAGTTCTTCACGGAGTACCTTACGGCTTGGAACAATGCCGACTTCACCAAGGTTCAAAAACTCTTTACTCTTTGTAAATAACTTTGCTCCCTGTTGCTGAAGTTCATCTCTATCAACTATCATTACAATAGTAGGAGAACCGATTTCAGGAACATCTGTGCAACGCAAAGCAAGCTGACGGGCAAGAAACGCCATTGTGTAAGTCTTACCACAACCGGTAGCACCAAAGTAGGTTCCGCCCTTACCGCTTTTTTCTTTAATAGATTTAACAATACTCTGTTTTAACAGACGTGCTGCAAAGAACTGCGGATAACGGCATACGATTTCAAATTCATTGCTGTCATATTCGCTGTCCTGAAAATATATGTAATCTCTGAATATTTCAAGAAATCTCTTTGGACTATATACACCTTTAATCATAGTCTGCAACTCGTCATAAGGAAGAGTTGAAATTTTATCATCTTCATTCACACGACGCCAAGCATAGAAATGCTCATATGGTGTGCGTACAGTACCAAGTCTTGTTTTAACTCCGTCAGAAATACAAGCAAGAGGACAGTAGTGGAGCAAGTGCGGAATATCTCTCCAATATCTTACATTTATTTGTTCCCAAGCATCATAAATTTTGGTTTTCGCATCTGACGGATTTTTAAGCTCAATAATACACAAAGGCAACCCATTAACAAACAGGATAATATCCGGTCTGCGAGTTTCTCTTTGACCATTGTTGGTGTATTCAATAGTGTACTGATTAACTGCACGAAAGAGATTGTTTTCAGGAGTGTCAAAATCAATAAGTGCAACCATTTTTGCAAGACTATTCTGCGGTGTGAACTGAATACCATTTACCATCCAACCATAAACCTTGTGAAGTGTTGCAAAATCACTTTCGGCACCGACAAGGCGTACGTTGTCTATAATCTGCCCGATTTCTTCGACAGTCAAATCAGGATTAGTCTTGCTCAAAAACTGCTCCATATCATCTTTATATAAAACTTCTCTCTGCGAATCACGCGGAATGCTATTTCCGGGAAGATAATTCCATTCTTCCTCTTCCAAAAAGGATAGAAAGGCATTTTCAAAATCTGATTCGCAATAGCGACCGTTAAAGTTTTTCAGGCTTGCCATTGTATTAACCTCCATTAAATCTCTTTTAAGCTACAATTTTTGTTGCATAAGGCTCAATTAATTCTTGTTTTTTTTCATCATTAGACACATAACAATTCTTTTTCGGTTTGTTCATTGATAACAGCTTTTCCCCAAAGCACACCATATAACCTTGAAGAAATCTCTATGCTTCTTTCTTCTATTTCTTTTTTACTCCACTCATCTGATGCAACCTCTGCTACTCCCTGTGCACTAAGGAAACAAGATTTCTTATAATACGGGATTTTTGTCGATATTCTCTTACTACCCAAATTATTGTTGTATTCTTCTTCTAGGCATATCAAATTCCCGATTTTTGCGGTATAGTCTTTAAGTGAATCTTTTCTAATATGCTCAATACTAAATGCTTCAATCGTATCATTATTTCCTCTTAAATATTGTTCATATTTTTTTAGAATATACTGCACATCTGATTTATTACCCTCTTCTTCACCAAAGCGTTCATTTTTTCGACTATATCCCAAATTGCAGAAAGCATTACGAAAAGTTTCGTATTCAGGCAACATAGTTGAAAATTTATCATACATATTAGATATCGCCTCATCTACTTTATTCCATTCACATGATGAAATATTGTATGATGTTTCATGTACAATACGTTCTAATTGACGAGTAGGAGATTTTGTCACTACTCCATATACAAAATAAAAATTCTCCAAAAACCCCATAACCTTCGCCAACTTTGCATATGATTCAGCTTTAATTGCAGCATTTTCTTCTTCAGGACAATAAAATCTATCAAACAAAGACAGAAATAATGGTCTAAACTGTTTCTTTGCTCTCCCTCTAAAGAATGATAAACTATTATGAATGATATAAGAATATTCTCCTTGCGTCATATCTACTTTGTCTGGTACACTAAATAAAATATAATGTTTGCTTTTTAACAACAAGTCATCTAATAATAAATGTGCTTTATCTTCCTCGTTATTACGTGTTATATAATCATATGTATTCAGCTTTTCCTTTGATTTTTTTTCAAAATCTTTCTTGTATTTATGTGAAACATAATGTTCAAAAAAATCTTTCAAAAGAACCTTGTTATTGGTTAACAAATCCGAAAGTTCATTCCATTTCACCAATGCGGCATCTGGGGTTTCGTTAGTTTCATAATTCCTCATTATGTAGTTTTTAATTAGTTCAAATTGTTCAAGCGGTTTTCCCCTTGCGTTGAGTATTTCAAAAACTGTATAACTTTCCTTTACATCAGTACTAATCGTTTCAATCACTAATGTTGACATAGCTTTGTTGACAAATTGAGAAAGGATTATTTCTTCATCAGTTATCGCCTGTGTCAAATAACTAAACATTTTAAAAAAACAATTCATAACAAATTTTTCTTCAAAAGCATATTTCTTTTTTATCAAATCACAATTGTCTTTTATAACATTTTTATCATCATGCCATGTACAACAAGCATTTAATAAATCTTTATAATATGGATTGTGCTCGTTATAAAATTTATCGTATGCAATTCCGGCAGGAGATTTAGCCTTGACATAAGGTCGCATACCCTCAAATAAATCTTTATCACCTATTATATCAGCGTAACGCATTATGGTAAGAATCAATATAGAAAATGTTGTTAAACGTTGCTGACCATCAATTATATGTGCCGTAGCATAATCACTCCCGGCCTGATCATAAATTACAACGCTTCCTATGAAATGTCCTTCTGTTTTATTCTTTACGCAATTTGTTTTTAAATCATTAAACAATTGACTCCACTGTTTTTCTTCCCACACATATCCTCGTTGATATCTTGGAATAGAATATTGTTTTTGCTGTGATAAAAAATTACTTATTGTAATTTGTGAACCTGAAATTGCCATGCTATTTTCTCCTTATCTCTTGTCATTTTTCAAAGAACCCCTTATCAAAATTGGACAAATGTCTTTTATTTGAGCTTTTAATTGCTCGTTGATTCTTTTTCTTGTGTTATACACATTGTAGATATCCGCAATCGCTTGTTGAACTTTAATGTCAGGTATAGGGATCATATAATTTGCTAAATTGTTGTAGTTAAGAAACTCATATGCGCTTCCTTCAGATGCCCAGTATACATATCTACCAAACTCTTGTCTTATTAACCACACAAAAAGATATTCAGGCAAAAGTTCTTCCTTTCGTGTGATTTCAAACACATCATATACAGAGGAAACAACACAATCATCACCATCTCTATAAGCAATGGCAACATTAGAATTGTTTAACTGGGTGCAATATGCAAATTGTCCATGTCTAACAATTTTTCTTCCCTGCAAATTAGAGTTTGAACGTTGTGGTGTTATGAATTTCTTTTCAACATTGATTCCTTGTTCAAGGATAATTGCTTCATCCGTGTTTTTTTCATTGTACGGTACGATATATTCTCCTATTTTATGCAATTTTTCACATTTACGAAGGTTCTCTATATATCCCGTAAAAACTATCTTCAAATCTTCCAAACCACGCTCATAACTCTGTTGGTTTGTAACCATAGCCTTATAAATGGCTACATATTTTTGTTGAACTTGGAAAGATGGCAATTCTAACTCAACTGCGCAAATATCCTCCCAATTATAGAACTCCGTGGAACTACCCCAAGAGTTTGTTATTACATAACGATCAAATTCAGAACGATTAAAAAACATATATAGCCATGTTGCTACAAGAATGTTTTCTGATTCTTTCTTGATTCGAAAAACAACATAGTCTTCAGTGCATATGATTGGTTGTTTTTCATCATTATAAGCAATACTGAATTTACTGCCATTTCTTGATGTTCTGTGATTAAAAACAAATTCTCCTGGATGTACGATTTGAAATTTGGATAAATCACGTCCGTTCATATCTGCTTTTGTCGGCATTAAAAACTTTAAATTATTAACACCGCGAACAGAATCAAGACCAAATGAAAGGTCTGAGTTTACTTCGTTGCAAAGTTCGATGTGTTCCCCAAGTTTACATTTATTCAATGCCATATCCAATCCCCCTAAACGCATCCCCAAGCATCTTTTGAGATTGCTTTTCCTGTGCAAGAACTTCTTGCATTTCTTTTTGAATACGGTTCATTTCTGCATTGAAGTCGATGTCTAAATCATGATCAATAAACTCAATGTATTTACTTGGAACAAGACTCCAATTTTGCTCTTCAAGTTCTTTTATGCCGACACTACGGTAAAGTTCGGGAACTTCATAATTTGTTCCGTCTGTACCTTCACTTTGCCATATATGGTAAATGTCTGCAGCTTTCTGAATTTGTTCATCAATCAGGCGTACTTTCTTCTTGTTTTCATTTTTCACCGGGTTTTCAGTCCATGTACGCAAATCCATAAAAAGAATTTCATTCTCTCTGTTACGCAAATTTCTATTGTGATACATTCCGCCCTTTTTATTCTGGTTTAATATCCAAAGGGTAACACTAATGTCAGTTGTAATGAAAAGTTCACGCGGAAGTATAATAATTGCTTCAACCTTATCATTTTGAATAAGCTTTTTACGGATATCTACTGTATCACTATCACCCAAAGCACCGTTTGCAAGCAGGAAGCCTGCAACACCTTCAAGGGGTTTCAGGTGAGAGAGCATGTGCAGAATCCATGCATAGTTGGCATTGCTTTCAGGTGGTGTAACATAATCAGCCCAACGTGCATCATTCTTTAAATTCTCGTCATACCATCCCTTAAGATTGAAGGGTGGGTTCGCCATTATATAGTTAAAATATAACCCTTTATGCAAGTCATGGGTAAAGGAAGAGTCACTCATTTCGCCAAGATGGTGGCTGATACCACGTAGTGCAAGGTTCATTTTTGCAAGTCTGTATGTTGCAGCTTCTTTTTCCTGACCGTAAACATCGATACGGCTGATATCTCCTTGTTTGGTCTTTACAATATCCGCACTCTGAATAAACATACCGCCCGAACCGCAACACGGATCATAAATTGTACCGTCAAAAGGTTCAATCATAGAAGCAATAAGTTGAACAACGTCGTGAGGTGTGTAGTATTCGCCCTCTTCTTTAGTGGCATTTACGGCGAACTCTTTGAGAAAGTACTCGTAAACGCGACCTATAAGGTCTTTTTCTTCACCAAAAGCCTTATGGCTTATCTTATTAACTTCATCAACTATCTTTTTAATATCATTTGGAGCGAGGTTACGAGTTGTAAATGTACCCTCAACAAAGCAACCCTTTAAATCTGTACTGCTTGTTGCAATGCTATGCAGAGCAGTATCAAGGGCAACATTGAGTTCGGGTGCAGGCTTATTTATAATAGTAGACCAGCGAGCCTCAACCGGCAAATTATATGTACCGTCAGTAAAAGTAGCATCGTCAAAAAAGGCTGCAAAAATATCTTCGTCATCAGGATCAAGATCTTGGGCAATAAGTTCCTGACGAAGTTTCTCAACACCATCTTCAAACTTTTCGCCAATAAAGCGCAAAAAGACCAATGTCAGCATCATATCACGCTTTTCAAAGAATGATCCCGAATTACGAGCCGAACGAAGTATGTCACGGCACTTAAATAAAATGGAATCCAAATTTATTGTTTCTTCAACTTTTTTCTTAGCCATTATTGTATCCTCTCAAATTATTTTTCCATAAACTCCATAAAATCTGTAGGTTCACACGCTAGTGCTTTACATATCTTACCTACAGTTTCCGTTGTAATATGCTGATTATTACGCAGTTTTAGCATAGTATGATTTGTAAGTTCTGCAGCTTGTTGCAGATCTTTTTTTCTCATGCCTTTATCAATCAAAATATGCCACAATTTTGTATATGTAACTGCCATTCTCACATCATCCTTTCATAAAATTAACTCTCTAACTTATTACTATAAATTATATCACAATGCCTGCTGAATCGTCAACAAAATTGTTGACGGTTCGACACTTATATTGTGACCGCAAAAAATGCAGCCGATTGGCTGCATTTTATGTATTTCCCTTCACTATCTGCTCATCTATATAAGCATCAATAGATTTTCTGGCAATCTTCCAGTTACGACCCACTTTAAAGCCTTTTAGTTTCCCTGAAGCCAGGAGTTTGTAAATAGCATTTCGCCCTATCTGAAGTTCCTCCATTGCCTCTTCGGGAGATAATATGTAGTATGGATTATCTGCCATTAAAAACACTTCCTTTCATTTATGGTTAATTTAATGTTATTATCTGTACTCCTTATAAAGTTCTAACGGAGTAGGAATACATCTATCTTCAAACAACTTTGAATCCGAAGTTGTAACTGTAACATAGTTTGTTTCAATATCATCAAGCAAGTGTACAATATTTTTTACTCCAGATTTACCATAAAAGTTTTTGTAAATTTTAAAAACCTCAGCAACGCTACGTGCTTCGTTAGAATCTGCTATGAATTCCTTCAGCAAACTCTTGGTCTTATCTTTGTACCCACTCATTTCAATTCTTTTTAAAGCTTCTTTTAATGTATAAATCATACCGTCATTACAAATTTTACTTAAATAGTACTTAAATAGTTCATTGCCTATCTTTTTTCCATTCTGCATGAAATCAGCGATAGTTTCAATGTCATACTTCTTTTTCAAAGCACGCACTTTACCTTCCATGCAACGAATTTCAATACGGACAATGTTCTTTGCTTTCTCAATTTCCTTTTTGGGATATACATTTGTCCCTTGCTTCTTCATTGCCTGGTACTTATTGTAAATAGACACAGCAACATACTCACTAGTATACACAGTGAAGTCATCCTTAGTCGGTTTCTTGCGTTTAGATATTTTATCGTACTCTTCATACAGTTCAAGCTTGGATGGTATATTAGCTCTCTTTATAGTCTTGATGTACGCTTTTACTTGATCTTGATTATTGAGTTCAGCATTAATACAGAAATCAATTCTTTTCAGTTTGCATTTCTTTAGTTTTGGTAGAAGCGAACACTTTTGCTTAATGATTGTGTTCACCTTATCTTCCAACACGGGATAATTTTTTACATTAAAAAGCTCGACGAAATTATCATTCTCAATAACTCGTCGAGCAGATATACGATATATAATGCAGTAAGTATAGAATCCCTTCTTCTTTACTTGATGCATGTTGATTAAAATCCCTTGCTCAGATAAACCCCAATACTGCATCCCATTTTTAAGTGCTTTCCAGCTACTAGGATCTGATGTCTTAAGTTCTTTTTGTATGGTATAAAATTCATCGTTTGTGAGATTTGAGCTCACCTCAAAAGTGTGTATAGTCATTTCAAAATCCTCCTTTATAAATACGCATTTTTGTAAAATGTTATTTTCTTTTATAAGCAGTTATCATTGATTATAAATCCTATTTTTTATTTTCTTTACTTAGCTTTTCTTAGCTTATATAGCTTATATTACAGTCATTGCATAAGGTTACCAAATATCATTATTAATTAATTGTTATACAAATTTTAAATTATAAATTTGAATTTTGCCAAAGTGTGAGTATATATTATAATCCTGATAATACATTTCGGAGGTGATTCTTATATTTAACAACAAACGATTTATAACCCGTGGCATAAGTGATAACATACCACCGCTCCTGCAAGTTTTCATGTGGGAGTGTGTTGAAAATATGCCACACCCAAAAGACTACTTGCAAGTTTTTGAACTTGCAAAGGAAAACGATAAAATCAAAATTACACACAGCCAGGAACAGCCTGAATACAAAGCGGAGTATCTGATAGAAACAGATGCTCCTTTTTATGTGGGCAAAATTTTTGTGATAGACGACGAAACTCACACCACCATGCTTCTGGCAGAAGAATACTAAAAAAGGAGAAATTTAAATGAAAGAAAATAAGATTATATGCTCACATTGCGGGGCAGTTTTGACAGAGGATACGGCTACTATTTTTGGCGGACAAGCCATGTGTGAAACCTGCCTTGGCATCTGGACTTCCGTTTGCGAGGAATGCGGAATAAGAATTTGGAACGACTCCGCAGAAGGCGATGACAACCACATCCTCTGTTCCCATTGTTATGACTACTATTACACCCATTGCGAACGCTGTGGCAGGCTGATTCACAACGATGATGCAAACTATGTATACGATGACGACGATACGCCATACTGCCTATCCTGTTTCCAAGAACAGGAAATAAACCCCATTAAATCTTACAACTATAAACCCGCTCCAACATTTTACGGATCAGGCGATTTATATATGGGTGTAGAGCTTGAGCTCGATAAGGGCGGAGATAATCACGACAACGCAGAACTCATTCTGAATGTAGCTAACAAGGATGAATTAAGGCTTTACGCCAAACACGACGGCAGTATAGATTATGGTTTTGAACTGGTCAGCCATCCCATGACCCTTGACTACCATCTTAATAACATGAGCTGGAAAGCGGTGTTTGAACGAGCACTTGACCTTGGTTATCGTTCACACGAGACTCACACCTGTGGTCTGCACGTCCATGTGAACCGCTCCGCATTCGGCGAGGACTACGAAACCCAAGAAGAAGCCATCGGTAGGGTTGTATACTTTGTTGAAAACCATTGGAATGAACTGTTAAAATTCAGCCGAAGAACAGAGGCCAGCATAAATAGGTGGGCTAGCAGATACGGTATATCCACGACAGCAAAAGACACATACAAAAACGCCAAGGATAGAGGCTTGGGTAGATATGTTGCGGTAAATCTTACAAACCGTAACACCATTGAGTTTCGTATATTCCGTGGCACACTCAACTACAAGACCTTTGTTGCTACTCTTCGGCTGGTTGAAGAGATTTGTCGCTGTGCGATAAATATGACCGACAAGCAAATGGAAAGTATGTCCTGGTGCGATTTTGTGTCTAGAATACAACCAAATAAGGCGGAACTTATTGAATACCTAAAAATAAGAAGGCTCTATGTTAATGAGCCAGTAATGGAAGGAGTTGAGCTATTATAATGTGTGGACTTTACGGTTTTAGCCGTTACGGCGATAAAATAAAAAACTTGGCGGATTTAACAAACTCACTTTCCGTGCAATCAGCTATCAGAGGAACTGATGCCACAGGCGTTGCTTTCTGTGATACATCAGGGTTTACTATTTTAAAAGAAAGCAAATCTGCCTATAATTTAGAATTTAAGCATTCTGACAATATAGTGAGCTTAACTGGTCACACCCGCCATAGCACTCAAGGTTCTGAAAAATTTAATAAGAATAATCACCCGTTTCCAGGGAGATGTATAGATTCAAGATTCGCACTATCTCATAACGGAGTGCTGAACAATGACAAAGGGCTTCGCAAGCGGTTTAATTTGCCTCAAACAAAAATAGAAACTGACAGCTATGTAGCGGTCCAGCTCATTGAAAGTAAGATGTTCCTGAACTTTGACAGCATTAAGTTCATGGCAGAACAAACTGAAGGAAGCTTTTCCTATTCCATCCTTGATGACGAGAATAACATATGGCTTGTTAAAGGTGATAGTCCAATCTCAATTCTACATTTCCCAAAGCTGAAAATTTATGTCTACGCCTCAACTGACGAAATATTATACCGTGCCCTTGTGGATTATTCGCCATTATTTTCAGCGTTAAAAAAAGGCGAATTTGAGGCGGTAGACATATCTGAGGGCGAGATCTTGAAGATCAGGCCTGACGGGGTTATAGAACGTGGCAAGTTTGAATACAGCTACTTTGGTGGTAAGAAATGGTGGGATTATGGTTCGTTTTCACCCATAGGCTTTTGCGAGGATGACAGTATTTCAAGATACAACTACATAGAAGATTTAAAGGCAGTTGCTACCTATCAGGGATTCTTGCCCGATGATGTGGATGAACTCATAAACGCCGGGTTTACTTTGGACGAGATAGAAGAATACATATACTGTAGTTGTGGGGGTGAGACATGGACAAGGTAAAGAAGATTTTTCGGATTATGTTTATTGCCTTGATTGAACTTTTGGTTGAATCATGGACCTGCCGAAGCAATGATAACAGTAGCTGATGTGTCAGGGCCACTCTTGTTTGATAATTTTTATAACATTATTATAATAAAATAGTTACGAGAGGAGTCCTCACAATGAAAGATAACAGATTTGACAATATTGTTTTCCCTACAGAACTACTATCATCAGAATTTGGCCACATTGTATTGCATACAGCAAATCAGGAATATTCTGAAGCATTACAAATACTTGACAACTACATCGAGCAGGTAGATGATGCTGACTGCAAAAGTATAGCAGCTTTGATGACCTTACAAATATTAGCTCTGGCAGGATACAAAGAAATCTCATCAGTTTTGCTGAAGGCTATGTTAAAGAGTTTTAAAACACACAGCCAAGCAGAAAACTTATGCATTAGAACAATTAATAACTTATAACAGAATAAAGCAATACCTGACAGGCTTCTGCCTGTCAGGTATTTTATGTCCTTAAAGGTGTACCTTTTAGGACACCTCAAAATGATACCAAAAACAACAGAAATTGTGTCATTAAAGGTTTAAAAGCCATTTAGGGACATGTCCCGAAATCGTTTGACCTTTAGTGACACTTTGTTTTATACAGGAGGTGATTTTCATCGATAACAGAACTTACTATTATGCTCGCGTAAGTGCCAAGGACCAGAGATTAACTCGCCAAATTGAAGCATTTAAAAACTTAGGTGCTACAGAAAGAGATATTATATGTGATAAAGAATCTGGCAAAGACTTAAACCGTACTGGTTATACCGCTCTGAAAACCACTTTGCTACGCAATGGTGATACACTAATTATAAAATCCCTTGATCGCCTTTCTCGAAGCAAAACAGACATACGAAATGAACTCCAATATTTTAAAGATAACAATATCAGATTAAAGGTCATAGATTTACCTACTACAATGATGGATTTACCAAAAGGACAAGAATGGGTGTTTGAAATGGTTAATAATATCTTAATTGAGGTATTAGGGACTATTGCTGAGCAGGAAAGACAGACAATTAGGATTAGACAACTAGAAGGTATTGATAGTGCCCGCAAGTTAGGAGTTCATTTAGGACGTAAAGCGACGCAAAAGCCAGATAACTGGAATGATGTTTATTCAGAATGGATAAACAAACATATTACCGCCAGACAGGCCATGTCATTGCTTGGAGTAAATAAAAACCTGTTTTATAAATGGGTCAAAGAAGAGTCATCATAAGTAAATTGATTTTTTTGTTTCTGTTTGGTATAATGATATAGTTAGGTGGTGATTTCATGGAAAATAGAAACATTTTGGATATTACTAAAAGTAGCGATGATAACTTTAACAGCATTCTCGATGCCGTAAGTACTGCGCTGGATGTAGCTCTCACACCTTTCCTTCAGCTCGCTGGTGTTGATACCCCAAAAGAATTTATGCAATTTATGCGATACGACTATGATTCATTTTATGCTACAATAGTAGGCAATCTTCTCACTTCGCTTAGCATGTCCTATGATAATAAACTTCCTCAAAAAAAAATAGTGGAGCGTATGTCCAGCATTGATACAGGAGAGTTTTACGATGATGAAAGAAACCGCAAGCGTGTAAAGAGAATCAAAAAAAAATTTAACGAAAGAAGCAACGCTCACGCTACATACCTACATACACCAGAGTATGCTCCCAGAATGTTAGTCACACATGCACTATGGTATGATTTAATATCAGAATTCCCTATTATAAAAAAATTTTTACATGAAGATAATCCTATAATAACTAAAAATTTTTTTGACGAATTAGCTTTAGTATATAATGAAATAAATACGCACAGTGGCTATGATCGTTTTTTTCTTTTGCATAAGCTTGAAGCAAGCTCGGCACTTGAACTGTTTTACAAACTTTTAATGTTAATAAAAAAAGAGAAACGAAGCAAAAAACTTTCTGACAAAGCTGTCAAGCAAATGATCAATGGAATTATTGACCTTTATATTTTTCCACTTAATCAGCTCGAACTACTGCTCGAACTTCCGTCATATGGCTTTAAAATACCGAAAGTATTCCAAGAGGTGGCCGAGATAAGTCCTCTAGAAAGAACCACAAACAGTATCGTTTTCAACATTGACAGCTTAATTGATTACTATTTTGAACAGCCTTCAATTGTTACTGATTTTCTTCATTTATTAAATTTCATTCACAATGCTGTAGTTTTCCATCTAAGCACCCGCATAGAAAACGAACTGTGCTCAATTACCCCAGAAAATGGATTTGAATTTATAGATGGTATTAAGCACTGTTTCTCTGCAACAACTTTCTTCGATGACTTTCTTGACTCAAAGGTTAAAATTAACCTGGAAAAAGACTGCAGTAGCGACATTACCTTTACCCAATTTAAGTTACTTTATAATATTAAAACCGAGAAACAAAAAGAAAATAACCAAAGAACTTCGAATTAAACGAAGTTCTTTTTTTGTCTCCGCCGAGATTTACGGCGTTTTTTGTCCTTCGACAAAAAGTAACCTGCTCTGGTACAATGTAAGCACAGAGATCCTCAGTCTCTGAATATGCAAAAAGGAGGAACATAGTATGCATGGTCCTAAATTTTCTGAGAACATCAATGTCCTCTTTGCTGAAAGGGCACCAGAGCTAAGATTTGATGAAGACGAAGTTCTACACGGCTTTATCATGGATGATTGTGACCATATAATAAATACTATTCCAATTTTGGAGTACGAAGAAAGATATTTGACAGCCACTGACTCTGAAAGCTACATATGTCTTTCTATATGCTCTTATGGGCGTTACATGGAATCTGTTAAAATTAAATCAAGCACCCTATTTACGGAAAATGCTTTTGTTTCACGGTACGGCAACCAACCTTTCGCTACGTTTAATAAATCGTCATGGGAAATTTTCTTTAAAACCATTAAGGTTATGTTGCCAGAGATTGAGCAACGAGTGGTGTATGGGTATTCAGGTTGGACCAAGAAGCTAGACAGCTATTTGTTTGGTAATCTTATGATAGATGCTAATAACGCATTTTCTATCAAATCAACCTTGGTAAAAACAGATACAGTACTATCAAGAAAAAGCCCTACAGATGTGTGTAAGATTGTTGATACTATTGCTAAAAGCATTTCAGCAGAGCCACTTGTGGGTTATATCTTTCTTATGTATCTTCAGTTGGGCCATAGTAAACAAAGGTTCGTAATATTATATCATTTATGCCCAGAGTTTATTATAGGCATCAACGGCGAAACCGGAAGCTATAAGACAACCGTCTCAACTGCTTACTTTAACACATATGATGGTTCTACGGCCTCGTTTGAAGACACGCTTGCTTCCATCCGCAGATCGTTTCAGTCAAACAAATCTGGCATCACTATCGTCGATGATTACAAGATAAATTCAAAACAAAATGATGCCAAGTATGAGAAGATAGTGCGATTGGCCGGTGATATTAATACCACTGGTAAATATGTTGTCGGAAATAAGATCGTAGATGAACTTATAACAGGAATGAGTGTAATTACAGGCGAGAAAAGGCCACAGCTACAGCAGTCATCCTATTCTCGTATTTTGTTTGTAGATGTAGGGCAATTTTTAATAAGTCAACCCTGGCTTACGGAATTACAACATCATAAGGCAGAAATAAACTCATTTGTAACACTGTTTATACAGTTCATTCTACAAAACCCAAGTTTTGACTCAGATTGTGTTGAACTTTTCAAAAAGTACCGTGACGAACTATTACACGATACAAGCTTTGCTGGAATGCATGGCCGTTACTACAGTATGTATGCATGGTTTGCCGTGATGTGGGATGTATATGTAAAGTTTTCAAGCCGATACGGCGTAAATGTTGATTACGACTTCAAGACCAAAATCAAGCATTACATCCTATCTCAGCACAACATGTATGACAACAATCCTATCAAGCTTTTCAAGACAGCTTATCTGGAGCTCGTAGACGCCAATGAAATCGTTGTTACTGACAAGGATGGCGTTGACAGTTTAAATTTTGATGTGCTTCAGCTTGATGATGTTCTTTTTCTGAAAAGCAATGGTGTCTACAAGAAAGTTTACAAATACTGGCAAGATAAAGGGATTGAGTTTCCTGTCAGTGAACGTAAGCTCAGAAAGCTTCTATATGAAGCTCAGATCCTAAAACCTAAAGACGGCAACTTGACCTATGAGCGCAAAACTAGGGATAATCGGAGCTACAGCGGTTACTCTTTGTTCAAAAATTATTTTTATGATTATGGAGGAAAAGAAAATGATGAATTTTAAGAATTATATTAAGGGGCTAAATATCCAAGAACCCTGCCTTACCTTTTTAAAGAGCGAGTTAGAAAACAACTATTCATTCGGTTTGGTGCGAGATCTATTCTCGCTACCCTGTATGCAGTACGAGACAAGGCATAAATTGACTATGATTTTTGCCCTGCTCGAGGACAAGGAGATAAACGATACTATAATAAATTGGTTAACACAGATTTTAAATAACATTACTGAAGATCCATGGTCTGACTATGAAGGACGCTTAAGTGACTATATTGAAAAGAATTACTTTATGCTCAGTCGCAGTCAGCTTATGTTACTCGCTAATACTGTTGAGGTAATGTACGCAAAAGGGTTCAACACTTTTAATCTTTTGAATCTTATTTATCAAAGGCTTTCTTTAAGCGATGTAGAGTTTAATCCCGACAGTGACGACAATGTAAGAATTAAGCTGGCAAAGATTGCATACAGAACATCTAGATTCAATATCAATGATAGCCTTGTTGCTATCAGCAGCTTAAAGCTACATCTAAAAGAATCAAGCCGTAAGCACCTTTTAGGGGTCCTAAACTACTATAAGGGATTATGTCTTGAAGCAGCTTCATGCTCACTTGATTTCAAGGATTCAAAGTACTATATCCTTAAATCCAAAAACAAGGGTTTTGCGCTAGCATCTATTTACCTTAACTATAGAGGAAATAACATCGAAACTTCGAAGTAATACTGAAAGCTTAGTTAAATACTGGCTTTTCAGCCTCGAAGTTTCGAGAAATGTAAACCTTCAACTTCGATTTTCTCGAACTTTTGGTGATAGCGGATGCTCGCTACCGCCCGCCCAAACTAAGGAGGGATGTGATATAAAGAAACAACATCTTATACTACATAGAACGAAGAGCGGTGGCTATCGCTCAGTTATTAAGACTAAGCACGGGAGACTTGTTTACTTAGAAATAAGCCAGGATAATAACAGCCTATCGGTTAAAAATTGCTATTATCTTGACCGTGTGAGATGCGGAGAGTACTACTCTTCCCCAAAGAAGCTAATTACAACGAATTTCAACTTTAATGAAATTCTCGTTGTAATCGCTAATGAATTAGACCGAAAGTATTTTGGCATAGAAATTACAGATAAATTTGCAGACCTGAGTAGGAATGAATTTATCGACTTACAGCTTAAATCCATGCAGAAAAAGTATAATTTTCTCATATTTATCGGCGAAGGTGAGCCAGTCAACGGCATACCCTCGGTTATTAAAACTCGGTTCAAAAACCGTATTCACAGAAGCATCTACCTAGAGATGCGTTATAAAAGTAATGGCAAAGGTGTCATAACCGACTGCCATTACTATGATAGAATATACAAGGAGCGGGACAGGGTCACTCCTGAAGCCCTCTCTACCGTATTTTTTGATTATAACAGACAAACCATCCTGAATATAATTAATAACGAACTAAATACTGCTTTTAACCACATTATATTCGTTACGGATGGTAGTATTGACATTGATAACAAACAGCCTCTATGTGGCAACATATAGGGCTCTTATACGCGGAACTTCGTGTGTCCGTATTTAATAATAGCTTCCTATGCAAGCATATTATTGCAACAAGAAATATTGGAGGTTGATATTATGAATACAACAGATACAGGACACCATACTACAAAATATACAGATATATCTAATAAATCAAGAGAAGTTAAACACAGCGTTATCCTAACTACTGAAGAAAAGAAGGAACTTGAAGAAAGGATTGTAGACGAACTATATAGGATTTTCACGCACAAAGTTGGCTGATCAAATGAGCGGAGCGGATATTTCCGCTTCGCTCACAGAAAGGAGTGTATCTTATGGCCATAGCTATTTACGCGAGAAAATCCGTGGAAAAAGAGAACTCAATTTCATGCGAGACCCAGATTGAGTACTGCAAGGTGATGCTAAAACCCGATGAGCGACACGAAAAGGTGATCACATTTGTTGACAACGGCTTTTCTGGCGGAAATGTTGACAGAGACGGTTTTCAGAAGATGATGCGCAAAATTGAACAAGGAAAAATTACAAAGGTTCTTTGTTACCGTTTGGACAGAATTTCTAGATCCTTGGCAGATTTCATCGGAATTCTTAATTTTTTTAAGGAATACGGCGTCGAGTTTGTTTCTACCCAAGAGGCATTCGACACCTCAAGCCCATACGGCGAGCTCATCGTGAAAATACTAGCTGTATTTGCAGAGTTCGAGCGTAATAGTATTATACAGCGCGTGACTCAAGCTTATGAACACCGCAGTGAACTCATGCTGTACATGGGCGGTAAAAAGCCCATGGGATTTGATTTAGAGCCCACAATTATAAACAACATTAAAACTAAGCGATTAGTACCTATCCCTGAAGAGATAGAGAAAATCAAGTACATATATGAAACCTACGCCGTTGAACAGGTGTCTTTGGGTAGGGTTTTAAAGAATCTTGTTGAGAACAACATAAACCCTACTTCCGGTAGTGGCTGGACTACGGCAAAGCTTTCTACTATCATTAAGAACCCAATTTACGTAAAGGCTGACAGCAGAGTGTACGAGTATTTTCAGCTTCACAATGCAAATATTATCAGTCCACCTGAAGCTTTTGACGGGGTTCATGGAATCCAGATTTATGGCATAACCAAGCATGAGGCCGACAATACAGACTGGTCTGACATCAAGGTTGTCGTTATGACCCATGAAGGCGTCATTGACAGTGAGACTTGGATTAAATGCCAACAGAAGCTTGCCAAGAACAAGCAAGTAAGAAATTCCGTATCCAACAAGACAAGCTGGCTTGGTGGCAAGATAGTATGCGGTCGCTGTGGCAGGACCATGACCACTATAAAAGGCAAAACCGGGAGCGGTGAAATCCGCAGATACTTTGCCTGCACTGGCAAAACTCATTTGAAGAAGTGCGCCGGCACAAATGTTACCCTATATGCGGAAAGTCTTGAGGATATGGTTTACACCGAGATCGGCAACAAGCTTGAAACACTAAAAAACGTCAAAGCAAGCGAGCGTAAAAATTTGCATCCTGAAATCAACGAGTTACGCAACAAGCTTAAAGCTATTGAGCTATCGCAAAACAAAATTGCGGACATGATGATGAGCCCTGAAGCCAATGCTGACCTGCTTGAAATAATGAGTCAGCGAGCATCAAAACTCAAAGCCGAAAGAACCGATATTCTTTTGAAGATAGACGAGCTTGAAAACACAGAAATTGATGTTAAAAAGGCTGTGAATCTATCAAAGAAGTGGAAAACCGCTTCCTTTGAGGAAAAACGTGGCGTATGCGGTATTCTTATAAACCGTATCATCATTGACGAAGATGGCAACGCTGAAATTGTGTGGAATATATGACAAATTGACAAAGCCATTGCTATGTGATATAATTACATATTATCAGGAAGGAGGTGCCGACATGGATTTCTATATCATGAATAAGGATTCCATCGCCGCAAAATGGCAATCAGGAAAGCTTGAAATAATTAGCGAATCACTACTACCTTTATATTTAAAAAATACAGGCAATGTAGACAGATGGCTTGAAACTAGAGCTATAGATTACCACAGGGCAAATTCAAGACTTCTTAAGAAGGCACTTCGCCTTACAGAGAAGGATGACATCTCCACAGTTATTACTGTAAATGCTGTAACTATTACAGATTCATACTGGATAAAGCCTTTAGATTCTGACCTTACCTATTCAGACGTAAGGTTTGATAGCGATTACTTCTCAAATCTTGCACTCAACGGAACCTACGACAGTTTCAACAGAGTTGCAAACAGTAAAACTTCCAAGACACCTGAGCTTACCAATATCGGTAGTTTTGAAAAGTGTTGGAAGCTTAAAAACGGACAGTGGTGGATGCATAAGAAAGCCAACCACGAGGAAATGTTCTCGGAGCTTTTCATATACAAATTAGGATTAAATCTTGGTTTTACAATGGCTGAATATCAGCGCGGTAACGGTGTTATTAAAACCAAAGATTTCACGAACAATGCCTCTATCAACTTTGAGCCTGCGTACTCATTTATGGGCGATAACGAGGATTATATTGAAACCCTTAATGCATTAAAATCACTGTGTCCTAATGCTATCGCTGATTATGTGCAGATGTTGTTCCTTGATACAATTTGTGCAAATCCTGACAGGCACACCTTTAACTTTGGTATACTAAGAGATACCGATACAGGAGATATCCTTGGACTAGCTCCAAACTTCGATAACAATATGGCGCTGATTTCAAGAGGTTATCCTAAAAATACAAATAGTAAGAACGATTTGCTTATAAGACTATTCAACGATTTGCTCACATACGACGACACTTTAAAAAATCATATCCCACACGTTACAGAGGATATGATAAAAGAAACTATTAAGGCTGTTGGTATGCGAGTAAAGTCAAAGTATATTACTGAATTCATTATGAACAGATACGCTCTTATTGACAAATAATTCTTGCACTTTAAGTTAATATCTGATATAATAAAAACAAGAAAAGACACTGTCGTCATATGGGCGATCAGTGTCTTTTAGTATGGTAAAATTCTCCTTAAATTAGTAAGGATTGGTTCACCGAAACGTTGGAAGTGCACAACTTCACGTTGGCGAAGGAATTTAATAACTTCGTTTACGTCAGGATCGTCGGATAGTCTTAAAATGTTATCATATACTGCACGGGCTTTTTGTTCTGCCGCCAAGTCCTCAAAAAGGTTGGTGATTGGGTCGCCTGTTGATGCGATTGCCGCCGCATTAAATGGTGAACCCTGTGCGTTTTGTGGGAATACTGCGTTGCCGTTATCTGCATAGTATTCCGGAGTGTGTCCTTCAAGCCAATCTTTTCCAGATGCGCCGTCGGATAGCTGATAAACAAGAGTACCCACCATTTCAAGGTGTCCAAGTTCCTCCACACCGATATCTGTTAATAACGCTTTTGAAACTTCGTCCGGCATAACATATCTTTGTGTCAAGTAGCGAAGTGATGCGCCAAGTTCTCCGTTTGGTCCACCATATTGTGTTGCAATAAGTGACGCAAGTTGTGGGTTTTTATTTCTTATCTTAATAGGTCTCTGCAAAAATTTATCATAACTAAACATTATGCGTTACCTCCTTTTTCCCATGGCCATGGTTCGTCAATCCAATTAAATTCTGTGTAGTCCGCTGCCGCTTTAATGTTTAAAGGGCCATACTTTTGATGATACTGTTCCTTTAATTCTTCTGCCTTTCTTGTAAGTTCCTTAAAAAGTGCGAATGCCTTTTTATCGTCCTGATGAGTGTCTAAATAAAGTAGCATATCGTAGGCCGCAAAGCAGTAGCTTTGAATCTGTTTTTTTAATTCGTTCTGATTCATTCTTCTCTGCAACCTCCTTTACATACCTTTCCGTATTCTTCTATGGTAAGCACTAGTTCCGGAAATACAGAACCGTTTTTTAGAGCATCCTCTGCACAGTAAACTGAGGAAAGCTGCTGCACTGGCACATATCCATAACCAACGCAACCGCAGTATTCATATTTTTCCATACTTTCTTACCTTTCTGTCCGCAAAAGTTCAAAAAAATACGCCTTATCTGCGGACGGATAAGGCGTACGCAGAAATTTACTCTGCTAACTTATAATATGCCATATTATGTAAACCTGTTACATTGGGATTTATTTGTTATATCAAAAAATCCACCCAATTGGGTGGATTTTCTTATTTTATAATAACTCTGTGGAAAACTTTCTTACCCTTTTTAATGATTAAGCCGTCTTTCTTGATATAGCTATTGTCAAGCACAAGTGCCACGTCTGTAACCTTTTCATCGTTAATTGAAACGCCACCCTGCTGAACAAGTCTTCTTGCTTCGCCCTTTGATGGAAGTAGCTTTGTTTCAACCAAAAGGTCCAAAAGACCCTTGCCGTCAAGAGTTTCAACCTCGGTTGTCGGCATATCGCTAGATACTCCGCCGCCTGCAAATACAGCTTCAGCAGCAGCGTGAACCTGATTTGCAACATCTTCGCCGTGAACCATCTTTGTAACTTCGTAAGCAAGACGCTTTTTAGCCTTATTAAGCTCTGCGCCTTCCCAGTTTTCCATTTCACGGATTTCGTCCATTGGAACAAATGTGACAAGCTTTAAGCATCTTATTACGTCAGCGTCCTGAACATTTACCCAATACTGATAGAAATCATAAGGCTTGCACTTTTCAGGGTCAAGCCATAAAGCACCCTTCTGTGTCTTACCCATCTTCTTACCGTCTGATGTTGTAAGAAGTGTGAAAGTCATACCATAAGTCTGCTTCTGGTCCTTTCTACGGCAAAGCTCAATACCACCAAGGATATTTGACCACTGGTCATCACCGCCAAGCTCGATTTTACAATCGTACTTACGGCTTAACATCAAGAAGTCATAGCTCTGCATAAGCATATAGTTGAATTCAAGGAATGAAAGACCCTTTTCAAGTCTTTGCTTAAAGCATTCTGCAGTAAGCATCTTGTTTACAGAGAAGCAAGCGCCGATATCACGTAAAAATTCTACATAGTTTAAATCCAAAAGCCAATCTGCGTTATTTACCATAAGTGCCTTATCGTCTGAAAAATCAACAAGGCATGAAAGCTGTTTCTTGAAACAGTTACTGTTATGGTCGATAATTTCCTTAGTCATCATCTGACGCATATCGGATCTTCCTGATGGGTCTCCGATGTGTGCAGTACCGCCACCGATTAGGGCAATTGGTCTGTGACCGTGGTCCTGCATGTGCTTCATAACAACCATCTGCAAGAAGTGGCCGATATGAAGACTGTCTGCAGTTGGGTCAAAACCGATATAGAATGTTACCTTTTCCTTACCCAATAGCTCACGAATTTCAGCTTCGTGAGTTGTCTGTGCAATAAGACCTCGTTCTAAAAGAACATCATATACATTACGTTCCATTTTACTTCTCCTTAATTATGAGATATCCTGTACAAAGATTTCTCTTACGCCATCAGCTTTAGCTTCCTGCTTTGGCTCAGGCTTCTTATCTCTTGTTTCAAAAAATTTCTGTGCAACCTGAGGGAATAGTGCATAGCTTAATACGTCTTCGTCAGATTTTGCAATGCCCTTTGTTTCCTCACGGTACTTTTCAAGTTCAGGTTCCAAAAGATCTGCAGGACGGCAAGTGATAACTTCGTCATCGCCAATTGCAAGTTTTCTTACTTCTTCATTAACCTCACCTGGAAGTTTACCATAGTCACCACGAAGAAGTCCCTTTGATTCCTTTGAAATCATCTTATATCTGCCCATAAGCACGTTTAAAACTGCCTGTGTACCAACAATCTGGGAAGTTGGTGTTACAAGTGGTGGATAACCAAAGTCCTTTCTTACTCTTGGGACTTCAGCAAGCACCTCATAGTACTTATCTTCAGCGTTCTGCTGTTTTAGCTGTGAAATAAGGTTTGAAAGCATACCACCCGGTACCTGATATAAAAGTGCGTTAGGGTCAACGTTTAAAACCTTAGGGTCAAGTGTTCCCTCTTTCTTCATCTTTTCTGCAATACCTCTAAAGTGTGCAGCAGCTTCTGACAATTTGTTAAGGTCAAGACCTGTATCTCTTTCTGTTCCCTTCATTGTTGCAACCATTGCCTCTGTTGATGGCTGTGCAGTACCGTTTGCAAGTGGTGAAAGTGCACAGTCCACGATGTCAACACCAGCTTGTGCCGCCATAAGGTTTGTCATATCACCTGTACCTGCAGTATTGTGTGTATGAAGGTGAATTGGCACGCTGATATTAGCCTTTAGCTTTTTAACAAGCTCATACGCATCGTAAGGAAGCAATAAGTTTGCCATATCCTTGATACAGATTGAGTCAGCGCCCATTTTTTCAAGTGTTTCTGAAAGCTTAACGAAGTAGTCAAGGTTATGAACAGGGCTTTCTGTGTAGCTGATTGCAGCTTCACAGTGTCCGCCGTATTCCTTAACAAACTTGATTGCAGATTCTAAGTTTCTTGGGTCATTCAGTGCGTCAAATATACGTACAACGTCGATACCGTTTTCGATTGACTTCTTACAGAACTGTTCAACCACGTCATCAGCGTAGTGCTTATAACCCAAAATGTTCTGACCACGGAAAAGCATCTGTAACTTAGTGTTTGGCATATTTGCCTTTAGAGTTCTTAATCTTTCCCAAGGGTCTTCGTTCAAAAATCTCATACAAGCATCAAAAGTTGCTCCGCCCCAGCATTCAAGTGACCAATAGCCAATTGAATCAAGAATCTTACAAGCAGGGATCATATCCTCTGTTTTCATTCTTGTTGCTGCCTGTGACTGATGAGCATCTCTTAAGATTGTATCTGTAATATATAGTTTACTCATAATGTCAATTTCCTTTCCAAGGGTTCTCTATTAACCGAACATTGCCAAAAGTACTCCTGCTGCGATAGCAGAGCCGATAACACCAGCCACGTTTGGTCCCATAGCGTGCATCAATAGGAAATTCTTTGGATTTTCTTTCTGTCCAACCATCTGTGATACACGAGCCGCCATAGGAACGGCTGAAACGCCGGCACTACCAATTAGCGGATTTATCTTTGTCTTTAGGAATAGGTTCATAAACTTAGCAAGTAATACACCACCTGCTGTACCCATACCGAAGGCTACAACGCCCATTACGATAATACAGATTGTTAACGGATTTAAGAATGTAGCCGCTGTTGCTGTTGCACCTACTGAAATTCCAAGGAATATTGTAACAATATTCATAAGCTCGTTCTGAACTGTTTTAGCTAGTCTTTCGCATACGCCTGATTCTGTTAAAAGGTTACCAAGCATAAGTGAACCAACAAGCGGAGCTGCTGATGGTACAAGCCAAGCAACGAAGATTGTAACAACAATTGGGAAAAGAATTTTTTCTGTCTTTGAAACTTGGCGAAGTGCCTTCATTTCAATCATTCTTTCCTTCTTTGTTGTTAAAGCCTTCATAATTGGTGGCTGAATTACAGGCACAAGCGCCATATATGAATATGCCGCAACTGCAATTGGTCCTAAGAAGTTAGGTGCAAGCTTTGATGTAACAAAGATTGCTGTAGGGCCGTCTGCACCGCCGATAATACCAACAGATGCCGCCAAATTTTCAAGTGGTGTTCCTGCAAGAAGATCGCCAAGACCTGATCCCAAAATAACCGGGAATAGCTCACGAACACCTAGGAATGTTACGAAAATACCAAGCTGAGCAGCGGCTCCCAAAAGCAAACTCTTTGGGTTTGCAATTAGTGGACCGAAGTCTGTCATCGCGCCAACACCGATAAAGATAAGGCAAGGATAAACACCAAGCTTAACGCCAAGATATAAAATATCAATAAGTCCCGGTGTTATAACTTTTCCTGCCTCATTTGCAGCACCACCGAATAGGTCCCAGTGAACGTGTCCGCCGGCAAAAAGTTCTTCGTGATATACTTCTGCACCGATAAGGTTAGTAAGTAGCATACCAAATGCAATTGGTAAAAGTAGTAGTGGTTCAAATTTCTTTACAATAGCAAGATACAGGAGCAAGCAAGCGATGGCAACCATGATTAATGAATCCCATGCACCGTTTGCAAAAATCTGATAAAATCCTGTCTGCTGGACAAAATTCATTATTGCTTCCATCTATTTGTCCCCCGATTATTTAATTGTGCAAAGAGCATCGCCTGTCTGAACAGATGCACCCTTTGTTACCCCGATTGATGTAATAACGCCGTCAGTTCCTGCCATGATTTCGTTTTCCATCTTCATAGCTTCCAAGATCATTAGAACCTGACCCTTTTTAACGCTGTCACCAACATTTACCTTAACGTCAAGGATTGTTCCAGGCATTGGGCTCTGTATTGCTTCGCCTTCGCCTGATGCCTGTGGTGCTGGTGCAGCAGGAGCTACACTTGGAGCTGCCTTTGCTTCAGTTTCGCTCATAAGCTCGATTTCGATTTCATAACTTGTTCCGTTTACGTTTACTCTATACTTTTTCATTTTTGTTTTTCCTTTCTGTCTTTAGATTCTCTTGAATGATTTTACTCTGATATTGTTAGCTTCTGTGCCAAGTTCTTCCGCGATTACCGCACAGCATGCTGCAACAATTTCCTGCTTGTTCTGGATTGGTGCATTATTGGCTACAGGTGCAGCCACACTTTGTACCGCTTCAGATTTTTTACCTTTTTCAAAAAACTTTACTATGGCACTCATAATATAGCATAAAACAATAATTGCGACAAGTCCTACAAATACTGTTCCCATGCCGAGTCCCACTACCAATGCAGATGATACTTCTGTCATTTTTCTATGTCCTCCTCTCGGTGTTTTGTTTGCTTGAAATAATAAAATTTTTCCTCACTATACATTTTACTACAATTTCCAATATTTTGCAAGCACTTTGCCAAATTTTCTACAGCTTAATTTACAGGCAAAAACCACTACTTTTATTTTTATCATTTTTGCATAAATTATTGAGTTTTTTAAATAAAAAAACAGACCTTTGTGGCCTGTTTCCTTTTACTATAGATTTTTAAGATAGTTTATTTCGTGGGATGTTAAGTGTCGCCATCTTCCAAGTGGCAGATTGCCAAGCTCCACTGTGCCGATGCTTACTCTCTGAAGTTCCTTGACTTTAGAGCCCACCGCCTCAAACATACGTCTTACCTGACGGTTTTTACCCTCGTGGATGGTGATTTTTATGGTGGTATGACCATTTTCCGCATCAAGCATTTCAACCTGGGCAGGGCTTGTTACAAAGCCGTCATCAAGCTTTACGCCACGGCGGAGTTGAGCAAGTCCCTTAATGGTAATTCCGCCCTTTAAAACGGCAATATATGTTTTTTCAATGTTATGCTTTGGATGAGTTACCTTATATGTGAAATCGCCATCGTTTGTTAAAAGTAAAAGTCCCTCGGTTTCATAGTCAAGACGTCCCACAGGGAAAATACGCTCGTGTATTTCTGTGCCGATAAGGTCGATTACAGTCGGTCTTTCAAACTGGTCCTTTACGGTTGTAACATAGCCCACAGGTTTATTAAGCATAATGTAAAACATTTTTCCGCTTGGCTTTATCACCTTTCCGTCAAGTTTTACAGTATCAGCACCGATTTCCACCTTTACGCCCTGTTCGGTTATTTTTTCGCCATTTACGGTAACACGTCCAGCTGAAATAATCTCTTCAGCACCACGGCGTGATGCCGCTCCGCACATAGCCATATATTTTTGAAGTCTTACTATTTCTCCCATTAGTTCTCTCCTTTTTGCATCAGCTTGCAAATTAATTCGTTGTCGTTTATTTTAACTCCATACTTCTGAAGTTTGTCTATCTTTTTCTTTTCCTTTTCTGCGAATAAACAGGATTTGCAAATTAAAATATTCTCATATTTTTTCAAATCTTTCGGAAGATGAATTTCGTCTGTTACGTCAAATGCATATCCCGCTTCTGCCAGCATATCGCAATAATATGTACTTTCAACAGCAGATGAAAGCGCAGGTGTTTCAAGCCTGTTTGGACGGTTTTTGATTTCACCCTGTATGAATCTTTCCATAATTCCACGTGCAGGTTTTATGAGCAGGATTTTTGCATCAGCTTTTGTGACTCTTTCAATAGAATCCCCGACCACAACAAAATCTTCACCAGAAAATCCAAGTTCTTTTTCAACGTTTTCGCTTTTATGTACCAAAAGTGAAAGTCCTGCCTTTTTTAACATATCAGGGTTTATCATATTTCTCATAAGGTCATATTGCATTTCAATATCGCCCAAATCAAAAATGATTTCTTTTCCTATGCTCTTGCAGAATCTTTTAAGCGGAAGCATATAGGTTCTTAGGATATACTTCGCCAGATTCGTGTAGTACCAAGAACGAACAGAGCTTATTTCTATCTCATCATCAAAAAGTTCGTACAAAATCTCGTTATTTTCTTCATCAATCTTGCACATTTTAGCAATCCTTGAGTTCCAGATTGGTCCGCTTATTTCGGGTACAGGAACTATAAATCCCTTTATATCATCCTGCAGAGCACCTTTCACGTCTTTGGTGCTTACATACCTGATTTCTCCGTTTTGGGTAGCTATCTTTCCTGCATGCTGACACAAAATCTGCACAGATTTTAGGGTATCTGCCGAAAGCCTTATCATATTCTTAAAGTCGATATCCGCTTTATTGCTCAATCCTGCGCCATTCCTTTCTGTGCCACTTTCTCTGCAACCTTTATTCCGTCAACGGCAGCACTCATTATTCCGCCTGCATATCCCGCACCTTCACCTGCAGGATATAGCCCACCAATATCTGCCATATAGCTTTCTTTATCTCTCACAATTCGAACAGGCGCAGAACTTCTTGTTTCAGGCGCTGTCATAACTGCACCGCCGTCTGCAAAGCCTTTCAGCTTTCTGTCAAATTCCTTTATGGCAAGTTTTAGTGTTTCTGTAACAAATCCGGGGAACACTTCCGCTATATTGCAAAATTCAACTCCCGGTCTGTATGTGGGCTCTATTTTTTCCTTAGTTTCTACACCAAGGAAATCTGCCACATACTGTGCTGGTGCTTTGTAATTGCTTCCTGCCAAAAAGAATGCTTTCTTCTCAATTTTCTCCTGAAAATCCACGCCTGAAAGTGGGTCACTTGATGGGAAGTCATCTGTGGTTACATTAACTAATAACGCACTGTTTGCATTTCTTCCACATCTTGCATTATTGCTCATTCCGTTTGTCACAACTCCACCGTGAAAGGATGCAGATGCCACAACCTCACCGCCAGGGCACATACAGAAAGTATATGCACTTCTGCCGTTTTCAAAATGTGCAGACAGCTTATAGTCTGCACTGCCAAGCTTGTCCCAAAATTTACCGTATTGGCTCTTATTTATCATTTCCTGACTATGCTCAATTCTCACGCCAACGGAAAAGTTTTTCGGTTCCATTTTGATGCCAAGATTCTGAAGCATTCGGTAGGTATCACGAGCAGAGTGTCCGATTGCAAGAATCAGGTTATCGGTTTTGATTTCGTATTTCCCGTCTGCATTTTCCACTTCCACACCGCATACTGCGTTATTGTCAGTTAATATACCAACTACCTTGTTTAAAAATCTCACTTCACCGCCAAGGTTCTCTATTTCTATGCGGATATTCTTTACCACATTCCTTAAAATATCTGTGCCAATATGCGGTTTTGCGGTGTATGTTATCTCATTTGGTGCACCAAACTCTGCAAAAGTATCAAGTACAAACTGACATCTTTCATCGTTAATTCCGCTATTAAGCTTACCGTCAGAAAAAGTGCCTGCACCGCCTTCGCCAAACTGCACGTTTGTTCTTTCATCAAGCTTTCCTGTGCTCCAAAATTCTTCTACCGCATTATGTCTTGCGTCAACGTCTGCTCCACGTTCTAAAAGAATAGGCTTTTGCCCTGCTTTTGCCAGCATAAGTCCCGCAAAAAGACCGCAAGGGCCTGTTCCCACAATAACAGGGCGGTTTTTAAGTGCCTTGCAAGTTGGGAATGTGTACTTTTTCTCTATATATTCCGAAAATCCGTTTATTTTCTTTTTAGTTGTTGCCACTACTGTATAAACATAGTGAACATCGGCTTTTTTTCGTGCATCTATGGCCTTTTTGATTACCTTGTAATCTGAAATGTCGCTTTCCGCCACTTTTGCACGTTTTGCAATATGCTTTTTTGTAAGTTCTTCGCCGATTGCAACTTTTATATTATCAATTCTTATCAAAGTACGGCCTCACTTCCTGCCATTTTTCCCGAAGCCCACGCCCACTGCAGATTATATCCACCGCAAGGGCCATCAATGTCAAGGACTTCACCTGTTATGTATAGGCCT
Organism: Clostridia bacterium; assembly: GCA_045655325.1. Classification (GTDB taxonomy): domain Bacteria; phylum Bacillota; class Clostridia; order UBA1381; family UBA1381; genus UBA1738. Next base: position 84,278 of record JAZOOY010000056.1, read on the forward strand.
GGGCAGAGCTTTGATTCCATAGTTTTTTGGTCAACTTCCGAAAGTTCAATTCCGCCTGCTGTAACCTGCGCATTATCCCAAGGCATTGTCCCTGTAACGTCAAAACGCCATGACTTGATTTTCTTTGCAATCTTTTTAATCTCGTCATCTTTTAACGTATCGCTCATTTTAGAAAGCGGAGAGATTCCGCATTCTTTTAATAGAAAATGCGCTAAAGCCTTATTTAAAATACCGATAAGGTATGTTTCCATTGTCTGCTTTGGTCTGGCTTTAAGGATTTTGACCACTTCATCTTCTGTGTAATCAGGTAAAAGGTCAAGGAAAACAGGTTCGCCCTTTTTCACGTATTTGGCAAGTCCAAAAACAGGTATTCCTGAAATTCCGTAGTTATTGAACTGAATTTCACCAATGTCGCTCTTTCCGTCTTGAGTTGTAACTTTTCCGTATGCACGAACTCCGCCAACGCTTTTTTCGCATTTAAGCTGAACCAAGGACGGCACAAGTTTTGTGGTATGATGTCCAAAGGCCTTTAGCAGTTCATAACCTTTTCCGTCGGAACCCGATTTTGGTGATGCCATACCTCCTGTTGCTACTATCACCTTTTTCGCATGAACCTTTTCATTTTTTGAATAAATTACAAAGCCATCATTTGATTTTTCAATCTTTTGCACGTCAAAGTCCACTATTTCTTTTACTGAAAGTCTTGAAAGTTCAAACCTTAAAACGTCAAGAACGGCTGTTGCCTGACCAGACAGCGGATATACTCTACCCTCTGCCTCTTCTTTTGATAAAAGTCCCAGTTCTTCAAAAAAGGTTATAACTTCTCTAGGTGAAAAGCACTCAAAGCCAGAGGCTACAAACTCTTGGTTGTAGTCTTCTGGCCTCGCATTTATATTCGTGAAATTACAACGTCCGTTGCCTGTTGCAAGAATCTTCTTGCCTATGCGGGGATTTTTTTCAAGAATGCACACCTTTTTGCCACTTCTTGCCGCAAAAATGGCTGCCATTATTCCCGATGCTCCACCGCCTATCACTGCTACATCAATCTTCACTTTTTTCCTGTTCCTTTTCATCTATAAACTCGCCAAGTGCCATTTTTATTGTAACAACAATTGGTACTGAAATTATCATTCCAACGATTCCGAAAAGTCCGCCACCTAGTGTTACTGCAAGGATTATTAGTAGCGGTGATGCGTCTAAAACGTCGCCCATAATCTTCGGGCTTGTGAAGTTACCGTCAATCTGCTGAAGGATTATAAGTGCAATAGCTGCCCATAGTGCCTGAAAAAATCCGCCTGTTAGTAGGGTTATCAATACTGCAATACATCCTGCAATAATTGCACCGAAATATGGGATAAGGTTGAATATACCTATCATAATACCAAGGATTATTGCGTATTTTACTCTCAAAATTGAAAGCACAATTGTTGCTAAAACTGCCATTATTGTTGCCGCCAAAAGCAAGCAGAACAGGTATTTTGAGAAAATGTTGTTTATTTTTCTTACATTTTCAATAAGTCTTTCTGCCTTTTCTTCTTTCAGAAGAACTCTTGCAATACGCTTTGATGATGCCTTGATTTTTTCCTTTTCAATCAGCATGTATACTGAAACGATAATTCCGATAAGTATGTTGATAACGCCTGATGTTATATTAACAACACCTTTTGCATACTTGCCGAACTCTGCAATATCAATTTTGCCAAGGAATGTGTTAAATGCATTTATTATGTTTGCCTCATTGATTTCAAACAAAGTAAAACCATACTGTTTCTGCAAGTTTTCAATTGTGTCAAGTGCTTCGTTTATATATCCCGGAATATTGAAATACAAATCAACAAAGTTTCGGTATAATGCCGGTGCAATGGCGCTTATTGCTATATAAAACAGCAAAGCTGTGATAAGGTACACACCGATTATGCTTATTCCTTTGCTTCTTTTTTTAACAAATCCGTACTTGCTTTTTTGACATAGCTTGTCAATCTTGGTTGCAGGAATATTAAGAATATACGCAATAACAAAACCGATAACAAAAGGAGTCAGACTCTTTACTATACTGCCTATCACCTCTGCCACCTTATAAAAGTTATCAAATGTTTTGTAAACCGCTATAACTGCAACCGCAAAAACAAAGGCGATTATCCAGCTTCTGTATTTGTCAAATTTCTTCATTTTTCACCTCATAAAAATTCAAGGTTGCCCTGCCAAGCCCTATGACGCTTTGCAAAGCAACCTTGTTTATTACCGATTATTCGGCTAGCATTATTGTTATGCCCTGGCAAACAAATATACCATTCTGATATGCGCCGTATACTTCTATCATATCTCCTGCTTTAATTTTCTTAAGAGTATAGTTCTGGAAGCTTGGCATTACAATGTATCTTGTATCATCTGTACATCTGATGTTTGTGGTTACTTTTGTGCCTGGCTCTGTAGATACCATTTCAATTGTCTTGGCTTTTTCATTAACTGACACAACTTTTCCTGCAAGTTTTGAACCTACAGCGCCCACGCTTGCTGTTGCTTCAATCTTAACAATTGCTTCGCTTTCAACAGTGATTTTCATACTGCTTCCAACTTCACAGTCTGCAAGCTTTCCTTCTTTTCCATCAACAATTATAACAACGTCTGTTGGAATATCATATGTTGTTTCCTGACCGTCTACATTGATTGTAAGTGTTGGTGTGCTTGAAATTGTGTATGATGTAAGTACGCCACTTACTGTCTTCTTTGAAGATTGAGCTGTTATAACTGTTAGTACTCCATACTCAAATTTTAAAGTTAATTTATCACCTCTGTATAGGTCAGCGAATTCTGCAATCTTACTATCCTTTTCAATTCTTGTCTTAGAATTTACAGTTAGCTTCATGCCGTTGTATTTTTCATCTTTATGAGAAATTGTTATTGAACCCTTTGGGTCAATAGTTGCAATTGATGCGTCTTTAATCTGTTCGCTTTTCGCTACAGATGTCATTTCAACTACAACATCTCCTGCAAGACCAATTTCTACATATTCACCTGACTTAACAGCTGTTATGTTAAGAGCATCTCCGCCAATTGTGATAATTGCATTAGGACTGCACTTATACTGTGTAGCTTCGCCTGTTTCAGCGTCTTCTACGCTTATCTGAAGATTTCCTTCAGCGCTTGCATATCCTTTATAGATAACCTTTTTAGTTTCTGTAATTTCAGTTGCTAAAATGTCAATATATACAACCTTTACTCCGCCGTCATCTTCTGCGTATGTAAGAACTATTGTCTGACCCGGCAATAGGTCTTTGTCTTCTACTTTCTTGCCGTCTTTATAAATAACAGTTTCTTTTGCATATCCTATTTCGTCATCATAGTCCTTAATCTTGATGTTATCAGCAGTTGCATCTACCTTTTCAAGTTTTGCAACTTCAAAGTAGTAGTTTGCACTGTTTGCAGTTTTTGAAAGCATTACGGCAATCTGTCCACGCTGAACTTTTCCGTTTGGTGAGAACTTATTGTCGCTTCCCTGCATTATTCCCTTTTGAGAAACATAATATACGTACTGCTTTGCTTCGTTTGGAATATCAGCAACGTCACTGTAGTCCATATCAATTAAAACTTCGCCTGTTGCAGTATCTTCAGCAAGCATTGTTTTTGTGATAAGGATTGCCGCTTCATATCTTGGCATTGCCTCTGTCTTCTTTTTATCCTTGAAATACTTATCAAGTTCTTTTTCGGTAATCACACCGCGGTATAAAAGGAATGCGATATCGCCTTCTGCATAAGTAAGGTCGTATGCTTTTAAAACATCTTTATATTCTTTTTTTGCAATTTCAAGGATGTCTTTATTCATTTCATTATTTGACCCCATCATACGTGCAAAAAGAGCAAAAGCATCTCTTCTTGAAACGTCCTGATCAGGCCTGAATGTACCATCATCAAAACCGCTTATAAGGCCTTTTGCAGCCATATCTTCAACATATTCTTTAGCCCAGTGTTTGTCATTTACATCGCTGAATGTGTCCTTAGCCATAACAGGCACCATTGTGGACGCAGCAAGCGCTGACGCAAGAAGTATTGATATTATTTTTTTCATATTCTCTTCATCCTTTCCGCTGGTTTTATATGTATACCTACATTTATATACACTACTATGATTTTATATTAGCATACTATTTTATCATAATCAATATATCTTTCGAATTTGTATAATATTTGTAACATTTCTATAATTATTCCACAACATCTTGTGTTTTTGCTTTTATATGCGGAAAAGAACGGCCGTAGCCGTCCTTTTACCGAAAATTGTATAGAGAAGATATTAAGAGCACCTTTTTAAAGTTATTTTATAATTACAACTTCCTGGACAACATCCTTGTAGATTTTTACGAATACTCTGTTGCCTTCGTCTTCGTCGTATGCCTGGATGTCACCGATTTCAGCAGCTGAAACCTGATTCTTTACAAGACTTGTGTCTACGCTGTAAACCTGGACGTCCTTTGAAAGTGCCAAGTTGATTACGCTGCCGTCATTTACTGTTACGTTCATTGAGTTTGAGAACTTCTTAGTAACCTTACCGTAGATTGTCTTTAAGTTTTCAGCCACTTCAACTTCTGCTTCAGTTCCCTTTTCGTCAATGTTGAACAGAACTCTTATATTTGTAATTTCATCGTCTGCATTTGTTACATACTGGATGATGTCACCAGCTTCAAGCTTTTCGCCTTCACCCTTTGAAAGGATGCCTGCTGTTTCTGCAAAGATTTCAACTTCTTCACCGTCTACAAAGGCTGTCAAAAGCTCTGTTACTTCGTCATGTTCGTTTGTTGCGCTGATAACCTTTGAAACAACTGCGATTGATGATTCAGCATTTGTCTGTAGGTTTGAATCAGTTACGATAATTGCTTTTGCCACAAAATCTTCACCCATATCGAATACAGTTACGTTGTACTTTGAACCGTCTTCGAACATTGAAAGCTTACCGATCTTGTAATCCTTATTGTCTTCGTTGATATCGAAGATAATTGTGTCGCTGGTTAGTCTTACTGCGCCAATTTTGTTTGTGTTGCCGTTAAATTCTTCGTTTTCGTAAACAAAGTTCATTGTGAACTTTGACTTATCAACATCACCTGTTGATGTGTTATCCTTTGCTGTGTTGATTGATACGATTTTACCGTCAGAGTTTAGTGAGTAAGTGATTAGCTGTTTATTTGTTTCTTTACCTGTCTTAAGTTCTTCAACAACATTGGCTGAAAGCTTGCCTGAAGTACCGTTAAATCTGATCTTCTCGTTTGCAGTAAATGTTGTTTCTTCACCTGACTTTGTTAATACCTTAAATGTTGACTCATCAGTCGCATCAGATGTGTGTGCCTTTAGAAGGTATGCGTAGTTTGAAGATGTTGTGATTTCCTTATCAACACCTGCAATCATGCCCATAACGTCAAGGTAGAATACACCCTCTGTTCCAAGGTTTAGGTCTTCTGTGTAGTTTGAAGCTACCTTGTAAGTTTTACCACCAATTGTGTAGCCGTCATTACCGATACCTGTGATTTTACCTTCAACAGTTTCTCTTGAAACTTCAATGTTGTAGATTAGCTTATCTTTACTTGCAGCAACTGAAAGAACGTCGTATTCTTCCAGGTCTGAAACCTTAAGTTCGTCTGATCCGTGCATAATGCTGTAAGAAAGATCTTCGTTTTCATCGTCAAGCTTTAGTGTTGGCTTGCCGTACTTGTCAATAATCTTGTTTGTAGATGTTACTTCTTCTACAACTATATTTTCATATTCTGTTACGAATACGATGTCATATCTGCCGTTTGAATCGCTATCTAAAAGTGTTACCTTACCTGAAGATTCTGTAATGTCTACCAAATCATAATCCATAGCTTCGTATTTGCCGTTATAGATTAGAGTAGGCTCACTGTCAAGTGTCACGTATGACACCTTGCTTGATGTTGAATCCTTTAGGTATTCAATAGCTTTGTATGAACCCTTTTCAGTGATTCCTGCCATAAGGTCTGCTGTAATTTCAAATGTTTTATTTTTGCTGGCTTCAGGAATTGCTACAAGCACTTCCATATCGCCACTTTCGTTTTCCATTGCATAGTAAGTTACCTTGTAACCCAATAGGTTGTTCATGTTATATGCAGTTTCAAAAATTTCGTTACCGATTTTGATGAATCCTCTGTCAAGACCTGAGTTGTCTGTTAGAGATGTTCCTTCAACTGCTACAACCTGACCTGTTGCCTTTGTAACTTCAAGAACGTCTTTTAGAAGAGTTTTATCAGTAATTTCCCACTTTGCATCATCGCCGAAACCTGTCTGTTCCATTAGATTTCCATCAAGTGCGTTAACTGTCATAAATGCCACGTTACCTCTTGAAATAGGTGCAGCATTTGAACCCTGAACGTTTTTAGTTAGTCCGTTGTTTGAACCTGCCACAATATAACCCTGTGGGAAGCCACCCTTTGACTGTGCATATACTTCGTAACCCATAGCACGTACAAAGATTGTCATAGCTTCTGCGTAAGTGATTTCCTTGTCCGGCATAAAGTAACCTGTGTCATAACCTACTACAAGATTCTGAGCTGTTGCTACGTTAATATAACCATTTGCCCAGTGATCTGTCGGTACGTCAGGATAGTTTGATATGCCCTTTGCACTTTCTGCCGCATCGCCAAGTCCCATTGCAAGGACTGCCATTTTGGTAACTTCTGAACGCTTGATTGTGTCGTCCGGTCTGAACTTTCCGTCACCGTCACCGTTCATAATGTCTAGAGCCTGCAAAATTCTGATTGGCTCCTCAAATCTTGTTCCTTCTACGTCAACAGGAATTTCCGCTGATGCAAAAGCGTGCATGCCGAAAGATGAAATTGACATTGCCGCTGTCAATATTCCGGCAAGAACTTTTTTTGAACCTTTCATTATGTGTCCTCCTTTTAATACCGAATGTGCTTTGCACATTCTTCCTATACTACCAGCGGTTTACATAATATTTTAATTTTTAAAATTTGGCAAATTTATGCCATTTTTAATTTAAAAATAATTTTATGTCAACCACGTGTTCTATGATACACTATGCATAATGAAATTTCAACAAGTAAGTTATGGTAATAACCATCCGCCACTTTCTTCAGGCTGAATTATTTTTCTCGGGAATGAACAAAAGAAAGTGCTGTGATTTTCACAGCACCTTGCCCGACGGCGTACGTGTGTACGTGGAGCGGTTTCTTTTGTTTATAGTCCTTAATACAAAAAAATACAACATTCTTATCGATTAAGAATGTTGTATTTATGATACTATAAAACGTTCCCGAGTAAAATAATTCAGCCTTGCTTATTCCTTACCGTCCCAGCAGTAAGTACAAAGTTTACACTTATCAATACCGATTGCTTCAACAAGTCCGTCAAGTGACTGGAACTCCAATGTTTTTAGATGTAGTTTTTCGCAAATAGCATCGCGCATTTTCTTTCCACGTTCTGTATTTGTGTTGCTGTATTCATCCAGATACTTAAATCCCTCTTCGCCCTCAAGTTCCATAATAGTGCTTCTTGTAATAAGCTCCATAACGTCCTTTGCAGGTGAGAAGTTCAAATACTTACAGCTATGCATAATCGGTGGGCAGGCAGAACGCATATGCACTTCACCCGCTCCGTTTTCATAAAGGAAGTCAACAGTTTTTCGCATCTGTGTTCCACGAACGATTGAGTCATCAATAAACATAAGGTTCTTGCCCTCAATCAAATCGTGAACAGGAATCTGCTTCATTTTAGCAACTCTGTTTCTCTCGTTCTGGTTAGCAGGTGTGAAGCTGCGTGCCCAGGTCGGTGTATACTTGATGAAGGGACGGGCAAACTGTATTCCGCTTTCGTGGGCATAGCCGATAGCATGTGGGGTGCCTGAATCCGGTACACCGCTGACATAGTCAATATCCTGAGCTATACCGTTTATGCGGTCTGCCTCTGCCATGATTTTGCCGTTTTTATATCGCATTACTTCAACATTCACACCTTCATAGCAAGATGTTGAATAGCCGTAGTATGACCAGAGAAATGCACAGATTTTAGTTTCTGTACCCGGCTCTCTGAGTACCTTGAAAGAGTCAGCTGTAAACTCAACTATTTCGCCGGGGCCTAATTCTTTATAGTCGGCATAGCCTAATTTTTTATAGGCAAAGTCTTCAAATGAGACGCAGTATCCGTCTTCGTTGTGTCCGATTAAAACGGGAATTCTGCCTAATCTGTCTCTGGCTGCGATGATTCTGCCGTCTTCGGTAAGAATAAGAATTGAAGCTGTGCCGTCGATAAGACTCTGTGCATAAGCAATACCCTCAGCAAAGCTGTTTTTCTGGTTGATTAATGCTGCAACCAACTCTGTTGAGTTGATACCGTCATTGGTTACAGAACCGAAGTGACCGCCGTTTGCAAAAATAAAATCTT
>JAZOOY010000057.1:0-11606 GCA_045655325.1 Clostridia bacterium
GCCGGCGGGAGTCTCGTAAACGCCGCGGCTCTTCATGCCGACCAGACGGTTCTCAACCAGATCAGCGATGCCGACGCCGTGCTTGGCGCCCAGCTCGTTCAGCTTCTCGATGATTTCGATGGGGCCGTACTGCTCGCCGTTGACGGCTACCGGAACGCCCTTTTCGTAATCGATTTCAATGTACTCGGCCTCGTCGGGAGCTTCTTCGGGATTTTTACAGATCAGAAGCAGATCCTTCGGCGGCTCGTTCCACGGATCTTCCAGCTCTGCGCCTTCGTGGCTCAGGTGCCAGAGGTTGCGGTCCATGGAGTAGGGGCGCTTCTTGTTCAGCGGAACGTCCAGACCGCGGGCTTCGGCGTACTCGATTTCCTCTTCGCGGGTCTTGATGTCCCAGATACGCCACGGGGCGATGATCTTCATGTTGGGAGCCAGAGCCTTGATGGTCAGCTCGAAGCGGACCTGATCGTTGCCCTTGCCGGTAGCGCCGTGGCAGATCGAGGTAGCGCCCTCGGCCTTGGCGATTTCAACCAGACGCTTGGCAATGATCGGGCGGGCAAAGCTGGTGCCCAGCAGATACTTCTGCTCGTAAACAGCGCCCATCTGCAGGGTGGGCCAGATGCAGTCGGTCACGAACTCTTCGCGAACGTCTTCGATATAGATCTTGCTGGCGCCGGACTTGATGGCTTTTTCGTTGAGGGGAGCGAGCTCTTCGCCCTGACCAACGTCAACAGCAACCGCGATAACTTCGCAGTCATAGTTTTCCTTTAGCCACGGAATAATGATTGATGTATCAAGTCCGCCTGAGTAAGCTAAAACAACTTTTTCCTTTGCCATATTGAAATTCCTCCTGATTTAGTGTAAAATATATGTGTTGAGTATTATTATACATTTTTATTTATAATTATGCAATAGTCAAATGTGCTAAAAGTACATAAAAATAAGGGGTGTTTTTTGTGATTATTTTAGGTATAGATCCAGGGTATGCAATTGTGGGCATAGGAGTGCTTGAATACAAGGGAAACAAGTTCAGGCCGATTGAGTATAATGCCATAACAACACATGCGTCGGAAGCTACTAGTTTAAGACTTAAAAGAATAAAGGAAGATATACAGGAATTTTTGCATAAATATAAACCCGATGCAGTTGCAATAGAAGAACTTTTCTTCAATAATAACGCAAAAACTGCTATTGCCGTTGCACAGGCAAGAGGCGTTTTGGTAGCAGAAGTGGCATCAGCAGGGATACCTATTTATGAATATACACCGCTACAAATAAAGCAGGCAGTAACAGGCTACGGAAGAGCGGAAAAAGGTCAGGTTCAGCAGATGGTAAAAATGCTTCTAAACCTGAATGCTATCCCAAAACCTGACGATGCGGCAGACGCTTTGGCGGTTGCGATTTGTCACGCTCATTCTGCAAAAATTAACGAGGAATTGGGAGTGAACCGCCTGTAAAATCCGTTATATACTTGTAATGTAAACGTAAACTCATTTATGCATATTTTGTGGTATAATGTTATAGTAAACTATAATATGGGGAAATAGCACCACGAAATATGCATATTTTTGCATAAAAAGGAAGGAAAAAAGTATGTATTACTATATAAAAGGTGAGCTGATTTTAAAACAGGATAATTTTGCTGTAGTTGATAACGGTGGCGTAGGCTATAAAATTTATACATCACAGGTTTCTCTTGACAGCGTAAATGTGGGAAGCGACGTAACCTTTTATACACACCTTCACGTGCGAGAAGATGTTTTCGATATTTACGGATTTACAAAAAATGATGAACTTTCAATGTTTTTGCACCTGTTGTCAGTTTCAGGGGTTGGCCCAAAAGCTGCTCTTGCAATACTTTCAACTTTAACACCTAACCAGCTTGTACTTGCTGTTATGACGGGAGATTCCAAGGCACTTACCAAAGCGGTGGGCGTTGGTGCAAAGATGGCACAGAGAGTTATACTAGAGCTTAAGGACAAGCTTAAGAATTCAGAAATTGTGCCGGATGAAGTTGTGACCCGTGAAGTTACACTTGATACGGCAGCACTTGAAGCAGTAAGTGCGCTTACTGTTTTGGGATATTCACAAAGCGAGGCAAAATCAGCAGTTTCTAAGGTAGACCCGACATTGGGCGTTGAAGAAATTGTAAGACGAGCTTTAATGCTGTTAATGTAAGCCTTTTTAAAAAAGGAGAGTGAATTTATGATATTTGATGATAACGAAAGAATAGTAACCGGAGATTTTCTTGACGAAGATGCAGACATTGAAGTGGGACTTCGCCCAAGACAGCTAGAAGACTATGTTGGTCAGGAAAAGGTTAAAGAAAACTTAAAGGTGTATATAAATGCGGCAAAGGAAAGACGTGAATCATTAGACCACGTACTTTTATACGGACCACCGGGGCTTGGAAAAACAACCCTTGCAGGAATTATCTCAAATGAAATGGGAGTTAATATCCGAATTACAAGCGGACCTGCTATTGAAAAGGCAGGTGACCTTGCTGCCATACTTACAAACCTTTCACAGAACGACATACTTTTTATTGACGAAATACACCGTATGTCAAGAACGGTTGAAGAAATTTTATACCCTGCTATGGAGGACTATGCTCTTGACATTATTATAGGAAAAGGTCCTTCTGCAAAGTCAATCCGTCTTGACCTTCCAAAGTTCACTTTAATTGGTGCAACAACAAGAGCAGGACTTTTAACAGCACCACTTCGTGACCGTTTTGGCGTTCTTGCAAGACTTGAACTTTATAAGCCTGAAGAATTAAAGAGGATTGTTAAGCGTTCCGCAAGCATATTAAACGTGGAAATTGACGACGGCGGTGCAGAAGAAATTGCAAGCCGTTCACGTGGAACACCAAGAATTGCAAACCGCCTTTTAAAGCGTGTCCGTGATTTTGCACAGGTTAAGTTTGACGGCAAGATTACAAAAGAAATAGCCGCAGCGTCACTTCTTCAGATGGAGATTGACGATATGGGCCTTGATAATATTGACAACAAGATGATTATGACAATGATAAAGAATTTCGGCGGCGGACCTGTTGGCCTTGACACCTTGGCTGCAACAATTGGTGAAGAGCCGAATACAATCGAAGATGTTTACGAGCCATATTTGATGCAGCTCGGATTTATTGCGAGAACACCTAGGGGAAGGATTGTGACGCAAGCAGGATATGAACATTTTAATGTGCCTTGTCCTGAATAATAAGGGAGGAAACTTTAATGAAAAAAATAGCGGTAACACTAGTTTTGCTATACTGCTTTTTTATAAATACTGTTTTTGCCGAATCGCTTCTTTTAGAATATGATGGAGGCATACACAACTATACGGGTGATGTATATTCCTTGGTAATTAACGGAAAAACCCTCGAGAATTTGCCACTTAACCCGATTATATTTAATAACCGTGCCGTAGTTCCTGTTCGTGAAGTTTTTGAAGAACTGGGAGCGAAGGTTACTTATTATGCAAGTGACAGTACCGTAAGAGTATATTACGGAAGCAAAACAGTGATACTTACCATAGGTTCAAGCACAGCTTTAGTTAACGGGATTGCAAAGATAATACCGGACGGAGTTGGTGCAAAGCTTATCGGAAAATGGGGCGAATACCCAAAGACGATGGTGCCTATAAGATTCATTTCAGAAAATATAGGTCTTAATGTGGGATATGACGGAGAAAACAAGATAATAAGCGTTGATGAAAAGAAGTCATCACGCCCTACGGCAAATCCAACATCTACACCAAAGCCAACGGTTACACCAAAACCGACAACAACGCCAAAGCCAACCCAGAGTGATGAACCAATCGAGATGACAGCAAGGCTTACTAAATTAAGCTATGATATAGAAGATGATGCAATAACTGTAAAAATTACTGCAAGCTCTCAGGTAAACAGCATTTCAAAAGCCGTTCTTACATCGTCAGGAACATTATATGCGGATATTTTTGGCGCACAAAATACATTAAAAACCAGAACAGATGTTGATGAAGATTGTATTATGAAATCAATCCGAATTGGTCAGCACGATGAATACACCCGTGTTGCCATAGACACAGAAAATGTTGAAAAATACGCTGTTTCCTTATCATCTGATAAAAAGACTATAACATTTAAATTTTCAGCAGACAAAAAGGCAGATATTGAGATAGACGAGCCGGTGACAACACCAAAACCATCGCCTGGTGCTACAATAGACCCGTCGGCATCACCAACGCCGACACCAACACCAACACCGCCTATGTATTACGATACTAAAAAGATAGTGGTACTTGATGCAGGTCACGGTGGTTATGACCCTGGTGCCAGCGGTTACCTTATGACAGAAGAAGAAAAAGAAGCATACCTTCAGGCTATAGAAAGTGACGGAAACCTTATTGCTTCTATGGAAGCAGGAAGTGGCGAAAGGATAGACGAAAAGGATGTTGCTTTAATCGTCACAAAAAAGGTAAAGGAAAACCTTGAAGATAACGGAATAGAAGTTATCTTAACAAGAGAAGGAGATACCTATCCGACTCTTGACGCAAGGCCAGAGCTTGCAAATGAAGAAGGAGCGGTAATTTTCGTAAGCATACACTTAAACTCTACCGTTTCACCGGTTACCGGAGCAAAGGGAATAGAAGTATATTACAGCACACAAAATAATGACGATGAGCTTGGAATTACAAGTAAAAAGCTTGCGGAAGAAATTTTGGATTGCGTGATAGAATCTACCGACGCATTTTCAAGAGGCGTTAAGTCCGGAAATCTCTTAGTAAACAGAAAGTGCAGAATGCCATCGGCACTTATCGAAATTGGATTTATGAACAATCCGGTAGAACTTGAACTTATGATAGACGAAGATTATCAGGACAAACTTGCAGTGGGAATTGCAAGGGGTATAATCGAAATGCACGAGATGGTAGAAATACCGGAAGAAAAGGAAAAATAATGAAAAGAACAGACTTTTACTATGACTTGCCACAGGAACTAATTGCACAGGACCCACTTGTGGACAGACAAAGCTCAAGACTTATGTGCCTTGATAAAGTAACAGGTGAAACTCAGCACAAGCATTTTTATGATATTGTGGATATGCTTTCTGAGGGCGACTGCCTGATTCTTAACGATACAAGGGTTATTCCTGCAAGACTTTACGGGACAAAGGAAGGCACAGGCGCAAATATAGAAATACTTCTTTTGCACAGACAGGAAAATGACGTGTGGGAAGTTATATTAAAGCCGGGTAGACGTGCTAAAGCCGGAACACGAGTGGTTTTCGGTGACGGCGAACTTACAATGGAAATCCTTGAAGTAGTAAACGACGGCAACCGTCTTGTAAAGTTTTATTATGAAGGAATTTTTGAGGAAGTGCTTGACCGACTTGGTGAAATGCCACTTCCGCACTATATAACAAAAAGGCTTGAGGATAAGGAAAGATACCAGACAGTTTATGCAAAATGCGCAGGCTCTGCTGCAGCACCAACTGCGGGTCTTCACTTTACCCGTGAGCTTATGGATAAAATTGAGAAAAAGGGCGTTAAAATAGGATATGTAACACTTCACGTAGGACTTGGAACATTCCGCCCTGTAAAAGCTGATGACATTTTGGAACACAAAATGCACTCAGAGTTCTATATTCTGCCACAGGAAACGGCAGACCTTGTAAACGAAACCAAGAAAAACGGTGGACGGGTAATCTCTGTTGGAACAACTGCAACAAGAACTTTGGAAACTGCAGGACTTTCGGGATTACCACTAAAGGAACAGACAGGCTGGACAGATATTTTCATATATCCGGGAAAGAATTTTAACGTAATTGATGCTTTAATTACAAACTTCCATCTTCCTGAATCCACACTAATAATGCTTGTTTCAGCACTTGCAGGACGAGAAAATGTCCTTAGAGCATATAACGAAGCAGTACAGGAAAAGTACCGATTCTTTAGTTTTGGCGATGCTATGTTTATTAACTAGGAGAAAAATATGTTTAAGATTTTACACACAAACGGTCTTGCAAGACGTGGTGAATTTACCACAGTTCACGGCACTGTGCAGACACCTGTTTTCCAGAATGTTGGAACACTTGCCGCTATAAAAGGCGGACTTTCTGCAGAAGATTTAAAGCAAATCGGTTGTCAGGTTGAGCTTTCAAATACTTACCACCTGCACTTAAGACCGGGGGATAAGGTTATTCACGACCTTGGCGGACTTCATAAGTTTATGAATTGGGACGGCCCAATCCTTACCGATAGTGGCGGATTTCAGGTGTTTTCCCTTGCGAAACTTCGCAAGATAACCGAAGAAGGCGTTACTTTCAACTCCCATATTGACGGAAAGCGTATCTTTATGGGCCCTGAAGAAAGTATGCAGATTCAGTCAAACCTGGCGTCAACTATCGCTATGGCGTTTGATGAATGCGTGGAAAACCCTGCGCCTTATGACTATGTTAAAAAGTCCTGCGAGCGAACACTTCGTTGGCTTGAGCGATGCAAAACGGAAATGGCAAGACTAAATAGCCTTGATACCACAATAAACAAAGAGCAGATGCTTTTTGGTATAAATCAGGGCGGTATTATAGACGATTTAAGAATCTGGCATATGAAAGAAATCGCCAAACTTGATCTGCCGGGTTATGCCATCGGCGGACTTGCCGTTGGTGAAAGCCACGAAGAAATGTACCACATTTTGGACGTGACACTTCCGCATGCACCGGAGAATAAGCCAAGATATTTAATGGGCGTTGGAACACCGTCAAATATTATTGAGGGCGTTGCCCGTGGAATCGACTTCTTTGACTGCGTTATGCCGTCACGAAATGCACGCCACGGCTTCATTTTCACACGTCACGGTACAATGAATCTTATGAATCAGTGCTATGAACGTGATATGCGTCCGATTGACGAAGAATGTAACTGTCCTGTTTGCCAGAAATATTCAAGGGCATATATCCGTCACCTTTTCAAAGCCAAGGAAATCCTTGGAATGCGACTTGCGGTTATGCATAACCTGTATTTCTACAACGAGCTTATGGCAAGAATCAGACAGGCTATTGAAGAAGACAGATTTGAAGAATTCCGACGTGAAAACGTGGAAAAACTTGCAAAGAGAATATAGAATACAAATCACTCTTTTATCATATAGATAACAGGGTGATTTTTTTATGAAGAAAGTAATTCTAGTAATTGTGGCGGTGCTTCTGGTGACAGTACTGATACCGCTTTTTACATATATAAAGAACGGAAAATATGAAAAGCCGACGCCGGAGGCAGAAGAAACCTTGAGCGTTTATATAAAAGACGAGGACAGGGTAGCCCAGATGAGCAAAAGCCAATACCTAAAGGAAGTGGTTTCAGCGGAAATGCCGGCGGATTTTGAACTTGAAGCCTTAAAGGCACAGGCGGTTGCAGCAAGGAGCTATTTGGAATCCCGCCGAAATGCATACAGAGTTTCAGGAACGCCGATTGAGCATAAAGGAGCGGAAATCTGCACCGATTCCACCCACTGCAAGGCTTGGATTTCGGAAGCAAAGAGAAAAGAACTTTGGGGAACAGATAGCGATAAAAACTGGAAGAAAATAGCACAGGCGGTAGATGAAACAAGCGATGAAGTGATAACCTATGGCGGAGAAGTTATATCGGCAGTGTTTCATTCAACGTCATCGGGGAAAACCGAGGCGTCAAAGGACGTTTGGGGCGGAGACAAGCCTTATCTTGTATCGGTGGAAAGCCCGGGAGATTTAGAATCACCAAAGTATAAATCAAACGTTCAAATAACCCTTGCAGAGTTCAAAAAACTTGCGGAAGAAAACATTCCTGAAGTTGATTTTTCAAAAGGTATAATAGATGGAATAAAGCGAAGTGATGCAGGCGGAATAACGGAAGTTACAATTGGCGGAGTACGGATTCACGGCACAAAACTTCGTAGCATTTACGGACTTCGCTCAACAAATGCCACCATACAGATTCAGGGGGATACGGTGATTTTTGACGTAACAGGCTATGGCCACGGCGTGGGAATGAGCCAGTATGGTGCAAACTATATGGCAAAAAGCGGAAAAGACTATAAAGAGATTCTAACTACCTATTACCAAGGAACAGAAATAACTGGGTAACAAAAAAGCACCTTTCGGTGCTTTTTTAGTTATTCAAAAATGTTCCCGCAACGCAAATCTCTTTATTTTCCGTTTCAAGGTGTACGTAGTAGCCGTTTTCAAGTTCCTTTACGCATACGCCCAAAATATCGCCAAGACGTGCCTGATTTTTGTAAATGATGCTCATATCAGTGAAATAAAAATCAAATGGAAGAGCGTCCATTAAAAGTTCTGCGCCTTTTTCATTATTTAAATGGCGGTTTGTGTCAATTTCCTTGTTGGAAACCCTGATTGTGTAGCAAGGATTTTCAATTTCAAGAATTTCAGGCTTCTTGTAGTTGAAAAAGTCGTCGTTATAATCATAATCGCCGTAGCAGGTGAGCATTCCCTCAGGAATTCTGGCCGGTTTCATCTTTTCTGTATCAAACATAAACCAGTTAGCGATAGATTTTGCCACTATCTCGCCGTCCTGATAAAGAATCGCACCACGGACAGAAGTTGCCGCTTTCATACTCTTTACTGCGGTAAAGGTGGTGATTGGAAAGTGTGCTGATATCTTCTTATTAAAATGCACGTTATATCCCAAAAGTAGCCACGCAAGCTTCATTTCGCGTAGTTTTTCAATGGAATATCCAAACTGATTAGAATCCTGAATTGCCGCTTCCTGAATAAGCTCAAGGGCGGTTGAAACCTTGACTGTGTCAAAGTCCCTATAGTCGCTGTAGCGTATTTTGTGTTCAAATTCAAACATAATTTTTTATCCTTTAAAATATTTTTCTATTTCTTCTTTAGTTGCAGAGAATGAGCCTTGAATCATATCTTCTCTGCCACCACCACGACCTTGTAGTGCGGTGTTTATATCTTTTGAAATTTCTCTAAGATTCACATTCTCAGAAGCTATAATGTAGCTATAACCTGTGGCATCATTTCCTGATAAAACACAGCACATTCTGGCAGTTTTCTTCTTGCCAAGGTTTGCTAAAAGTCTTAATGTTTCAACGTCGCCACTTTCTTCAAAAATGCAGATGTTCTCGGTTGTTTCCGCAATAGATTCAGCTTTTAAAACTGCAAGGTTTTTGGAAAGTTCTGCAATTTTTCGGTTTCTATCCGCAATTTGAGATAGCAAATTTTCCGTTGCATCTGCAACTTCTTCCTGCTTTGCAGAAAGAAGATTTGAGATTGCCACTACGCTTTTTGCCTTTTCTTCGTAATCCAAAAGTGCATCACGTCCGCAAATCATTCTTATACGAACACCGCCACGGTGACGCATCATATCCTTTAGATGAATAATCCCGATTTCGCCTGTTCGTCTAACGTGTGGCACACAGCAGGCACAAATGTCAACACCCGGGATTGTGACAATTCTCACGTTTTCAGTAAGGTCAAGCTTTGCCCTGTATGGAATGTTTGGAAGCTCGGCAGGGTCAGGGTATCTTGCGTCGATTTCAAGATTGTTCCAAACCGCCTCGTTTGCTAACTGCTCCAATCGTAAAAGCTGACTTTCGGTCATTTCATGGTCATAGTCTATGGTAACTTCCTTGTCGGATAAGTGAAATCCTACATTTTCAAAGCCAAAAACAGTATGGGCAAGCCCTGATACGATATGCTCAGCGCTATGATGTTGCATCTTGCGAAAACGCACATCCCAATCGATTTTGCAGGCAACTGTTTCGCCAACAGGAATAGGATTTTTTAAAATATGGATAACGATTTCATCTTCGATAATAACGTCCAAAACCGACTGATCACCCATAACGCCCGTGTCACAGGTCTGTCCGCCTGCGGTTGGGAAAAATGCGGTCTGGTCTAAAATTACACGAAAGTTTCCGCTATCATCCTTTTCGCAGGAAGTAACGCTTGCGGTAAATTCTTTTGTGTAAGAATCAAGGTCGTAAAGTTTAATCATAACTCTTCTCCAAAAATAAAAATACCCCAATATTTTACCATAAAAATATACAAATGTCAATTTGTGAAAGTGGTGGTTTTTGTTAGTGTTTTCTTGGTTTTTCTTAGGTAAAACTATTTACAAAACCCCTGTTTTGTGATATAGTAAAATTGGATAAATTTTTGAAAGAAGGGGCCATTATGAGAAAAACAAAAATTATATGTACAATCGGACCTGCAAGTAGCGATGAGGCAGTTTTTGCCCAGATGTGTAAGGCAGGACTTAATATAGCAAGACTAAATTTTTCCCATGGTACTCACAGCGAGCATCAGGAAAAGATTGATATGATAAAAAAGGTTCGTGACGAACTCCAGATGCCTATAGCCATTATGCTTGATACAAAAGGCCCTGAATACCGTATCAAAACGTTTAAAAACGGTAAGGTTACTGTGTCAGACGGCGACACCTTCACTTTCACTACAAAGGACGTTGAGGGCGATGAAACAATAGTTTCTGTAAACTATAAGGGACTTGTAGATGACCTGCAGATAGGGGACAGAATTTTGGTAAATAACGGCCTTGTTATGTTCAAGGTTTGCGAAAAGACAGAAACTGATATTATTTGTAAAGTAACTGTTGGCGGTGAACTTTCAAATCAAAAGAGTATGAGTTTTCCTGGAAAGGTTTTGAACCAGAAGTTCTTAAGCCAGCAGGATAAGGAAGATCTTCTTTTTGGAATAAAAAATGGCGTAGATTTTGTTGCGGCATCTTTCGTTTCAACAAGAGAAGATATTCATTCAATAAGAGAATTTCTTGATGAAAACGGCGGAAAGGATATTGACCTTATCGCAAAAATCGAAAACAAGAGCGGAATTGATAATATAGAAGGAATTTGTGAAGAATGCGACGGAATTATGATTGCACGAGGCGACCTTGGTGTTGAAGTACCATTTGCTGAGCTTCCGTCTATACAGAAATATCTTATTACAAAATGCCGTATGCTTGGAAAACGTGTTATAACAGCAACCGAAATGCTTGAAACAATGATTTATAACCCACGTCCGACACGTGCGGAGATTTCTGACGTAGCAAACGCTGTTTATGACGGAACAAGCGTTGTTATGCTATCAGGTGAATCTGCTGCAGGAAAATATCCTGTTGAAACAGTTCGCACAATGGCAAGAATTGTTGAAGAAACGGAAAATCATATCCACTATAAAAAGAGATTTTTGAACTATGATTTTAAGATAAGAAACCAGCTTGACGCAATATCCCACGCAACTTGCGGTATGGCTATTGACATAGGCGCAAAAGCAATTGTGGTAAGCTCTATTTCAGGAATGACTGTGCGAATGGTATCACGTTTTCGTGCTCCGGTTGATATCGTGGGAATGGCGATAAATAAAAAGGTGTGGTACAAACTTGCAATGTCATGGGGTGTTACGCCGGTTTTAAGTGAGAAGTTTGATTCAACAGACGTAATGTTTTATCACGCCTTAAAAAAAGCAGAGGAAGTGCTTCTCGCTGACCGTGATGAAGGCTTAGAACACTATCTCATGGTAAGGACAGATTCCAAGGATAGTGCAGTAATACTGGAGAGACTATACCAGGAACATACAAGCCTGAATTTAAGGCGGATAGAT
>JAZOOY010000058.1:0-55890 GCA_045655325.1 Clostridia bacterium
GGCTGTTGCTCTAATGCTTTGATTGCAAGGTCAAGGGCTTCATTATCCTCGTCATCAAAACCCACATAGCTATCCTCGTTTTTATCGTTGTAATAGTCCTTTAGGCTTTTTAATGTATTTATTGCTTCTTCATTTGTCATATCTGTTCACCTTCCTGCTCTAATGCTTTGATCGCTTCATCTATAATCCACACAAAATGTTCTTTCTTAACGTTCCGTATCCTTGTATGTTTAATACCCCTTGCATTTTCTTTGAGCAATGATAAGAGCATTTTCAATTCCTCATTCGTCATTCCACACCACCCTCTCTGTATGGTGCGTTCCACCATTCCAAGTCAAAACTACTTGCAACTCCAATAGTGGTCATCATTCTGTCACCATTAACGTAGTATTTAAGATTTGGATATAAAGATATAATCATATCTCCATTCGTAGCATTCTTTGGAATCCACCGCTGTGATTCAAGTGCTTGTGCCTTTATATTCATATCTCTTCTATGTAGCCATGCTCCAAATTCCTTACAAGTCAATACCTCTATTACACCTGTTGAACGTTCCCAGATATTTAATTCTTCCTCTGTCATTTCGCATCCTCCAACTCTTTCAGAACTTCTTCCATCGGAATAGTGAATTGTAAATCAACCGCCTCACATCCTATCGAAAGTGAACAGCCATACTTGTCTCTTGTCACGTTCACAACCAGAGGAACTTCTCCGTATATTTTCATTATGCTCGGCTTACTCATAAGTCCTTTGATTAACCATTGTTTATGTATTTCTTTCATCCTTGCCTCCAAAATACTATTTGTTCGAAATAAACTTTGTCTCCACCAACTGTCTCATACCAATCCATCTCGCCCTTATGCTTTCGCATGACAATCCTCTCTTGTCCGTAGATATCAATGGATATAACTGGCTTGTCACATTCTGGGAGCTTGTCTCGGGTGCTTGTCCATGTTGTTATCATTCCGCATCCTCACTTTCTGCCTCGTATGGTTCGGGTAGTGGCATCCATGCTGTAACCTCTCTATGAGTATCCCATTTTCTGTCCCCACGATATTCACATACATCAACCTCTGTATACATTTGCCCTGACCAACTACCTATCCACTGCCACGTTACTATGTAATCACCTTTTATTTCTGGTAATCTATCTTTAACTGAAATCCACTTACTCATACTCCGTCACCTGCCTTCCAATTCTTAAAAACCTCACCCATAGCCTTATCAAACTCCTTAACCTCTTCTGGGTGGTAATGTATGTACATGGGACACTGCCAAACTTCTTCGCCCCTCGGAGAAGTACACCCCATGTCGGCATCGTTCCACGAGCATTTCATACAGAATTTTCTGTAGTCATCGTCCATCTTCGTTCTCCTGTTCAAAAATAGGTCGCATCTTTCTACTAATGCCATACCCTTGTAAGAACTCTTTGTATAAGTCCTCACATTCCTTATTCCTAAAGGTTGCAAGAATCATAGCTTGATTTCCCTGTTCAATACACAAACAAGGCTTTGCTCTATCTGGAAAATGTCTGATTACCAAACTTGTTCCTATTGATTTAGCCATCTTTCTCTAACCTCTCTTTCAGTAAATTCACTGCCGTAAAGCACTCTGTCGCTGATGATGTGTCGAATGAGGATAGCCATTTCTGAACACCCCTCTTGATTATCTTTCTGTTAAATTCACAATCATCATTTGGTGTCTTGCATGGAATATATCCTTCAAACTCGACACAATATACACATAATCCGTTCCTTATACTCTCTATCAAATCATCCATCGCTTGCCACCACCTTCCTTACTACTAACCCGTCAATCAGCTTCGCAACTTCTTTTGCCTGTGCCTCGTTATCCCAACTGCCCCAATACCACAAATCCCTTGTCTGTGGACTATATCTCGCTACTACCCAATCCTCTGTTTCTTCAGGAATGTTATTCACTTCCACGATAAACGACTGCTCCATATTTCTCTCTCCTTAGTTTCTCTTCATCTATTGCTCCGTTGCTTGGATTCAATAACTCGATAATTTTCTTTCCGGCATCAGCTTTCTTGCAGAAAACAAAGTCACAATCGTACTTATTTTTCATAGTTATGCAGGCTTTTGCTAAGACAGCCCCTTTTGTAGCCGTTGGGTATAACTGTTTGCCATTTCGCCAAATGAATAATCTAGGATTCTTCCATGAGAATAGATCATTGAGACTTGTGACAGGCTTGTTGTAGATGGTTTTCTTATAATCACAATAGCCGCCATCATCCTCGATTAAGATAATCAGCTTTATACCGCTCTCCTGCGCCCTAATAAGCTCTGCTCTGAATCTGTCGTGCTGTTTGCCGCATATATCACCTATAAGTTCCTGAATGTCCTTTTTGGTGTCTACGCATATGCTCTGATTTGTTGGTAACGTGTAATCTCCTACATAAAGCTTTGTCCGTCTAACCTCTATCCCATTCTTCTCAAAGTATTCAGCTTTTAAATCATGCTTTCCTACTTGGTTTCTTGTATCTTCTAGGATTATCATTTACCTCTTCCCCTTTAACTTCTTCACTTGAGCCTCATGGTATTTATCCCAGATAAGACTCTTGTGATACTCTTCTTTGTTCTTGGCTGAAGCCTCTTGAAACCTTTTAAATTCTTCACAATGGCTATGGCAACCTGTACTTCTGTCCTCACCAACTATTCTTCTGCCGCATCCTTTACATGGTGGCACTAACCTTGGCATTTTTCTCCCCCTTATTCTTGTACAAATACTTATGCTTTAAGGCATCTTTCTCTAAGCATATCGGGCATTGTGTTCGCCCTGTTGCCGCTTTTCTCTTCCTGCACCTAGTACATATGCCCATAGCTTTGCATTCCTCATATCTTTTTTTACTGCTCTGTCGATTATGTCTCCGAAAATAATCTGGATCACGCTCATATCTCTTTTTTGTATATTCATATAATTTTACTGAACACTCTTCACAATATGTCGTTCCTGGTGCGCTTTTTTCTTTGCCACATATTCTGCACAATCCATGAGCCAAATAAAATGCAACATCTTCTTGACGGCGCATACGATTCTTCTTCGCACAAAATGAACAGTAATATCCTTCACGGTCTTTCGGCATATTGCACTGTGGGCATATCCCATATTCCATATGTTTCATGCTGACACCACCTTCGGCTTATCTAAACGGTAAGCTGTCAAGAATCGCCTGGTCTGGAATTTTCATAAACTCCGTTTCCTGCTCCTGCGGTATTGGCTGGCCTACTGCCTGAGTATTTGACTGCGCCTGTGATTCTTCATTTCCAGAGTATGTTTCACCCTTCTTTGCTTTTGGGAACTCAAATTCATCACATATAACATCAGTGGTATAAACCTTGCCATTCTTGCCCTCATAAGAACCGGTCTGAATATGGCCTCTGATCTCTACGCCTGAACCCTTGTGCATCCATTTTTCACAAAACTCAGCGTTCTTTCCATATGCAACACAATTAATGAAGTCTGCTCCGGCGTCCTTACCCTTGCGCTGGCAAGCTAATGTAAATCTAGCCATCTTCATTGTTTCACCACTCTTTGTCTGTATCTCTTTAATGTCAATATCTCGGCTTATAAAGCCTGAACCGTTCCAAGTATTCAATTCCTTCACTCCTTATCTTCGTAGTCCTCGCAGCTATCCTTAAACTCGGTATAGTCGCAATAATAATCACTTAACTCGTTGTCACATAAAAACTCGCAATCCTCTTCGTAGTACGGATTAGCGGGCTTGTGATACTTACAGTTGCCACAACAATGTTCATTCTGCATCTGTCAATTTCTCCTTTAAACCTTTTAAATCCGCTATAACATCATCTATTTTTGATATAACTAAATTCTTGTCTGGGTTTCGGATAATGCTTCTCCATCTGCCATTTTCCTTCTTGTGCTGTCTAGTCCATTCATCGTAATATTCCATCCAAACAGCTACATACCATTCGTCAGCTTTTCCTGTGGCAAAATGATCTTTGTCCAACTTTACGCACCCGCAAAGAGTAGACTGCTTTTTAAGTATCATAATTTCGCGCTCAAGAGCTTTTTTCTGCTCTATTAGCTCCTGTAATCTATCATCCATGTATTCACTTCCTTTCTTAGAACGGACAAAGGGATATGTCCTTAGTCACATTATCTTTAAGAAACTCGACTTGAATGTAGTTCGGAATTTCCTCATATATCCGTTTAATCGCTCGGTCTTTATCCATCGTCACGCCCTTAGACGCATGTGTTAGATACACTCTTCTTAAATGCTTCTGGCAATTCTTTATGATCTTTATTGTTGACTCTAGGCTGCTGTGGCCCATACATTTATGTTGTATGTTTGGCAGGTTTCCATCTACTAAGTCCTCAATGTAATTGCACTCAACAATTAAGGTATCTATTGGAATCGAACTAACATCATAGGGCATGTACTCTAGGTCAATCAGAAACATTATTGTTTGGTCATCTACCCTGATTATGAATCCGCGATTTTCACAACCATTGTGCGGCACTGGGAATGATTCAATCTTGAAGTCCCCAATCTGTGTTTTAAGCCGCTTGTGTTCTGTATCCATGTAAGGTGTGTATGTCGTGATGCCCATTTTTCTGATTTTCTCTACTGACAGGGAATGATCCGTATGACCATGACTGCAGATAAGCCCTTCCCAGTTTGCAATATCAAAATCAATTCCCTGCTTTAATTGGTCTAATGGCAGCCCAGCTTCAATCATTAGATGCTTTCCTGTGTCGCTTGTTAAAACAAAGGCATTGCCAGAACTTGAAGTAGCTATACACTTAAGAATCACGCTTTATCACATCCTCTACTTTTGTTTGGCATAAGTCGTATATAAGTGCTTCACAATCACGAAGAATAGCCTTCAAATCTTCATATGTTGTTATACTTATGGTCAGGTTCATATCGCCATTTTCGTCTATATATGGTTCATTGTTCTTGGCGCTAATCTTTTCTTTCACATCTTCACATTTCTTGTTAAGATGGTATAAATCTGCAAATGTCATATAATCACCGTCCTCTTTATATTCTTCTGTCTCTTGACGCTTTTTTAATGTCATTATGCAATCGCCAAGAAGCCAATCTGTATCAATCACGGTCACTTCTTCATCACCTGGAAATATCAATGGTTCTGTCATACTTTCCTCTTCTTCATTTCTCGCAAGATTTCCTTGAGAGTATTGCTGATTGCGTGTAAGTCATCATTTGGATTGTTCAAATATGCTTTGTGTCCCACACTCAATAGCCAAACAACATCCTTTAAGAATGATGTGTTTATCAGCACTCGCTCGTTTTCGTCTCCGAGACTATGATCTATGATATTTGCTAGTTCGTCTAATACATCACGATGCTTTTCTAAGTACGCATCACTTGTTTCATCTACTTTTAGTTCAATCATTGCTGTTCTCCATATAATCAAATATTGTTCTTTGTGCCATTTCAATTTCTAATCGTTCTTTGGCTTCCTTGTAATAGGTTTCGTCTATTTCAAAGCCTACAAACTTATGCCTTGTTCTATAGCAAGCTATAAGGCTTGATGCAGAACCTACATGTGTATCAAGGATAATATCGTTTTCTTTTGCATATTGATTAAGCAGCCATTCATATAGAGCTATGGGCTTTTGTGTTGGATGTATTCTTTTCTCATTCAACTTTTTATTTCCTTGCTGTATTGTGCCCATTGAAATACTCTTTCCTTGGAGCATCCCACGCCACATGTAACGGACAATATCTACACGGTTATTTAAACTGCAATATGCGATTTCAGCTCCACTTTGGTCTGAACCGTCATTAACTTTGTCCCAGATTATTCGTCCACCGGTTAAAGGATAATCATAATAATTACATCCCCAGATAATCACGTTTTTAGAAACTCGAAATAGCTCATTGAAATATTCCTTATTTGGGGTTTCTTTGTCCCATGTCTTTTTCTTATAATCCCCATCTTTAACATATATCTTTGTTCCGTTTTTCTGCTTAACATATTTACTTCGACACCTTCCGCCATCTTCATTTATCCCGTAGGGTGGATCTACAATAGCAAGATCAAAGAACTTGTCCGGAAACTCTGCCATTCCTTTCATGCAATCCATGTTATAAAATCCAAAGTCTAACATTCTTTATCCTCGATCCTGTTCTTTGCTGTTTCGAAATAATTCACATCAATCTCAATACCTATAAAGTTTCTTCCAGTTAACTTCGCTGCAACTCCGGTTGTTCCACTGCCCATAAAGCAATCAAGGACGGTATCGCCTTCTTTGCTGCTGTTGATAATTAAGTTCTTTATGATGTGCACCGGCTTAATAGTCGGGTGGTTATATAGTTTTTTATCTGCTTGATTTATTGGAGTTACATAGTATTTAAACTTCGTTTTATATGTCCCATAGACCTTGACACCCTTTTCTCTGGCGAATATTAAATACTCAGTGTCGTTAAGATACGTGCCATTGCATGTCGGGATCGGATTTGTTTTATGCCAGGTTAGTATGTCTATGAAACAGCCTTTATCCTCAAAATAGGTTAACAGTTTGCCTACCTGACCTTTGCTGCACCAAACATACATATTTATTTTCTTTAGCACCCGGCATAATTCATCTAATATAGATAGATCAAACCCTTTACATATGCTTGAAAGTTCGTTTAAGCCACCTTTCTTGCGTTTCCCCAATGCAGTATTCTCGTGGTATATCTTCGCGTATTCTTCGTGGTAATCATTGCCTAAACCAGCTTTACCACGTTTGTTTCCATATGAACCACCGCCAGTCGCATCTACAAATTCATAAGGTGGGTCAATGATAACCAGGTCTATACTACCTGTAGGTATATCCTTTAAAATCTCATAGCTGTCACCGTTATATAGCTGGGTATCAGCAGATAAATTTATATCAACCTGCTCGGGTGCCCCTACTGGGATTTCGTCAAATAAAGTTAACTGTTCAAACATTGGTTTATCCTTCTGTGAATATGGTCTGCTGTCCTTCTATTATTTCTCCGGTAGTTGCGTCTACTTCTATAGCTTCTTCAGTGTTGAAGTCTGTCTGATTAGAGTTTTCAGCAACGTCACGCTTTGCCATTTCCTTTACATCTGTCTCAACTTCCATTTCTTCATTGAAGTATTTAAGTTGTTCGATGTTGTCAAAATCTATCTCGATTCTCTTGCACAATCTGTGAAGAACGCTCTTAAGGTACATTTGGTCAGTCCATTGGCTCCATACAACTCCTGTTTTCATCTTTGAGCAGCTACGAACCTTTTCAAGCTGTTCTAAGGACATTTCTTCGTACTGAATACCGCCATCCGTAAAGCAGGCTACCGCAAATGCTCCCTGAATCTTTCCATTATTAAATGGCTTTGGCTTGAAAGTAACTCTCGGTTCATTGTTTACAATCTCAACTCCGTAATCATCACCCTCACGAACCAACTTTGCGTAAATATCCTTGATAGGTCTAATTGAATACTTCTTGCAGAGTTTTACTGCACCCGTGTAGGACTTCATAAAGTTAAGCTGCTTGCCATACGGAACTAAGTAAGCCTCTTTGTTCATAAAGTCCAATCCCAGATATGCACCCTTTACAAGCCCGGCTTTAATCTGAGCAGTTCCATTTGCCTTTGCGAAGTCCTGAAGCTGTGTATTTTCATTCATTACCGCAACTGCGTTGTTTACAAATCTTGCTACATTGAGGTCTTTTGGAAGTGCATCCTTAACCTCTGATAATGCTGTTGAAAGCTGACCGCTGAATGTATCATTGGTTGCTAACTCTTTCTTGTCTGCCATAATTTATTCTCCTTTATTTAGTTCTTGTGGCGGTGCTGTTAATGCATCATAGAGAGAATAGCCGTGATTTATTCTGTATCTTGTTCTGCTATACTCTGCGTTGAACTCTTTACACCACATGGCTAAAGTCTTGATCTCGCCATTCATCTCTAATCGCCTATTGTTTCTTTTGTTGTTAGATTGATATTCCCTTGTTTGCCAAGAGCAATTATCAGGACTATACCCCTTGTTGTTGTCATCACGGTCTAGTGTTAATCCATCTTTGTATCCATGAGATTCAGCCCATATTCTAAAGTTATCGTAGCCGGATTCGCCCAACCATTCGTCACATACCTTTATCCCTCTGCCGCCATAGTTGTGATAATGTGGGGACTCCTTGTCATAACACCGCTTCTTCATCATTCGCCATACGTCATAGAGTTTCGATTTCCCACCTTTGTAATAAAGATCATGAAGTTTGTCTTTTCTGAAACATCCACAGGAAATAGTTTTCCCAGACAAAAGATTGCCTGAAGTGTGTTCAACTACGGTGCCACAATCGCAAACACATTTCCAATATCTGTTATTGCGACCATCTTTTCTTCGCCTTAGTCCGAGATTTTCTGTAACAAGAAGCCTTCCAAATCGCTGTCCAAGCAAATTTACTTCTTTACGCATTTGTCTATCCCTTCTCTACCTTTAATTCATTTATTCCTTCTGCTGCTATCAGCTTTATGGTCTGGCATTTAAGAGTTATCGCCTTGTCGTTTTCAGATGTAAATAATGCGTGATCGTCAAGGAACACTGGCAATTCCTGATTTTTGAAAGCCTGTAATCCGGCTATTACATCTGTAAGAGCTAAAATCTGTGTGCTCTGATTAAGCTGTGAATTAAGTTCCTTGCCATTAACCAGGATTGCGCAATCATCTTCTATTGATCCGTTCTTAAGGACTTTGAAAAGCCTAAACTGAGCAACTTTGAAGTGGCTATTAATTGAATCTGAGAGCTTGTTGTTCTTATATTTCTTGAAGGTTTCCACTTCATAAACCATCTTTTCATGCATTGCTCGCTGAATTTCCACTTCCTTCTTCTGCTGTCTAAGCTCCATTACTTTAGTTTCGATAGTTTTGTTGTTCTCGATAACTTTGTATGTACCCTGTATCTCCGTAAGCTCCGCTTTGGAGCGTCCCAGAGCTTCATTTAAGCCGTTTAATTCATCGACATATGAGTTATCCATCTTTGCCTTTAAGTCACTTATTTCAGCCTTTATAGCTAATGCTTCTGGAATATCTGAAACCTGCGGTTCTGACATGTCCCACTTAGATGAAACTTCTATCTCTGCCTTCAGCTTTTCATATTCTGGTGTAAACTTTTCTATGGTTTCTTTAGCATCTTTAACAATTTCAGACTGGCGCTCGATTTCTTTGCCTATGGCATTTCCACGCTCCATAATGTCATTCAATGCCTTTGCCTTGTGATTGTTAAACTCTTGCTCTGCATTTTGTAATAATTCATCTGGTAAATTCTGACCGCATACAGGACATTTGCTGTCATGCTCAAACTGTGTAGCAAATTCTGTGTCATACTTAACTCTCAGATCAGCAACTATCTTGTTATCCTGCTCAATCATGGTCTCTGCCTCTTTCTGATGTTTACGGGCCAGATTAATAGTTGATTCAAGTCCTCTAAACTTCTCTACAAGGGCTATATGGTCCTTTAAATGCTCGTCTCTCTTTATGTAGTAATCTTCTCTAGCCTTTAGTAGTAACGCCTTTATTTTGGCTTCTAGCTCGGCTATACGAACCTCTGTATTACTGTTTGGCATACCCAATGCCTTGATATTCTCTTCAATCTGAGCTATTTGAGCTTTTGCAGTAGCTTCTTTTAAAGCCAATTCTGTAGCATTTATTTCTGCCTTGCCTTCAAGTAAGCCATCAATCTTCGCATCAATAAGCTCGCCAGACTTTCCGTAGTTATCAGTTATTTTCTTTAAACTCTGCTTTGCCATCTGCTCAATTTCATCTATCTTGTATCCCTTTTCCAGCTCTGCTGTTACATCCGGGACACCAATTTCTTTAGATATTTCCAGGTCAGATGCATCTTCAACCATTTCAAACAGGACTTTACGCATTTCTTCACGTCCCTTCTTGCTTGTATCTGCTGTAAAAGCAAAAACATGACTAAGCATTAAGAAGTTATCCAGATCAATACCACGCTCTTTCATTTCTGCTGCAAATGCTGTTGCAGATTTATCAATTCCGTTAACTGTAAAGCTATTAACTGTGGAAGATACTGTCTTTCCAGAATCATCTAACTTTTCCTTGTACTTCTGGGATTTTGATATAGTGCAATACTTTCCATCTATGGTTATGTCAGCCTCTACAGAGCTGATACATTCTGTCTCCCCATAAGGTGTAATGTTAGGATTAGACACTAGATGCTCATTTGTTCCGGCCATTAACCACATCCAGGCGCAAAACAAACTTGATTTTCCTGTGGAATTAGCTCCCAGAACCTTTGTATTTCCGTCAAACTCAACCTTTCTATCCTTGCAGCCTTTAAAGTTATGCAGGCGCATTGCCTTTATTTCTAACCTCATTCTTCCTCTTCCTCCTCCTTGTAGTTGAAATAGGTTCTTTCAACAGTTCCCAGAACCTTCTTGAGTGGTGCTTCAACTCCGGCTACCATAAGCAGTCGTTTAAATTCATTTTCGTCACTTTCGAACTTGAAGTTGAAATGTCCTTTATCTACCACAGTTGCCTCAACTTCGTCACCGTCCGTATTTTCAACGATGACCGTATCACCTTCATCGAGATATACCCCTGATGGGTATTCAAACATATATGCTTTCCTTGCCTTTGGTGCGAACTTTACAATCGCTACTCTTATATTTCCTTCCATTGTCTCTCTCCTTATTAATCCTCAATTACATATACTTCCGTGTTCCATCTTCCAAATTGTATGCATTCACTAGGATCACCGAGGTAAACATCTACAACGTTGTTGCTCATGCCGCCCGTATCCTCGACTACTCTTACGCCAACACCCTCTATATAGAGTTTCGTGCCTATTGGAAAATAATTACTTGCACAGGTGTATCCTTCTGTAGGATAGTTACCATTTGCACATCTATTCCCTGTCCATTCATAAGCTGTTACTTGGAAGTTGCCACCGCTACTGATCGGTACTGTATCCGACCACGAAAACGCTTGTTGCCTTCTCTTGGCTCTAGCTTGGCGTTTTCGCTCTAATCGTTTTTTAGTTCTTCCTTAAACTCTTCTGCCTGTTCTGCCTGTTGCTTCTGATACCTTACAAACGCCTTAATGGTGTTACTCTGAACATTCTTCTGAGTGGTTATCTGCTCCTGTTGCTTATCAATCTGACTCTGCTGATCTTCAAAGCCTGCTTGCATATCGTTTCTGACCGTTTCGATATTCAGTGATAGCCCATCAATCTGACTCTGCTGACTTACTGTGTTCTGATTTGTTGTCTGTTCCAAGGCGTTCAGCTTGTCCTGTACACTCCTGATGTATATAGCCATCATTCCAAGAAGTAAAAACAAAGCTAGGATTAGCGCGTTAACTGCCAAGTCGCGTTTCGTGTACTCCGTCTTTTCGTTCATTCTTCTGTTGTCCTCCATATTTTTACGATTTCGTGTATTACTAGATATGAAAGGGTAACTCTTTTAAACCCTTTGCGATTGAAAATTTCTGATAAGAGCAAGATGTTGTCTTGTGTATTTTCCTCGGTAAATGATTTGAGGTATCCTGAACATTCAATCTCCGGCAAGCAGATTAAATAATTTGAATCAACACGACCAAACACGACTTTAAATCCATTAACTCTAATGTCCCGAATATCCTTAACTGCCATCTTGCTTATCCCCCAACTTTGGCTTATAATGTTTATGAAAATTCTTTTGTAAGCCCCTTTGCTCTCTTCACCCTATGAGCGAGGGGTTTTATCATTAGGTGTGTTTGCTATAGCAATTAAAAGTAAGTAGGAAACACTTACAAAGCCTGTTATAAATGGAACTATCCCGTTACCTTCGATTGCCATAACAGATATAACCAATACGATCATTGCTATTACTGATAGAATCTTAAGAATCTTAGTTCTCATAATCGTCACCCCACTTATTTTTAGACTTCTTGTAAATATCCACGGTCTTAAGCTGCCCGGTTTCGGTATTCACAAATTGCAAATAGCTTTCTGTTACCCGTTTTACAAAACGCCACTTCTTAGCATCCATGTAATGCCCGGATAAAATCTCTTTCTGCTCCCTTGTTGGAGCTTTACCCTGTTTAGCCATCTGTTTCCTCCACTAAGTAATATTTGTCATAGTGGGATGGATCACCGAATCGATTTTTTGTATTAACTCGTTCTTTGCGGAACTTGTAGCCATGAGCCTTTAATTCAAATATGCGTGTCCCGAGTTGACTAATTCCTAACTCCTTGTAAGCATCCCAAGTTGTTATAAATCCCACCCTTGAGATATATTCCAAAATCCTGTCTCTCTGTGTCGGGTTTTCTCTGTGCTTTCTTGCCATAAACAACCTCCTAATCATTGTTCACATTTATTTGAACATTCGGAGCAAAAAAAATTGCAAGTAAATCTTGTGGTTCTTCAATCATCAAAGCATCTGCTAATGCTTTAGAATTAATAGCACTTACCATTTTAGGGTTCTTAACCCAATTATCGTAAGTGTTTACCACAACATTACACTTGCTTGCTATTACCGTTTTAGGTATTCCTAGCTTTGCTCGGCGTTCTTCTACTGCGTTCATATCCACCATTTCTTGTGCCTCCTTTCATTGATGTGTTCAAAATAGTTTGAACATAGTCACAATATACACCTTGTTCAAACATATGTCAACAACTTTTTGAGCATTTGCTTGCAAATTTTTGAGCATTAACTTATAATAGCTTTAACACATTCTATAATTGAAGCAAAGGAAGGTGAAATGATGACAGTTGCAGATAGAGTAAGATTAAGAAGAGAAGAATTAGGTATGTCTCAAGAAGAACTTGCACATAAAATGGGGCTTAAAAGTAGATCCTCCATTACAAGGATTGAAAAGTCTGGGGATGAAATATCATTAAAGGATGTTGAAAGGCTTTCGGAGGCTCTTGATTGCTCACCGTTATATTTGATGGATTGGAGTGACGATGTACATTATAAGCCTAATAGCATAGAACCGCATATAGTTAAAGAAGAACATCCTTATGGTACAAATGAAGAAAAGGCTCTTACGGATAAAGAAAAGAGTTTTATTCAGCTTTACTCTCGTCTTTCTGATGCTCAAAGAGACTTGGTGGATAATATGATGAAAGCCTTTTTAGAAAAGCAATAAGTTCAGTTTGTTTATCTTTTGGAAGATTTTTAAATAATTCTAAAGCCTTATCCATAGTACACTCTCCTATTAGGGAAATCAGGGTTGAATTAGAGCATCACTTCCGCATCAACCCTGTAATCACTCGGAACAATTGTAATTTATCATAACCACCGTTAACTAAAAAGTGTAAAATTGGTTAATACCTAGTTAATTTATAGGTCAATATAAAGGGGGAATCAAATGCTAAATGCCAAGAAGGTAGAGTTTATAGATGAATTAAAAGAACTCAGGAAAGAAAAAGGTATTTCATATCAGCAAATAGCCGATGAAACCGAGGCTAACGGCGAAGCGGTATCTTTATCTACTATAAAGCACGTTTTTTCTGACAAGTACAACCATGACCACGATTGGAAGAATGTGTTACGCCCTATTGCAAATGTTCTTATGCCGCCTACAGAGGATGATGACCTGGAAACAAGAGCTTTGCAAACTCGGTTAGAGTTAAACAAGGAAATTATAAAACAATTGCAGGACCGGATTGAGGCCAAAGAACAAAAACATAAGGATCGTGAAGCCTTTCTTATGGAGCAAATTGCATTTTATAAAGACCAAATCAAGTTTAAAGATGATGAAATTAAGAGATTTCAGGAAAACATAGATAGAAAAGATGCCATGCTTAGAAAATATTTGAATGAAGATGAATAAGGAGGAAAGCCTATGATTTGTCCTAATTGTGGTCAGCCGTTGCCAGATACGGCGAAAATGTGTTACTCATGTAAGACAAAGTTTGAAACAAAGGCTGAGAATAAGCCTGAAGAAAAGCCGGGTTTTACCCCTGGTGGAATCATTTTAGCAATTATTACACTTATTATTGCTGTATATTTATTTTATCTAGCTTTGCATCTTGGTGAGGCTGAAAAAAACAATATCTTTGGCGCAGTTTACCAAACAATTCAATATTTATAACATAAAAAGGACGGTTGATTACTCTTCCGTCCTTCTTTTTATTCCATATCTATGATCTTCTGAATCACCCTGTCATGCCATTTACTGCTATCCAGAAATATTTGGGGGTTAGGTTCGCCTGTTACGTCTGCTTGGCGTATTATCTTTGTAAAATCAACCTTATATCTTCGTTTAAGTGTCATTATCACATGAGATAACAGCTTTAGGTCATCATCAGTTGGATTCTCAGATATACATATTGATATGCTGTTAAATTTGGTACAAATACCATGATAGATACCAAGATGACAATATCTGCCTCCGTTAACCGCATTACTGATATAGTCATCAGGGATTAGCTGAACAGCCTTTTCGCCCACAATATGATAATGAGCCGTTGGTTTATCAGAAAACTCTTGCACAACTATATACTCTATATCATCCTTGTTTCGCTTATCACCGTAATTCTTAGGTTCTGTAAACTTCTTCTCAATTACCATATTAGTGTTCCAACCTATCCATAGTATCGTAATACAACTTTGGATTTACGCTCTGTAGGGTTTCCATTAAGCCATCCATAATCATTAATACATCGTCCATGTTCTTTTGTTTTACTATGCTC
This sequence comes from Clostridia bacterium, assembly GCA_045655325.1. Taxonomy (GTDB): domain Bacteria; phylum Bacillota; class Clostridia; order UBA1381; family UBA1381; genus UBA1738. The sequence continues at coordinate 14,663 of JAZOOY010000058.1, forward strand.
ATAAATTCGCTTGACGGTCCTGAAAATGAATAACCCGGTGTATCATCAGGCGTATGATCCAAAATCGTATAATAAGCCGCCAACTTTATGCAAGTGTTGGCGTTAGGGTTCTTCTGCCCTTGACACTTTTCTATTGCTTCTATCAAGTCTTTTCTTGTAATCAAGAGCCATCACCCCCTTACATCTGTTCGAGTTTGTTAATAACTCTCTGATATTCCATTCTGGTCTGTTCATCCGGGGCATCCATCATCATTTCTCTAAGCTCTGCAGCTATGTCAGAATTTCTGGAATAACCGTCATTGTAAGAGCCACCTGTTGAGGAATATCTACCCATGCTATCACGTTTTGCATTTCTTCCACGGCCTCTAGCATAGGAATTTCCGTTATTATAACTACCTCTGTTGCTTCTACCGCCCCTATAAGAGCCTTCATATGAACCATAGCCATATGATGCACCCTCTTCTTCCTCATACTTCTCAATGATTTTGTCAATGTTCTTAACGGCATGAGAAAGTTTGTCTATTACCTCAAGAGAATTAGTAGTTACATCTTCACTACTATATTTCTTAAGTTCACGGCAGAGTTTTTCTTTAAGTTCATAAAGTTCATGCATAATTCTTTCCTCCTTCCTACGCTACCCTATCAATTACAAGGTTTGCGTTTTGTACTTCGATTGTTGGTGTTGGAACTGTTGCCGGATCATCCGTTGTAGCATCTACATAACGGACAGCTACACTAAAGCAACATCCTTTTGGAACTGTAATTAACGCTGTGCTAGTTACATTTCCGTATTCATCAACAACCGTTGGAGTAAAGATTGCCCTACTTGTAAGTCTCGGTTCGCCTAAAACGCTTATAGCAACCGATATTGGTGTTATAGCTCCGCCTGTAGGGATAGCAATATTGCCGTTAAATGTAATCTGATAACGGGCAAAACAATTGTTTGTGCAACCCTTAAGAATAAAAATCCCCGTGCCGTCTTCGTGATAAACATATCCCTTATTGCATGGTATAGAATCAGTAAACAGTATCGGATTGTCTAGCGCGACATTCTGAACTGCATTTGATAAATATTCTGCCATAGGTCACACCTCCTTAGAAGTTACCGCATCCGCATCCGTTGTTACCGTTGCAAGTAAATATTGGTGTTCTTCCGTAAACAGGTGTACTAGGAACCGGGCAATTGCTAAGTCTGTTGTAAAGCTGATCTACTTCTTCTGCAAAGCCCTGTGCAATAAAAGCGTTCTGGGCTGTCTGTGATTCTCTAAGAGTAGCCATATTAAGCTGAGAACGAAGATTATCATTTTCACGCTTGTAGCCATCTAATTCAAGCGCACATAACTTATCGAGAATAAGCTGACTATTTCTGTTAGTAGCGTCAACAATATCTCTTGTGTTATTTGCGTCAGCAAAACGTGTAGCAGCAGACTCACTCTGAACTATGTTCTGAGTCTGGCAAGTAGCAAGCCTGTTGTCACAGCAGCACTGTGCAAGCTGTGATTGAAGGCTAAACATCTGCTGCATATCTGCCATCTGTCTAGCGTTAGCTCCCTGTTCTACACTTGCGAAGCCGTTACAAAGCTGAGTTGAAAGCCCTGTAACTCCGTCACGGATGCTTGTGATATTGTCATTAAGCATCTGATCTCTAAAACCGTCATTAACCTGCTGACTCTGATTCATCCACGGATAAAGCATTGCTCCGTCTGCTGCAAGCGCACCTGTGCCACCGCCGAAGCCTCCACCGAAGCCCCAACCATTTCCGGCAATAAGAAGTAAGAGAATAATCCAACCCCAATCGCCTCCGAATCCACCCATGCCGCCGCCAAAACCGCCGCCATACATAGGTCCTACTGGCATAACCATTGAGCCATCATCTGTAAGTGCCATGTGTTTGTCCTCCTATAATAAAATTTTGTAGGTCAGCGACTATCTTTCATGTTCCCGACATTTATGTCGGAATGATAGCCGGTATATGTTCAAAGCCTTGCGCACCGACTTTAAAACCAAATTTAGCCATTTATGGTTTTAATTTGCGAAAAATCCGCAAATTTCGCCTTTATAAAACCAAAAGTGGTTGTTATTTCCCAAAGAATTGTCTGAACATCGGGTTATTCTGCATCTGTTTTAACTGACTATTAGCATTGATAAATTGCTCCTGAGATATTTTCCCATTGTTCATCAAATACTGAATTGCTCCCTGTGGATTATTCATGTATTCCTGCGGTATGTTAAATTTCTGTAAAAACTGACTTGGATTCTGTCTTAACTGTGCATAAGCCTGAAATAATGACCTTATATCCATCATGCCGAAACAACCTCCTTGTTATCATCTTCAATTAAGTCTTTAAGGAACTGTAATTCGCTTTTTAAAGTCTCTATCTTGCCTTTTAAGGCATTTGCTTCGTCAACCGTGAAGAACTGAACCCCTGATTCCTCTAATGCTGTTGTAGGGGCTTCTGCGTGTTCTTCTTTTACCAACTTAAATACTTCAAATATCGGTTGATCTAACTGAGAAAATCCAAGAGTCTTAGTACAAATATAAGGCTGAGATTCTATCTTAAACGTCACACTGTTTCCCGGTGCAACAGGATAGCTTCGTGCATAATCCATGCTTGGAGCCGAAACAAAACCTCCGTTCTGAATCTGCTGATTATGTTGCTGTGGTTGTGGTTGCTGATAATACATCGGATTATAGTTTCCGTAATTCTGATAATATGGATAAGCCATAGTCGTTTCCTCCGTTATCTAGTCCAAAAGTAAACAGGGATTTCATCGCCACTATCCCAGGTATCATACCAATCCCCATCAACGACAGTTACAACGTGGTTATTCGTGCCGATTACATAAGTCCCTACCGGGTTATCTCGGCAAAACTGCTTAATTGTGTAGCAATCAGGGCAAGTGTTAGGTATCACCTCTCTATAAAACCCGTGCTGTCGGAGTACCGAACCCCAAACATTATTGCTTGATGGTACATCACCCATTTGAAAGCCGTTAGCGACAATCATCGCATATGCCTTCTCCCAATCAATATTTAGTGCTTTTGAAACTGCTCTGACGGAGCAATCACCGACTTTTGCGGCAACAGGATTAGGATTATAATATCTAAACATTTTCTTGTCCTCCTATGCCTTGATTATCCAATAAAAAAAGTCCCTCTGCCATAAGACAAAGGGACGTAAAAAGGTTGTTTAAAGTATGCTTTAGATATGCTTTACAATTTTATCCAAACATTCTTTAACTATTTCTTTAGTTCTAACAGTTGATAGGTTAAATTCCTCTGCAACTTCTTCATAAGTATAACCCTCAATCTTTTTCAGAAAAAGGGCTTTGTTCCGAGCGTGATAGATATAAAATTCAGTTAGTTCAACTAACTGAGGTTTTGGTAAATCCAACTCGCTCAATCTCATACTCTACCTCATCTTTTTACTTCAACAATAATAGCATCATATCCGTCTGCCTTAAGTTTCTTCTGCATATTCTCGGCGTTTTCACGCTTACTATAAGCTCCAACCTGTACTCTATAAAGGGTTGATGTTGTCGGCTTTGGTGCATTACCGTTAAGAATCTTGTTAACTTCGTCTGCTATATAGGCGAACTTGCTTGCAAGGTACGGTCCGGGACAATTACCAACGATAAATGTTCTTCCGTTCTGACGTATCAGGATTATTCCTGTCTTAACGCTTACACAAGAAACTTCCGTGATAGCTCTGCCGTCTTGTTTAATATTTCTCTTTGTTTCATCAAGGATTCCTGTGTAAGCAGGTCCCATAAAGAAAACGTCTGTTCCAACAACCTTGCTGTTGACGTTGTTAAGTGCCGCAATAGCATTTACAATATCAAGGTTTATAGGTTGAGTTGAAGAGTATTTCTTTCCGGCTCTGCATCCGTCCCAGTTCATTATTTCATCCAAGAAAAACTGAGCCTGTGAAGGTGAAAGATTAATCCATTCCCAAGTAAAACACTTATCTTTAAGATACTTTTCACATATATCGGTTACTACGTTTATCCCATCAGCGTTATATACACGAATTTTTGTAGTTCCGTTCGATTGGATTGTTTCCTTGTATTCAAGATGTATTTTATCAAGAATATCCTTAATGCGTTCTACCTTGCGGCCTTTAGAGAAGTGAAATTCAAGACCGTAATATCTCTTCTCTCCGTCCAAATCCTTTTCATACATATAATGCCCATCTGCCTGAACCGCTATATAAAAGGCAATCATATCATCGGAAAGCATCAGACCGTCAAAGTGACTATTTCCGGCTGTCGGAATAAAGAGATTTCTTCCCTTGTTCTCTAACAATTTATTGAACAGTTCAATTCTCCAAGTCGGATTACTCTGAATCCTATATACCATTCTGTGATCTTTTGTAGCTGTAAGGCCATGGTTAGTATATGTGTCCTGTTGCCTTGTAGAAACCTTGTCGTAAACTTCCTCAAAAGTTATATTCAGATTATCCAAATCTGCACACGCTACTTCATCACCAACTTCTATATCAGACAGCTTCACCCATCCGTTTCTTGTAAGAAGTTCGCTATTAGTCGGAATACAACTTGTGTTCTGATACCACTGATGCATATGCAGATTGCCAGACTTGTTTCCTGTGTAATTGAGCTTTGCAATGCCGTTTCTCTTGCATATGTCAGCGCATAACTCAATAGTCTTTCTAAGTGCCGTATCAGAAACGTGCCAATTGCCGCCTGTCTGATCGTTGGCCACCTCTATTGTAACCGCTTTTGAATCAATCTCACGACTTCCTGTAGTCCAGGCACGATTTGACTCATCTACATAAAGCCCTACATGACCTTTGCCATCTACGCCATAATTTGCTGATGCCTGTCTTGAAGATGATGCGAACACATTTCCACACTGTTCTACTGTCAGGATTCCTGCCATATGATGAATAACTATGTGAGTATTCTTCTTGTTGCTCATAACAGTTTTGTTAGGACTGAGCTTTGTATATGTCACTAATGGGCTATTACTCATCGTCATCATCCCCCTTTCCGTTTGAAAGTTCTTCTAACATTTCCTCTGTTAAATCCTCAATCTTGATTTCGTCATTTCTTTCCTTATCATCCATGTTTGTTACCTCCGTAAATAGAAAAGGCACTCCGAAGAGTGCCTATCATTAGTTGCTATTCAGTTTTCTCGCTATAAGCCTTCTGTGCTTCTTCAATCTGCTTTTCGGCTAACTGTCTTAACTGAATTGTTAAACTCTCATAAAAATCCGCAAGGGAATCAGCCGGAAGAATATTGATATATTCATTCAATGTCGCAGAAGTCTTTTCCTTAAAGTCCTTAACTATTAAAACTATCGGTTTGTCCATGCCTTCGTTACCTCCCGATTAGTCCTCTATTTTGCTCTGTGCAAGTTCTAACAGGCTTTCTACAAGGTCTTTCTCTGCCTTTACGGTAATAACCTTGTCCTCACGGTTATTGTCCGAAATAACCTTTCCTGTAGATTCGTCAATCTCCGAATAAGTGATTGACATTCTCTTGCCTACTGCATCATTCCATACTGTTACACTTGTTGCTGTTTTCATTATGCTACCTCCCTTTCACTTCCAATTCCTTCAATATGTCTTATTGCCTCTGCTCCATAGTTAAAATTATCATTTTCTTTATCTGTTTCATTATCTTTTTCAAGCCTTAGATTTTCATATCCTGCTTGCCTAGCTTTTAGTTCCCAACCAAATTTTAGTCCAGATTTGCCTTCAACTATGAAGTATCGTTCTGTTCTTTCTGTTACATAGCACTCACCTTGACCGTACTTCTGCAAGAATACCTGATATGATTCAGTTTTTATGGTTTCGCTAAATGTGCTATCAAGCCATACATAACATTTGCCATCTTCCGCTATTTTACCTTCACCTATATCACCAAACATAGGCGTTGGTGTTTCATAACAATAAAGAAGTCTGTTTCCATAATTTTTCGTTTTAACAATTCTGTTTTTCGTTCCTGTTGCCAAGAAATCGCCTACTACAGAAACACGGCCAGATGATGATGTCACTTGGAAAAAAACATTTGCTGATGAATTATATACTGCAAGATAGCCTCCACTAGAAACTGAATATAAATTTATAGCCGAAGTTCTATCAGTAGTAACCCCACCATAATTTGTTATCATTAAATCATCGCAAAAAGCTGTTCCTGTTCTACTAACTCGAAAACTTGCATTTTGAAAATTTGTTGTTGATGAAGAGTTAGCAAATATTGGCCAAGCTGTATTAGATATTCCTGAATATGAACTAATATAAGTCATATACACGGCAGATGAAGTAACAGACAGACCGCTTAATGAACCTCCCGTTACTAATAATTTTGTTGAACAAAGCGTTCCATCATGTAGGACTCTAAATGGTGCGGTATTAATATGGTTTAAATCACTTCCTGCCCAAATTGCCGGGCCTGAACCATATTTAGTTAATCCTGCTCCTAAATTTCCTGATGTATCTGCTTTGTCATCATACAAGCCCCATGATTGAATTTTCCATCCACCAACGGCTCCGGCTGTTGCTGTTATTGTACCCGTTACATTCGCATTGGTCATGGTTACCGCACCACTCCATCTAACAATAAACGGGTATGTCCAAGCATCAGACGAACTATTCCTTACTCTGATAGCATATGCAATAGCATCATAGTTTGTTGTTTTTAAAGCCTGTATAACTAAACCATGTGTACTTCCACCTGTTTCTGCCTGTATAGCGGTTTCACTTATAGTAAATCCTCCGATTGTACCGCTTGTAGCGGTGATTACACCCGTACTGCTAACCTTAAAGTAGGTTGAATCAATACCAAGTGTTTTAGCGGTCAACTGAAGATTTCCATTAGCTATAATGTCAAGATCATCGGCCTTGACTTTTACATATGAAGTCGACGAAGCAGGATCGACACCAAGTTCAGCGGTAACAAGCCTACCCGAAGAGTTAACCTTGACAGCAACCTTGTTAGATAACTGTGATATTTCAGACCTAGCCGTAGTTAATGCCGTATTTGCATATCCCTGTGCATTAGTGTTAGCCACCGATAAAGCATCGTTAGCATAACCCTGGGCATTTGCATCTGCCGTATTAAACTTGCTTGTGGCATCACTCTTGGTTTCGTAAGTTGTACTTACCGTCTGGGTAATTTCACTTGCTTTCTGATTTATAGCACTATTCATCTGAGTGGTAGTGCTATAGTTGTCCTCAATATCTTCCTGTAAATCATCCAACTGTGCTTGTGCGGCATCGGCTTTCTGATTTGCCAACTCTGCTTGTCTTAATGCTTCATCGGCTTCTGATTCGCCAAGCGTAACCCATGAGTAAGTTGGTGGGTTTGTTGTCGTATCCTTGTCAAATCTGTAATAATCCGTTTTTTCAACGCCTTGATCCGTATAGTGGTATCTGTACAAATCACCTACATGAGAATCTTTTTCGGCTGTCGTAGTCCATGTACTAGCCGGAGGATTATTAAGCGTAGGAACTACATTTCCATCGAAATATTCAATACGTCCATCAATCTGATCTTGAAGGTTCTGAACTTCAGCGTTGTATGCAGCCTGAGTAACATAGTTGTTACTAACCTGAGTTGTTATCGCCGTAGCACTCTGCTGAATAGCACTATTCATCTGATTTGTTGTAGAATAGTTGTTGCTCAGATTGGTTTCTGTAGCTGATACACGGCTAGTTAAACCATCAACATTAATCTCTAGTTCGTGAATCTTGCCCTGTGTTCTTGTAAGCTGTGTCGTAGGACTATTTACTGCTGTTGGCTGATGTTTTTCGCCTGTCGCAGAAATCGTATCCTTAAGACTCTGTATTCCGTTCAGTTCCTTCTTAACGACATAAGAAAGGATAATCTGATTTTTGGTATTAATGGTTATCTGAGTTCCCAATGGCAACATAGGGTTTCCGTAAGTAGTAACCTTATAAGGTCTATACTGAATAGCCATTATATGCCTTAACAGCGTGTTTAAAGCCGTTGTCAGGGCTGTTGTTCCTTCTGTGCCATAAATCAAAGGATTGTTGGCTATGATATAAAGGTTTGTATCAGTTCCGACAATAGTGCCAACATCGTTAGTCGTTCCTTTAGCGTTGATTCCCGTAACTGCATCCGTGACATAGTCCTCATAAGAACCTGTACCATCGACATAATAATCAAGGGTTAAGGTTTCTGGACTTGCTAAAGATATGTATTCAAACTTTCCATCGCCTGTAATCTGTCCGAATACGCCATTCAGTTCACATATGGACTCGATAACTGTCTTGCCACTCAACGAACCGCCAACCGAGAATCCACCCGGCGTAACAAAGCTGTCATTAATAAGAGTCGTTGTTACCTGAGTGATGCCCAAATAGTTAAAGAAACTATCTCTGAGATTCTTAAGAGTCATCGGAAATGTAAGGTTGTTGTACCACTCAATCACATCCGCATTGAGAATATCGTACATTATGTCGTAGCAAGTAAGGTCACGCCAACGTCTGTCGTTGCTAGGCTTATCGGAATGAACCCTGAAACGTCCATATGTGGCACTAGCTTCGTCTATCTGCTCGTTCTTGAGTTTTATCTTGAATCCATCCTCAGTAAGCAAATACTGACCGTTCTGAGTAAGCAGATAGCCTTCGCTGTCTGTTACTACATCCTGTGTGACGGTTAACCACTCTCCTGTGAAGTCATGGTTAATATCTGCGATACGAACCTTGAAGCAAGCCGCCTCACATCGTCCATACCGCAGATTTGTTTCGCTACATAAGGATTTCTCAAGTGACATTTCTTCGGAAACGATATTGGCATTTTTGATCGTAATGCCCCCACTAGACACAATGGTCATCTGCTTGAGCAGAGGGCGTTTATATAAGTCGTTATATTCCTGTAATGTCATCGTGAAAACCCCCTTTACTCATTTTCTAAGGCTGTCACCCTGTCAATTAAATCGTTGATGGTAATATCTAAATCTCTGATATAGACCACCTTAATATTGCCCCCACCATCATGTGATACATAATTCTGCCCCAACAGTGTAAGAACCTGTGTCGGGGTCAAAGTGAATGTCTGAGGCGTGGCGAGTGCATAAACTATCTGAAGCCCTGCATATTCCGTTTTGAACTCTTCCAACGTTGTGAATGTTCCGTATACTCTTGTTGGGAATCCGCTTACTCCAATAGAAAAACATGGTGTACTAGAACCCCATCCGCTATCTGCGTTCTTCAATTCGAGCATATTTGATATACCTTGTCCGTTGGCTATTGCTAGCGGGTATGTCGTTGGAACGTTTGCGTAATACAATCCTCTTGCATTTGTTCCCGATGGTGCTTGAAAATCATTTTCCGTTACTATTCCATGTGTCACCGTCAACTCACCCGTAGTCACATCAATCGTACCACCATACACCGTCCTACCGAGGCTTACCGTAGTATCCTCACCACTTCCACCACTCGTTGAAGCTACCGTAACCGTTACGTCCGTGTGACCGCTTATTGGGCATATGTTGGAATATGGCTCGTATGAATCTGTTTGACTTGATATTCTTATCATTGGGATTATTTCAAGATTATCAAGTGTTGTGCCTGAATAAACTACAAATCTACATCTATAATCTTGCGAATTATCTACTGTTAATATTGAACTATCACCATTAGTACAAGTTACTAAAGGGTTGTTTGAAGTGGTTACATCTAACTTATAGGTTGTTGCTCCTCCTCCCGTTAATCCATTAAGAATATATTGGTCTGTTGTATTTAACCACTTGCCGTAATTATTAATATAAAATACAGTAGTATTATTGAATGTACCGTCTGCTTTTATTCCAATAAAGTTACCATCCGAATCCGTTAATATGCTTATATGTCCGTTATTTATATCATATACATTACCCGACCATGTGCCTGTTGTATTAGCTGTTTTAATATCTGTTATAACTGTTGGACACTTATTCTTTCCACTACCACCTGCCCACGGCTTACTGTATCCGTGGAGGTCTTGACTTGGAACTAGGGTAACTTCGCACTCTTCCATAGGTATACCGTCAGCACCATCGCTAAATGATACCGAAGCATCTTCAACTGTTCCTGTTACATTTCCACCGAGAACCCTCTTGAGGTTCGCCATGGTGATTTTCTTTGATGCTGTTGAACCATCAACTATGTACATAGCATCATCATCTGTAGGGTTTTCTAATTCGGGTAATTCTGTTAGGAATTTTCCTACTTGTTCTGCCATTCTTTTTACCCTCCTTTAATACTCTATAAACGCAAACCTTGACGGTGCGTATATCTGCTTGTTATACATCTGATATTCCATCGTTCCAGGCATATAGAAATGACCTGTCTTGTAGCTGTCTGTTTCTTCATCGTAATAGGTCAAGTTGCAATCCCTAGCTAGATTACTGAGGAAGTTGCTCCTAATGCCCTGAAGCAAAGCCTGAAAGTCACGCATATACATATACGGAGTTTCAAACTCTATCTTCGTTGCTGTGTGTGGTAACACGTTTCGATGCAAATATCCGTCTGCATCTCGGTAACTATCCAAGTCCTGCCTCTGGTCTGGGGCTGACTTGTAACTCTCCAATTTTATAAATTGAAGAGGGATAGTATAGTTTCCAACTTTGATTAAATATCCTTGAAAAGCCATCAGCTATCCCTCCTTTGGTTAAAATAAAAACGGGCTATTGCCCGTTCTGTTGTAATAGTTATTTGATTCAGCCTGTGTAGCCTTGAACACTTCGCTACTACTGATTGTTAATTCCTTGCCTGCTATCTGTCTAAGCAATGCTACTTCCTCTCGGAGCAATGCGTTCTGCTCAGATACAGATGAATCGCCACTTCCCCATGCACTATAAGTTGGGGATGAAATCTGAGCCACTTGAGGCTTAACCATTTCACCGACTATCAGCTTTGAAAGTGATCCTAATGTTCCATCTGTAAGTGGTATGATTGCTTCAGGTCCGGCTTCACCAACGATTGCCCTTGTTGCTCCGCTGACAATACCACCTGTTGCAAACTTTCTTACTCCGTAATTGGTTGTTCCAAGATTCTGATAGGTTGAAGCGTACTTCAAACTACTAAGCTGATTAGATAAGCTCTGAATCTGACTACCTATTGCACTAAAGCCGTTTGCTTGTACATTAATGGTTACTGTCTTATTCTGTAACTTATTAACAAGATCATTGTAATTCTTCTTAACATTAGAGAATGATGTTTCATCTGCTTTTACAGATGCTTTCTTGTCAAGATTTACTCTCTGTAACCAACTCTGGAACTGACTAATAGGTGTCTTGCCCTGATTAGTAGCCGATGTAAAACTTTGGCTCCAAAGTGATGGAACTTGATTCAACTTTGCTCTGGTTTCAGATGGCACTTTATTTAATGTGCTACTTGCCCATGCTCCTAATCCACTCCATTTAGATGTACTCTGAGAGTAAGCGTTGCTAAATGTGTTAGACATATTTGATGGTAAATTGCTTACGCCATTCTTAACTTCATTTGATTTCTGAGAAGCCCAACTGCCAATTCCACTCCATTTCTGTGTTCCTTTGGTATATGCTTCGCCAAAAACGTTCTGAGCCATTGCAGAAAGCCCACTGATGCCCTGTTTGAATTTGTTTGAACTATTCTTTGTTTCATCACCAAAAGCCTTTGTGCGGCTTGTCAGCGTTTTTGTAGTATTAGACAATCCAACAGCTTCAGTGTTAAGACCTCTATAGGAATTTGTAGTTTGGAAAAGTCTCTGTGATGCACTATCCCAAGCATCTTTCATGGATGTTTCTGAACCTTCAACTCCGTCACTAAATCCAAGCCATTCTTTTAATGCCTGTCTATTTTCCTGATGGAAGTCATAGAAGAACTCTCCTACATCACCCCATAACTCATTCCATGCCTTGCCGAGAGTACCATCTTTAACTGCTCCAAAGATTTCTCCGAGTCCCCTATAAGTATCAATATCAAAGATATTTCCAAAGCCTTTGTAGTCATCATAATATGATGCCACTTCCTTATCGTTTAATACCGTACTAAAGAAGTCTTTACCAATCTGATTTCCTAATTCTGCTCCAACTACATCTGCTAATAATGGAAGTGCAGCAGATTTTCCAAATCCTAATGCCGATGGCAAGATTTTTGAAGCACCACCACTAAATATATACTTTAATGCTCCGGCTCCTAATGCTAATGAACTTAATCCTAGTCCATACTGTGTGCCTCTTACTGCAATGTCATGTCCTCTAGTTGTAGAATTAGGATCAAAAATATTATTTTTTTCAAGTTCGCCAACAGCCATAGCACCAATCGCCATAGCACCTGACATTATCAAAGAAACGCCTGCTAGTTTAATAGAGAATCCTGATGCAGTTGCCGTAACAGTTTGGCCTGCAAGTGAACTACCAACCATTGATCCAAAAGCTCCGGCAATACCTTGAGTTCCAAATCCCGATGCCAAACCTGCTAGTATTAGTGAAGCTAAACCACCTAATCTTCCAACAAAATTAAGCGCTAAAAGGATACCAACTATTGCCAAAACAAGTTTTTCTTTAGTGTCAGAATTGTTCCAAAGGCCCTTTATGGCTTCGCCAAGTGCTTCAAGAATCTTAACTGCTAGTTTAGCGAGTTTTGCAACAAGATCAGGTATATCCAGATTGGCGATAAACTCCGCAAGCTGTTTTCCGAGTTCTTCAAAATCTGCCTCGTCTAAGAATGTGATTAATGCATCTAATCCTCCGGCAATCCATGTATGTAAGGTTTCACCGAGTAAAGGAAGATTGCCTGCCTTAAGCCATTCATTAAATCCTGAAGCTAAGGATTTTCCTAGATTCTCCCAATCCATACCCTTGCCCCATTCATTAAAGAATGTAAGCCCTGTATTAATTGCTTCACCTATAGTCTTGCCTATATCACCAAATAATCTTGGATCAATTAAACCATTAAGAAAGTCAGCAAGATTTTTTCCGAAATTGCCTGCTTTTCTCTTTATGTCATCCCACTTGATGCTTTCAAGGGATTCAGCAAGTTTTGTTGAAATAGTTTTGCCAACTGCTTTCCAATCACCTGATTTTATTAAATCAGCAAGATGCTTGCCCCAGTCACCCAAGGCATTATCTACGCTTTCTTCTATATAGTATGCGTCAGACTGATCTGCTACAGAGCCACTACCACTTCCGCCTTTATTATGATCGTTTGTAGTAAGGTTATTAAGTTCATCAAATCCTTGCAATTGTTTATTAAGTTCTTTTTGTGCCTTAGCTGCTTTTCCAGTATTATCTGCATATTTAGCTGCATTATAAACAGCCTTTGAATAAGTCGATTTACCCATTAACCTAGCCATAAATGCTGATATTGCGTTCATAGCTTCAATTAATTTTTGTATAAACAACTCAAGCGCTGGCGCTATTGCATTAAAAATTGGTTCAAAGGCTGCGCCAAATTGATATTTAAGTGTTGTAAGGGCAGCCCTAAGAGATTCAATGTTTGCTCTTGTAGTTTCATAAAAAGCACCGCTGTTTTGTAACTCTTGGAAGGACTCTACAACGGCCTTTCTAAGCCTTCTAAAAAGCACATAAATTGATCTAATACCAAATCCATATTTAAGGATTTTCATAAATCCATTTTTCACAGCTTTTTTTGCAGCATCGGCTACATTATGAAGTTCTTTACCTATTTTTTTTATGGAACTTCCTAAAGAATAAGAGTTTTTATGGCTTTTAAAAAACTCATTTAATGCTTTCGCAGCGTCCTTAGCATCATTTTTGGTCTCTTTAAGACCTGGTGGTTTTATATTTTGCTGAGCCGCAGCATCAACTTTTGTTTTCATATCTGACAAAGAAGCGCTTGCTTTATCAACTGCTTCTCTGTATTGGTCCATAGGATAAATCCATGCCTTGCCAGAGTTAACAAGCTCGTCTTGTTTTGCTTTAAGCTCGTCAAATCTAAAAGACATTTCCCTTATGCTGTGTAAAACCTCCGCATAGGTTTCTTTTTCTGTAAGATTAGTGCCTGAGTCGCGCATTTCTTGAGCTTTTCTTTCAAAAGCATCAAGAGCTGACTTAGTATCTTCAATTTTCTTCTGAATTGAGTCCATTTCAGGTGTTGGTACTTTAACATTACCCAACTGGCCCATTTTCTCTTTGAGCACATCTATCGCACTTTGTATGCTTATTACACGGCGTTCAAATGATGTTTGTGAGGACTTATCACCATTCATGGCAGCGTTAGCATAGGCTCCAAGGCCTGCTAAAGATGCTTTGATAGAATTGACACTGTTCTTTATATTTTGTTCAGCCTTAGACATTCCAAGGGCATCAGAATTGATGTTTGCATTGTTAATAGCCTTCTGCGCCTGGACCAGTTTAGATACATTGATTGTATCCAGGGCCTTCTTAACAATATTGATATGTTCTTCAAGTTGTTTAAATACCCTAGTGGTGCCTATAGCGTTCGCTTCAATGTCTATCTGGACTCTATCAATAGATTCAGCCATCCTTTTCTCCTTCCTTCTTATATTTCCTCTCAGTTGCGCCAGCCCATAACATAAACTTTTGAAGTTCTTTTTCACGGGCTGCTTCTTGTTCTTCCGGTGTCAGTTCAAATATCTGCATCGGCTTTTCTACATATTTCGACTTTGCAGTTTTGTTAAAACAATGGTCTATGGTATATGCTAAAGCGCTAATACCGTAATTCCCAACCCAGGCATGTATCAGGTTATTCATAGTTTTGGTCTTGAGCTTATACGCCTCTTCCCAAACAGCGATAATCTTAGGATTGCTTGCCCAGAATTGTGCCTCTGTCATTCCGTACAAATGGCAGGACGGAAACCATTGTTTAAATAGTCTTATTCGGAAACTGTCTCTTTCTTCCTTGACTTCTTCGTGCTTTCTGCTGCTGTCTCTTCCATTTCCTTCTGTCCCTTCGTTGCCTGCTCCATAAGGGCGCGAAAAAAACCCGACTCTTCAATACAATCCTTGTAAGCATTAAATACATCTTCGATAGAACCGCCGTTCTTAACGTGCTCTGAGATTTCCCTGTTTGCTTCTTCCTCAGTCATGTTTCCACAATATGCAAGGAAACAACCTACAGCAGCCATTCCTGCCATGTGATTTACGTCAATGTCATGCTTATCAAGTACGCAAAGAAAATTGAAATCCAGGTCCTTTGGGAAATATACCTTGTTATTAATAGTGAATTTGTTTGCCATTTTGTTATCCTCCGTTAAAAAAATCTAAAAAAATAAGGGCAGACAGCCCAATATATGTAAGCTATCTGCCCGTTTTGTAGTTTATCCGTACAATTATGTTATGACGATCTTCCGTCATTTATGCTGATGCAGCATCAGTAGGATTGATGGCTGTTGCCCATCCAATCTCACCAGTTGGCATTACTCTAACTTCAACGTCGAGAACTGCGTCAACTTCTGCTGATGGCATACCAAACATTGATGGCTCTACAGTCATAAAGAATGACTTTGAAAGTCCTGGTACATAAAATACCATCCATGCTCTCTTGCCTGATGCCTTGTTAGTATTTGCTGTGTCTACGAAAGTCTCCCATGTTGTGAAGAAGTCCTGAGACATACCAAATGTAATAGCAAGAGAACCGCCCATGTCCTTAAGACCTTCGATATAAGTCTTAAACTCGCCCTGCTCAAGATTCAGATGTGAAGTATCCAGAGCACTAGGATCAGGGTTCATATCCGGAATTGACTTCGGACGTGGAAGATTTACAAAAGAACTAGGCTTAGTTCCTGCGGTTGTCTCATGTGCAATTCCTACACGGATACCGCAAGTAGAAAGATCTATTGTTGCCATAATTTATTGCCTCCTTTAAAGTATTAAAAAAGAGCCTTTCGGCTCTAAAAAGTGTCTCCCGGGCAAAGTGTCCGTTTAAAGTGCATATTGAATATATGCAGATTATTACTTTTTACATAATCAGAACTACGCTCTGTATATCTCAGATATTTCATTATGTCTAAGACACAACCTTTGATATACTTAACATCAGCCCTACTAGTATTTGTTGTAACAACAACATGAACATAGCTGTTAACCGCATTTACGGTCTGATTGTATATGTCATTGCCTGTTTCCTGAGAGTTTTCTTCGTATAAACATATATTAGGAAATGCAGCAGGCATATCGCTGATTTCCGATGTTACATTTATATTCGGATATTTACTCTGCAATAACTTTTTAATTCTGTAATCGACCTGTGTTACAACAAGCGACTCAACTGTTTTTAAATCAATCATAGTTTTAATCCCTAAATACGCTTATAGCTTTCATTATCGCTGTGTTACGAACATTTTGTGCGGCTTCATAAACTGGTCTGACACTCTTAGTTCCGAGTGATAGGCTTAAATGCCCATATTCATTTTTGTACCACCAATAACCAGGATTTATAGCTCTGTTGTATCCACTCTCCGAAGGATATGATCCTATGCTATATCCAAGCTCTGCGGCCAGTGGATGATTATTACCATTGTTATAGTAAATACCAGCACCAAACTCGATAAATATAGCATCGTGACCATGCAGATAAACATAAGCCTTAACAATATCACCGTTGGCATCAACTTCGGCTCCGAACCCATCATAGTTGCTGTCGCCTTCCATTTGTGCTAACTGCGCCCGAACCACTGAAACGCCATCATTTGCAAGAATCCTTACAAACTGTTCCAGTTTCTTGTTTATGCTCTCCTGGTACTCTTTAAGCTGTCTTTGTGCTTCCTCTAATGAAGCAAGGCTTAATTTCACTTTGATTTTCTTCATACATTCACCTTAGACAGATGGCGGAGCAATCGCAGGTCCTTCATCTACCCTCTTCTTAAGAATGAATCGTTCCTCATTAAGTGATGTTTTGATGGCTACAACCTTATAGTCTGCTGTTTCTGGTATAACTCTTTCGCTTGCATCATACGCTACTGTTGATTTATGCCATATAAGGGTTTGTTCCGTAAGTGGTAACTCTCCTTTGTTAGCAGATATAACAGCATCATAATCGCTTACATTAAGACCGTACTCAGCTTCTTTTGTTTCGCCGCTGTTTACACCGATGTTTGCTTTGAACTGTACAGCAGTTGAATAACCAGGCTTAACACCTGATTTAGCCGGTATCAGTTCTCCGTCAATTTCGGTATATATAATATTGCCGTTAGCGACCTTCTCATATTCAGTTAAGTTCTCGTCAAACATTGCATAATACATTGTCTGCTTATTCTTTCTTAACTGTCTCATTAGTCAACCTCCGGCAGTCCTGTTACTATTGATGTAAGAATAGAAAGAATACCAGCTAAAAGACTGGCACTGATAACCATAGGCCATTTGACCTCTTCGAGAAGGGTTGCTGTACCTATTGTGGCTATTGCAGTCTGGCAAACCGTTTTTATACAACGCACCAAGGCCGAACGCCAGAAATCCTTATTCTTAACATCCTTCTTAATTCCGTCTAACATTATGGTTCCTCCTTTCCTTCTATTCGATCTAATCTGTGATGTGCAGACTTTGAAGATTGTTCCACGATTACCAAACGCCTATCCATTTCCTCAACCTTTTTCCGAGTCGTACTTACGTCATCCTTAATGTCGATCACAGTCCCGGAAATAGTATCGAGTTTATAGATGATCTCAGCATTTTTCGCTGCTCTCTCTTCAATGGTCTTAACATCTTCACGCCTGTTGCTTTTCAATCCAAAAAAGATTGCAAAAGCCGTAGCGATTGCTGAAATGAGTAACGTGATTTCTATTGACATGCCTACACCTCGCTTATTTTTATGCTTGTTGCCCACCACCGATTAAACAAGCACCCTTGCAATCAGAGCATCACGAAGGCACAATGCCCTAACCGCGCACAACTACTTACATTACTCGCCTTGCAAAAGGGATAACCCCGACAAAACATTCGGTGCGACTTTTGTACGTTCTATTCGTACCGTTCTCATTGTGAGAAATTTCGCCTTCTGCTCCTGTCTGGTTATACTCATATATTGTAAGGTCAAATATGTTAGCGTAATAATTATCCAGATCATCAGCTATCTTCTTGTTGTTGTAGCTTGTTGGATAGTTTCTAGCGCTTTTGATTGCTCTTATTGCAGTATTAAGTTTGGCGATAAGCAACTTATAATCATCGGCCTCCGTCTGCTCGGCATTAATACCTAACACCGCACATAAATCCATAATGATTTCTGCTCTTGTATCGTCATTCATTAGTTTTACCTCTTAGTCGTTTTCTTCTTAGGTGCAGCCTTTGGCTTTGGTGTTTCTTCAACCACTGGCTTTTCCTCTACGACTGGCTCTGCTATAGGTGCACCACCAACCGGCACATCTGTACCGGCTGGATAATATACACCGTTATGTTTTACCTGATAAGGAAATATCATACGTCCTCACCGCCTTATGCTGATGCAGGTGTATTAACCTTGATTACATATGTTCCATCCATGCCTTCATATGAAGGAAGAACAATCTCACTAGCTGTTGTAGTGAACTTGTATGGAGGGCCATACTCAGGCTTTGTAGCAATAGCAATACCTGTTCCATAGATTGTTACATCTACGTCTGCAAGCTGGCCTGTTGTTCTCTCTTCTGGTGTTGTACCAAACCATGTCTTTCCAAGAGGACCTGCTGGAAGAAGTGTAACCTGATCGTCTGGGTAATACTTCTCTGCGTTGCCTGACTCATTAAGGAATGTCTTGTCATAGATAACAATATCAAGACCAACTGTATCCTTAACAACTCTCTTAACAGCATCATCTGTTACAAAGATAACGCCTGCAGCATTAGTTGTAAGAAGTGCAGCCTTAATCTGAGCATTGCCTCTAAGATAGCCAAAAGTCTTGCTTGTCATAAGTACGATAGTTACATCGTAACCGTTTGCTGCAAGTGCTCTCTTAGCTGTAGCAAGGTCATCAAGTGGTGTAGCGTGGTCTGTATCACTCCACATAGATGTTCCTGTAAGTGCTGTATAGTTGCTTGTTGAATAAGTATTGTTTGGATCATAGTTGTAAGCATAATTTACATCATCAGCGGAAATACCAATCTGAGGATGTCCACCTGCTGCAGCAAGAAGCTGCATACGCATACGCTCACCAACTACTTCTGCTGAGCTTACAAGTGCATTTGTGTCATCATAGATACCTCTAAGAGCACTAGCAAGGTAAGGGTCTGTCTCAGCTTCAATTCTTGCAAGGTCAATCATGTCTCTTTCAGAAACAAGTTTGCTCTCACGGAAGAATGGCATTTCAGTATTCTCAATCTTGATGCCTTCTCTTCCACGGATTATTGGAAGTGCATCAAAGTTTGATGGTGCCAGTGATGGGCTTACGCCTCTGTGTGTCTTTATCCATCTAAGGTCAATTCCTGACTTCTTAGCTTCAGGGAACCAATTAAGACCGAGAAATGGAATCTTGTTACTTGCATCTTCTGATGCTGCAAGTGCGATACTTCTTGAATTAACAACGTTCTCAACTAACATATCTTTTTCCTCCTTCCATTACTCGAAAACAACCATCGGAAGGGCTGCCTTAACTGCTGAATCATAAGTGATTCCTGAATGTGACTCTGCAACATCCTCGTTAATGTAAGCCTTCTTAAGAAGTGTTCCCTGTGGTCTCTTCTCGATAACATCGAAAAGAAGTATGCCTACAACTGTACCTGTGTTGTCGGCTGTTCCGTCTGCTCCGATAGGTGTTCCGGCCTTAACAACTTTGTTACCAGCTTCGTCTTTAGCTGTAACTGATGTAAAGTCAAGTGTCATCGGGATACCTTCGAACGGTAAGCGCTTAAGAATCTGTACGTCAGCGCCGTAAGTTGTGTCGGTATAGATCATGTTTGACATATCTGTTTCCTCCATTTTTATTATTTGATATAGTTGGATAAAATATCCTGCGGTTTGTTATCTGACGAATAAAGACCTTTGATTATTCCTTCAACAACCTTGTTTCCACCTTCTTCGCCTGCTGAACCACCAAGGTTAGGTGTGTTCTTAAGGTCTGCCTTTTCCTTTGCAGCCACAGCATTGTTAATCATGGTTTCAAGGATGCTTGCATCAAACTTGTCTGCCTTCATAGCAGTAATAAACTTATCTGCGTCCTCTGCAGCTATACCTTTGCCTAACAGTTCAGCCTTCATTTCCATGTTCTTTATGGTCTGGTTAGCTGTCTGGTTAGCTTTGGTAAGTTCGTCAATCTGCTTCTGCAACTTCTCTGAATCTGTTAAATCCTTGTTCTGCAGAGCTTCAAGCTGTTCCTGTAAGGACTTGATTGTGTCCTTATCACTTGCGTCAGCCTTGTTCTTCGCCTTTTCTGCATTAAGTTCTGAATGATGCATATTCAGCAGAGCTGATATTGCCTCTTCGGATGCTGTTGGAAATAACTTAACTATCTCTTCTCTTGTCATTGTTCGTCCTTTCTCACTACGCTGTTTTACGCCTGTCGCATAGGCTGTGATTCCCATGTTTACGCTTTCGGGATGCTAATTTTGTGTATAATAAAACCGCCTACCCTATTGGATAGACGGTAGAATTATTAATAGTAATCTACGGTGCAGTTGCAGCCGCATATTTCTCTTAAGCTAGGATCGTATGTTATATCACCAGGTATAAGCATCTGTTCACCGTTTACATCGAACAAATCATTTATAGCTCTGTCCTGGCCTTCAGTAGCTAGGTGCGATTCTCTTGTACGAATATGTGTACAGCGCCAAACTTTTCTCTGATACCCCATCTGTACAGCCTGGTAATACTCTGAGTAGTTATATACTGATGTATTACACTGAATAGCCAGTAAAACAGCCCTTACACCGGAAGTAGGATACTGCTTCTTAGGAACATCAACTCCGAACTCTTCAAAGTGCCTTGTTTCTTCCTGCTGCTTTTGTTCTTCTTGTTCTTCGTTTGTTTCCCTGTAATCGTCTAATTCTTCTTCGAACATCTTTTCGGTTTCTTCAACAATGATCTTTGCCTGTTTCTTGCTCCAATCATTTATATAAGCCAGATTTTCAACTTCTAGGTAATTCTGAGCAATTATCCTTAGACGTTCTTCAAGGAAAGCTATATACTCAAAATCCAGCATTTCCTTGCCTTCCATCATGTAAAAAAGAAGAAGCATAAGCTCTGTAAATTCCATACAAAGGTCAATCCGCTTCTTCTTAATTGCATCCGGCAAATTTAATTTTGAATAATATATGTCAGCATATCCCCTAAGAGTATTTAGTTCTTCAAATCTCTGTACCGCCATTCTCTACCTCGATAACTTCTGGCTGCTCATTGTTGTTCATGCCGTTTGAAGCAAGGAACTGTTCTTCCATGCGGTCTTTTGACTTAGCTATAACGTCCTGAGTATCACTAAACAGGTTAATTGTCTTAATAGCTATAGCATCATCAATACCAATCTGATGAAGAATCTGTAATACCTGAGCCTTAACCATCATGTTTTCAAGTTTGCTTCTCTTCGGCCTAATATCTATGTCGCTGATCCTGAGAGTAAACTTTTCTGTAATTCTCAGCTTATTAAGGATTACCCTGAGCATCATTCTTTCTGACTTCTGGAATATAGGTATCCTTAACTCAGCTCTCTTATCTTCATCATAATAACCATTTCTAAGAGCTACAGCCTGTCCTGTATCACCGCTGGCGTTTTCCTGTCTGCCAGGTTTACCCTGAATAATTAAGAAGTTCTGGTATACATCTTCTTTAGCTATCTGGGTGCCATCCTGTGATAACTCACTGGTAAGCATCTTAGCGTCTGCCTGTTTACCGTCCTGTGAATCCTTAATAGATAAAGCGCCTTCAACAGCCATGGCCTTGAATGTTTCTTGATCTATTTCAGCATTTTTAAACAGGATAAATGCCTGTATAAACTGCTCGATACCGTTCATGCGGTCCGACTGCATTTTATTAAGTTCATCGGTAAGAGTGATTGTTATTTCTATATCCGAAAGGCGTCTGCCATTGTTAGGATACTCTACAACAGGAATCATTTTGTTACCATTAACCTGACGCTCAACTATCTCTCCTGCCTGAATAACAAAGTATTCATATGGTGTATAGCACTCATATGCCTCGACTTTGTTGTATTTAAACTTATGGAACGAAAAAGCAGGTGTTTTATCGTCACGATAATATACAACTCCGGTAAACTGTGGGTCCAGCACTGAGATATAATATGGTGCTTCGTCAAACTCTATAGGCATACGGTTCTTTTCGCCTATAAAGTAATATGACGTACCGCATATACTAGCCCAACGGCCTCTCTCTATATCAAGTGCAGCTTTATCTTCGGATTTCATGTATTTATTCAGCTTAACAAGCTGATCCGCCTTCTCTTCGTCCGTGTTATCAGATGATATAACATACTGGATAGGTTCACCGTAAAGGTCTGCTGTCTTACTTTCGACTAACTCATATGCGTGGTTCTCTACTATCTTGTTGTTTATATCTTCTCGGATTTTCTTCTGGCGGTATAATGCCGGCTGATCTCCACGATAGTATCTATCCAGATACCCGATAGCTAACTGATTAAACTGGAAATCGTCAAGAACATTCTGCAGCTCGTCTACAATGTTGCTAGAATCAATGACCTTTTCATCCGTATATAGGATTCTTCTGCCAAACTCTCCACCGATAACAGCCATGAAGTTTCTGAAGTTTTTCTGATAAATTAATGGATTTGCCATTTCGGACCTCACTAATAAAATCTTGCTCCGCTTGAAGTTGTACGCTGTACGGCTTCAATCTCAGATACCCTCAATATCGAAGGATCAAATCTCATAAAATGAAAACAAGCAGGACAACGCCTTACTACCGGTATCGTCTGCTTGCCATCCCATACAAAAAGTGGCTGCCCACATTTTGCGCAATCAAAGTTGTATAATCGTTTTCCCATATTGTGCACCAATAAAAAAGGCGCTCCCCATAGGAAACGCCTTGTGATTAGATATTTCTACCGAATTTACCTTATCATATAGTTTTAAGTGTTGTCTACTGCAAATAACTGCAAACTCTTACATTTTCTAAGAATTTTGATAACTCATGCTAAAAAGTTGGCTGAATTTCCTCTCTGCGCGTCTCATGTCGGTGAAAAATGCACTTTCGGAGCTGTATTTTACCTTAGTTTCATAATATCCTTCACTTGTGATGTAAACCCTGAGCAAAATCTCATAGGATTTAGCATCTATGTCTCTGAGTTTTTCAATCTGATTCTCAATTAATGTCTTTTTGGCTTTATACCCCAGAATTTTCATAGAAATGACAGATTTTTCTCGAATTGCCTCGATAACCAGATTTCCTATAGGATCATTCTGTGGCGGAGCCTGTATTTTCTCTTTTGAGTAGTCAATAGCCTGCAAACTAGCAATTTCCTTAACAACATCAGCTAATTGTTCCTCGGCTGCAGCAATTTGAACTTTTAATAACCTATAACTCTTAAGATAGTCTTTTGTAGTCATACAAGCCCCCTATATTCCTAATAGTGCTCGGCTGATTATCTCAACCTTGTTAGCTGGTGCCATTAAGTTATTCATGTACATTGCAAACATAGCTAATGCATCGGGTACATCGTCGTGGCTGTTCTTGCCCACCGTACTGTAGCTAAATAACTGCTTCATAAATATATCGTAGTCAGATTTTCTGACTATTAGTGACTTGTCCTTAAATAAACAGTGCTTTTTAATCCAGTCAGCATTAATTATGATCTTGGTTTCCTTATTCTCCTGGGTGTGCTTTGTGGTTATATTGCAAATACCATTTCTCTCGTCAACTCTCTTAGCAACTTCCAAAGCAACTCGGTCTCCACCCTGGTTAGACTCAAACTGCATTTGCTGCATCTTGTTTTCCAGGATTAGGGCCGTACACTTCTCATACTGCAGATCATAATTAGTGGTATTGTCGCAAACTACGTCTAACAAATAGAAATCCATGCCATATTGTGCAAAACATACCATAACAAAGTAGTCTGTACCGGTCCTTTTGGTATCACACACACCCACAATGGCATCTGGCGGGTCCAAAGGTAATGTCAGGTATCTTCTTACTTCTTCGTCAGTGTATAACAGTCCTTCTCTTTCAATAGGCTTATTCTTGTACAAACACTGATATGATATATCGTCCATGGTTAAGGCTATATCATTAAAGAACTGAGTGGACATTCCACCGACTTCATACATAAAATTGCTTTCGCCGGTCTCTTCGTCTATATCCGGTATAGCTATGAATTTTGCTCTAGGATCATCACCGTATACCGCTTGCAGCCTTCCGATTACATCCATGGTGGACCATCTAGTTGCTATATGTATTTCTTTACATGGCCTACCATCCATTTTAGGAACCTTTCTCTGCTTAGCATCTGTTGTATATATTCCCCAGAGTTTTGCCAGATATGCCTTATTCAGTGCTTCTTCTATACCACCGATTAAGTCATCACAATATAGATATTGATTACAACGGACCTTACCAGCGTTTTTCGATCCTATAGATGTACATTGCAGGTTTGCAAACGGCTTATACTTATTGAAGTTTAAGCTCTCCATTTTGGCATTGCTGCCCTTCTGGGTGTACTGTACATCTGGAAATACATCATTAAATGCATATTCTACAGGATTGTTTGTTATATCCAGAACACCGTCATAAAACATACGGGTTATATCGCCTGAATGTGAGAAGAACAGTGAGTAGTCATCTGGGTGCCTGCCGATTACCCATGATGCAAAAAACTTCTCAAGGGTTGTTTTGCCTGATCCTGGCGGCATAGATATACACAATATGTCCAGTTTGTCATCTTCTAGGTCCTGCATTGCCTGAATAACCCCGATCTTTAACAGGCAATCCCGGCGCGGTTCATAGAAGCGGTTTTCATATATACGTCTGTGCTCCAAATACTGCAGGTAGGAATCAAAGTAAAATGGCGCTTCATTGCACTTTGCCTTCTGAAACAATAGTTCAAACTTCTCTCCGTTACCCTGGCCATACATATATCGGGCATAATCAGCAGCATAATTGCTAACCTTAAAATATGTAGCTCGTTTTTCAGGTTCCTCACGCATACCGACACCGGTTACATCTACCAGATCACATAACTTCTGAAAATCCGCTCCCTCGGTCTCAATCGAGATATATATTAAGTTGACAAGTTCTTCATTCGTCATCTATAGGAAAGTCCTTTTTATTTTCGGAAATTTTTTCAGAAATGGCCTTTTCAGATGCTTCTGCGCATAAAACCCGCAGAGCTATAGCCAGACAGTTTAAACGGTTTGAGTAATGCAGGCATTTACCAGACTCGTAATACCTACAATGCTCGAAGTGACAATCATCTTCCATGCAATTTGTTGTAAATGTCAGCATAGCGAAACTCCATGTCCTTACGGTCCTGATCTTTGTTTATGTCCGTAATCTCGAAATATGTGTCCCTGATTACATACATTGCATAAGGCGGTGAACACTCTAACAGCTTTGCTACTTCTTCCAGGGTCAACATATCACTGTAAAACAGCTTACAGTAACGATGTATCTTAGCTTTTTCCCTTGTCGCCTTTAACCGCTCCACCGCTTCTTTCTGCTTAGGTGTCAGCGGTTTGGCCTTCTTTCGCCCAGCTCTGGCCACTTTTGCGGCTGCTTCTTCCCTGGCTCTTAACTCTTCTTCTGTCATTTTCCGCCCTCCGGTTATGGTTGTAGGGCAGCCACTACTTAAAGCAACCGCCCTACAGGGGTAAATATTATGTATAGAGAGACATTATATGGTTTCTGGTGGGGAGGATGGCACTAAACGGGGTGTGGAGCTTGTTCAGCACCATCCTTAAGTGTTGTTTGATGCATCGACATTACATCAAGTCCGTGACCGGGGCCCGACTCCCGATACCGCTAAACCATCCGACTAACCCACGGTATGCTCCTTTAAGCTGTCACGGCACCTTTGCTTTAGCAAGAGGTTGTATTTATGAAAAATCTTTAGGCAAGATTTAACACCTTAGTCATCATCCTTTAGCAGCAAGATCATTACCGCTATCAGGATTATTATTATCGCTACCATTTTTCAGTTCCTTCCGGGCTTGTAACCGGCAAACTAATGTTTGGCGCATTACTCCGGGGACCATTAAGGTCCCCCTATACTCTGCCATGACGCTTAATTGAATCCCAAATTCGCTCGATTAATTGCTGTTAGCGTCACATTGCTTCTCTAATTTCTTATTTCCTGACGTTAATTAGAAAACCGTCTTAAAGGCTTAACCTGGTCCGCATTGCTAAGAGGCGTGTTAAGTTCTTCTGTGCCATGACGGGATTTGAACCCGCATCAAGGATAATTCAGGTGAAATTTTCCCTTACCACTCACCAAAGCTCTGCCAGTTGAGCTACATAGCACCCCATGGCTTAACACCATGGTAGTTTTTATCTCATTCCTTCTCAGGATGAAGTACAGCTTCATATCCCCTTGAGTTAAGTGTTTTCGTTACATACGTCACTGTCGGTATCTCAATATCTGGATTTAGTGAAATCGTTATGTCTATATTGCTTACATGATCCGTGTAACAATAATCTATGATCTTATCTACCTTTCCCAGTATATCGTTGAGACAACTCTTTAATTCTTCTCTGTATTCTTCTAATCTCTCATTGTCTCTTCTCATGTTCTTTTCTCCTTTTAGGTAGATGGTAGGTCTATATTTTATATTTATTAATATAGGCCGTTTTTGTTACGGGGATACTCAGTAACGTAACTCCCCCGAAAATGGCCTTCGGCTCCACGGGACCCCGCCCCCGGCGCCCTAGTAGATGCAGCCCGCCCCCATGGGATCATATACCCGGCCCGGCTGCAGCGCCTAACCTGTTAACAACTCATACCCCGTTATCATGGGCATTTTGCACAATGGCTAACCGCTGGTTATTTGTGGGGGTTTTTCGTATCTTTGCGCTATGCTTTCGATTTTTGGAGCGGCCCCCGCTGCAGCTTGTAAAGCTGCATTATAGCCATAATTTAAACCCATGGTTACGGAGTTGTTAGCTATAGCCATTCGGCCGAGGTCCGTATCTTGTAAACTTTCCTCGAAACTATTTCGGGTTTTAACCCTGATCCTTTTGACGATCCCATATTGTAAACACGTTGGATCATTTGACCATCTATCAATTAAGTTATCACTAATGCCTATTAAAGTAATAAATCCGTCAATACCCAAATGCTTATTATATGCATTGCATATACTTAAATATTTATTGCATAAACTATCTAAAATATTAAAGTCGTTATAGTCAATAATTGTTTTTACGTCATAAAGTTGAGGTTTATCAGGTTTAAATAATTGGGTATATACAAAGTATAAAGCGTCTTTAAAAGTTGTCGTTTTGATCTTTACCAGGTTGTTATAATTCAATTCAGGATCAATTTTTGATAGATAAACATTTAATAAATTATCAATTTGATTTAACGTTTTCTCAATATCCATTTTGTTTTTATCCATGGTAAAACCCTCGTTACATATCCAGCTATTAAACCCGGGGTTATATACAACTTGTATATATTGCCCTCTTGCGTTTTTTCTATCATTCCAGCGGGCACCCTGTAAAGTAAATTAGTTAAATACAGCCCCCAAAAAGATAAACCCGCCCCAAAAAGGCAAAATAAGCATAGATATTATTTAATTGATAAAATCATTTTATTGTTTTTGTGATCCTGAATACCAGCGGCATAAAATCCAGGCGCGGCCGCCCGGCATGATCTGTTATGCAGCTATACGGCCCTATAATTATAAAAGCCTGAAAACCTGAATAAATACCCGTGCAATAAAAAAGGGCTATTTAACAGCCCTATAAACGCCCACAACGGGCAATAAATAACCCCGGCTTTATATGGTCCGGGGTTTTCTTTGTGCCTTATTTAATAGCCTCTATTTTATCCAGTTTTTCGGATACAGCTTGTAATATAAATTTATTTATTGAGCTATACCCGGCCCTCTCAATTCTTTTTTTTGTGCCTACTGGAAAACGACAGTTGACCCTCTCGAATTTATCATCATACTTGTATATCGCTTTACGTTGTGCCGCGGTTGTTTTGCTTTCGTTATCCATACCGGTTAACCTCCTGTTTTATTAATCCAGTTAATTATAATTTTATTTTGTGCCATACGTCAAACATTTTTTATTGATCTGTTTTTGTGCCTTATACAGATTGCACAACAAAAATATAATTTGTGCCTTATATTTTGTAATATCTGTTAATTGTATTTTGTGCCTTATATGTTTATAATACAGATAACAAGTTAAGTTGTTAACACTTGTTTTTTATAGGTATAGGCCCGGACCGGTAAAGGTCAAACGGGCCGCGCTACTATAAAGAACTTGTAGCAACTAAAAATAATTAAGGAGGCATATATGACAATTAAAAGAGTTAAGGCGGCCGCGGCCGCAAGAGGGATCTATTTTGACGGTGTAAAAAAATATCGTAATAGCTGCATAGGCCGCGGTTATGAAATTTACACCCCGGATGGCCGAGGATTTTTTCAGGCTGATACATTAACAGGACTTTATAAAAAGGTTATGAGCTTTAAAAAAGTAAAGGAGGTTTAAATATGATTAAGGTAAATAATATTAAAGCTGCATCTTTTAAAGATGTATACAAGGCCGGCGCTACAATGCCAAAAGTGCTTTTTGATCTTGTACACATAGATTATAACAAGCCGTTTTCGGTTTTTGAAATATCCGGACCGTTCACAATAAATCAGGTTGACAAGGTTATACATGAGGCCGGATACAGTGCCCGCGGTGCAATGGTTGTTTTATTAATCGAGGACCCTTGGAGAGGTTACAACGGCACCCGCTACAATATCGCCACATATAGCGGCGGCACTACTGTAAATATAGATTATAAGCCGCGTTGGAGTCGCACCGGGGGAGGCTATATCGATAATTATTATCGTAAAGCTGATTTTGAAAAACAGCGCAAAAACGACGAGGCGCACGGTTTTATCATTATTCAGGATAAAAAGGACCTCGCGCCGGTAAAGGTTGTTAAACCGGATTTTACAGGCCGTTTTAAGCTGGTAAAGGTTAACAAGTGGGTATATAAGAACGGCGGCCCGGATTATATAGGATCGTTGGAGCTTATAACAAAAGATGCAGCCGGACAAAAGGCCGAATTTAGGCCGGTATACTATCGCGGGCATGAGATAACAAGCCCGGATGAGGTTATAGATAAAAGCGGTTATATAGTGAACACAAAAAGAGTTGACCTTAAAAACCGCGCGGAGGCTTTACGCGAGGCCCGTGCTAAAGCTGCATATCAGTTAACAGAAAACGCCGCTGAACTTGCGAAAATCCTCGAGGCTATTCAGGCAAAAAAGGCCGCAATAATAAAAGAACTGGAAAACGCCGCAACGGCGGAGGCCCTTGAAAACGTCGGTAAAAAATTAAACCGTTGGAAAGGCCTCCCGGATATTATGAGCCATTATGAAAACCTTGTTATACATGATAAAAACAAGGATTATGCCTCAATTGATAGCTATAAAAAAGCGGTTAACAGGATTAACGAGGCTTTAGCTGAATTATAAAGGGGGTTTAAATATGTATTACATAAAAAAATCTGTTTTTAATGATCTTTTATCCCGGTTTTATCCTGATTATATCAATAAAACAATAATGGATCATGAGCACAACGGGACAAAATGCCCGGCCGGTGCTTGGAGCTGTTTTGAATGTATCATACCAGGCGCACCGAAAGCCGGCGCAACTCTAATTTTTGAACACATCCACTTTAAAATAATACCGGATTAATTAAAAGGTATTACACCCGCCCAAAATACAACGGTCACGAACAAAAGCCGGCCCACATCCGGCGGCGGGTTTTCCTGATAACAAAAATATAAAAAAGGAGGTTAACATATGGGAACTATAAACTATAAAACAAGTGATTATATCACTTTAGGTATTGAGCCGCTATGCAGCTATGATATTGAGCACGACGAGGATTTTTTAAGCGAGGTTATAGAATGTTATGGAAATTATGACGGCGCTATAACGGATTATATAACAGATATTGAGCGCGACTTATACGACGAGGCCGAGGCCATCCTGAATAAATATAGCTTTTATTATTTCCATATAAAGTTAGATTTTGGTTATTATGCCGGCTTTTATCTGGATATAGAAAACAATTTCCCGGTTTTCTATGATGATTATATAGAAAAAAGAGAGGCACAAAAGGAAATAACACAAATTAAAAAGTGTTTAAAAGACCTCGCCGGCGTTGGTTTAATCCAGGTTAGCCCGGGATGGTGCACCGGATACAGCACCTACAAAGATACATTAACCGGTATTGATGCAGCTATAAAAGCAATGAGGGCCGAGGTTAACTTAACCCCTACTTGGAGCCGTTACGAAAACAATTATTAAAAAGGAGGCGAGGGTTATGTCAAATTATATTGATATATTTTTTGCACATAAAGCGGTTTTACATTTGACAGAAAATGCAAAAAACAATTTGAAATTATACAGCCCGGCCGGATGTCCTTTTGAGGGCTATACTATGTTAGATTTGTTAATTGATCTTATTGAGGCTTATAGCTGGAAAATGAACGCGGGCCGCAAGTATTCCATAAAAGAATTTTTAGAGTTAACAAATGATATAAAAGCCGTTACATATAAAAGCGGGTTTATAGCTTTAATCGAGGAGGTTTAAACTATGGATAAAAAAACAAGGTTAGATAATGTTATTGAGCTGGTAAAGGCGGCGCGCCGAGGCGAGGGCCGTGCATGGATATACACCGAGGCCGGGGAAATAAAGCCGGATGTTATAACCGGGGATATAATACCATTTTTACAGGATTTAAAAGAGTTTGAAATTAACGCAAGTAATAATTTTATAGAGGCTTTTAAAGCCGGCGCTGATAACTATTACTCATATAATTATAATGCTTGCATAGATAAAGATTTTTTAATCTGGTATAAAACCGGGTGTCCCGTAATAATTGTAAATGTGCACTTATACGGAGATGCGAGGATCATGTTTGACACTGATTTTGTAATAAAATTAGATGATAACAGGCACCCCCTCGAGGCTGTTTTCGATCTTGAAAGCGCAAGACAAACAAAGGATATAAACGGCCGCTTTAGTGCTGATATAGATATATTTACGGAGGGTTATACAATTTATGATTATGAAAGCGGTGAGGATGTAGGCTTTTATTATGAGCCGGAGGCCGCTGATCTTTTAAACGAATTGAACGAGGCCGGGATAATTTAAAAAAGGAGGTTTAAAATATGGTTTTATCCTTTAGTATTTTGTTATTATTCATATTTTACGCCTCCGGGGGTTTTCGAAAGCTGTTAAAACATTTTGAAATTAAACCGGACCCGGGCCCGCGACAGATGCAGCCCGGGGAAAATATAAACCCGGGCCCGCCCAAAGTGGACCGGGAAAAATTAGAAAAAATCGCGCGTGATTGTTTAACCTCTTGCGGCGTGAAATTCGATACATATTATTATACAAGATATAAAAGCGATATCGAATTAATGGATATAATAAAAGATTATAACTTGAATAAGTAAACAGGCCGCCCGGGATTATACCGGGCCGGCGTTTTATCCGGAGGGCATGATATGAGCACATATATTATTTTAACAGATGATAGAAAAACCCGCGGCACCTTTACAAAGTGGGCCGAGGTTGAAAAAAACAATTTGTATTTTTTAGGTCAATTAATAGATTATTTTAAAAAGTCTAATAATCCGGAGGCGTTTATCCTTTTTGACACTGAAAACAAAACCGCGCACCGGTTAATTGACTGTAAAATTATAGGAGGCCGCGGTTATGGAAAATAAAAACATATATGAGCTATTAGAGGCCGTTTTTGAGGCTTTACTACCTGAATATACCGGGCGCGAAAAAAGCCTCGAATTATATCTTATAAACGCCCCTAATAATAAAATAATTGAGCTTGCAAAACAACTAAATATAAATTAATACCCGCCCCCGGGCGGGTTTTCTTTTGTCCTGAATCCCGGCGCCCCTCGTGGGCGCTTTTTATGATGCAGCCGCCCGGGCTGATCTTTACACCCGGACCCCGGGAACGTTTACAAGGCGTTTAAACAGCTTTTAAACCTTTACCGGATTATAAAATACCCGCCCGGATATTATAACGGCCTTAAAAGGTCATACAAGGCCCACAAAACGAAAACCAGACGCCCCGCCCCGCTGCAGCCATTCTAGGATCTTAAAAACAGGAAAACCGGACCCGGGAAAACCTGAAAACCCTCGCCGGCGCTGGATTTAACGCCCGGCCCGGACTGAATACCCGCCCGGGATTATATGCCCATTGTGACCGCGTACAAGGCCCATATAGCCATTTTACCCTCGCACCCCTATAAAATATGCCTATAAGGCACAAAAACGGCTTAAAACGCCTTGTGGACAGAGGGCGGTTTTGCGCACTATGTCAAAACATTATTCGCATAAAGGTATAATGTCAATCGCATTTTGGCCCTTACCCCGTTTTTAGGGGTGTGGTGTGTGTGTCCTCCGGGATTTTTGCACACCTGGGGTCCCGACAGGGGTGGTTTTGAGCCAAAAAAATTTTTTCAAAAATTCATTTTTCACTGAATCCAGTGATTTTATAGGCCGGGTGTGTGTGCTCTCTCACTAACTTAGTGAGTTTTATTCCTGACAGGGGTGATTTGTTAACAAAAATGTTGTTGACACAATGTTAACTACATGTTAACATGATAACAACGAAACATATTAACACTTTAACGGAGGTAATTATATGAAATACGGATACGCTAGAGTTAGCACGAAGGATCAGCATGAGGATAGACAGATTGAAAACCTTATTAAGAATGGCATTGAGAAGGAAAATATCTTTGTTGATAAGATTTCAGGGAAGAACTTTAATAGACCTGAATATCAGAAACTTATCACTACCCTTCAGGAAGGTGATGTTCTTTATATCCATAGTATTGACCGTCTGGGCCGTAATTATGACATGATTATTGAGGAATGGAACCGGATAACAAAAACAATCAAGGCTGATATAATTGTTCTGGATATGCCGCTATTAGATACTACCCAGGATAGAAGTAATCTAACCGGTAAATTTATGGCTGATATGGTCCTGCAGATTTTATCTTATGTTGCTGAGATTGAAAGAAATAAGATACGCGAAAGATCGCGTGAAGGAATTGAAATTGCCAGGGCAAAAGGTGTCTACGATAAAGTTGACATTGACATGAATCGTGTTGCTGAACTGAAAAAAGAAGTTCAAGCTGGCAGAATGTCTGTAGCTGCAGCAGCTAGAGAATTTGGCATCAGCAGGCTTTCAATGTATCGTAGATTTGATAGAATTAAGGACTAAAAACACGGCAGGCCGTTACACTCTCCTTTTTCGTGTTTTAGTTGTCAGGGTTCCCTGCAGGGTTCCCTTTTAAAGATTTGGTTTCGGAAGTGCCCTATTTTAAAGGGTTTCGAGAGGTTCCTAAACTTTCGACCCCCGCTGCCGGCATCCCGAAAATGCCCGAATTTATTGGATTTTTGAAGATTTAGCCAGGGTTCCCTCGGAGTTCCGTAGGGTTCCCTCGGCTATTTTATTTTGTAAAGTGGTAATGACTGCTATCTTCTCGGCCATTCCAGTTACATCGTAAGTATAGTTCTGCTCGTTTACTCTCTCCGTATGGCCTAACAGGGAGCTTGCTACAGTGGTTGATACACCGTTGCATTTAAGATTGCTGTTGAAGGTCCTTCGGATCGCATGAATTGACTTCACGCTGGAAAACTCGCTGCTCATTGTTTTGTTTCGCATAGCGTCTGAAATTTTAGACTTGCTTAACCTGCCGTTCTGATCCGAAAAAACAAATTCACAAATGCAGCCCTGTTCTTCCTCGTATTCCCTGATCCTGTCTAACAGGTTCCGTATCTGGTCCGTAAGTGGGAATAAGCGTTCCTTGCCGTTCTTTGTAAGGCTTATATAGTATTCCTTTGTGGACCGGTTATACTTTTCAGAATGTCTGATGCAGATATAATCTTCCTGGAAAATAATATCTTGCCACATAAGCCCTGCCAGCTCTCCCACTCTCATACCTGTTAACAATGCCATCTCTATAGCAAAGTTAGCCATCAGGTTAGTATTATGCGCTGCCGGATTATGCAGCTTTTTTATAAGTGCCTGTGTGTCTGTCTTGTTCAATGTCCTCTCCGAGAGAGTCTTGACAGGGGGCTGATAGCATTTTGTCTTAAACATTGGCAAGTCAACAAACCTACAAGGGTTTATCTCAATCATCTTGTCCCGAACAGCCTTTTCAAAGGTTCCGTCCATGTATCCGAATACATCTTTTAGGGCCCGCCATCGAATCTGTTTTTCAGATAGCACTTTAGTTATATGCTTTGCTATCGTTTCATCGTCTATGTTATTTATATCTAACTTTTCAAATGGGTATCCAGCAAAGAATTTTCTGTAGTCGCTCTTATACTTCTCAATAGTGTTGTCTGAGCGGCCCATTATCTGCTGCCTTTCAACCCATATATCAAATCTTTCCTTAAAACTTTTTGAATGAGTCTCGTAAAAATTTATAATCTCATTCTCTAATGCTGATCTTGTCCGTCTTTTAATCAGCGCGTATGTACCATCCCCTTTCGGTAATTTAGATTTGTAATAACCATCTGCCGCAAGCCATATGCTGCGGTCATGCATGTCTAAGTATTTTTGTTTCCTTGACATTTCTAAGCGTTGTGTAACGGCCTCGAAATCAAGGATACCATTTTCGATAGCAAATCTCAATAGTTCACTATCTGATATTCTATTTTCCAAGCCGTTACCTCCGCAATACTATTCTTTTTCGTAGGCTACAATCTCCTTAAGGTCACACCTGAGCAGAATTGCCAGGTTTATAAGGTTCTCATAGCTAGGCATTGACTCCCCGCGCGTCCACCTGTTAATTGTCGATCTATCAGAATAGCCCAGCTCTTTTGCTACTCTGTCTGTTGACAGTCCCCTTTTAACCATCTGGACCTTTATTAAGTGGCCCGTCTCTTTAACATCTATCTTAACCATCTTCTACACTCTCCCCTCTGCATATCTTTCCAAATATCTCATTTACCCTGCTTTTCTGATTCTGCCGGATGCTTTCATTTGGAAGTTTGATATTTATACATGTTTCTGTAAGTCTATCTGTAAGACGCGTATCAAGTGGCAGCTCCATAATGTCATAATTACTGGTAAATACGGTTGGCTTTCTTTCCTGATACCGTTTATCTATGATTAAAAACATATTGTTGTTAATCCATTCCTTGTTGCCCTTCTCACCTAGATCATCAATAATCAGCAGATTAGGCTTTATATAATTCTCGATAATTTTGTGAGTTGAAGTGTCCTTGTCATCCCATGAAGCCTGTATCTCACTCAGTAGGGCTGAAGCTCCGACAAACTTACTTCTGATTCCCTTAGCTGTTAATTCGTTAGCTATGGTTGATGCAAGCCTTGATTTGCCACTTCCTCTTGCCTTCGACCAAAGGTAAAGGCATATACCCTGTTCAGCGCATTTATCAAACTTCTGGACAAATGCCATAGCCTCATGCTTAGCTATGCTAGCTAGCTGCTTAGAATCCATTGACTTATAAATATCTGTCTGAAACGTCTTAAACGTAGCCTCGCTATACATATTAGGCACGCTAGAAAAGTGCTTATTGTTCCTGTACTGCTGAGACATTCCTGCCTTCACGCAGCTACACGGCACTACATATTCGTAGCTACCCGGTTCGTATCGCTCACTATAGCTTCTGTCGTTACCCTCAATGTCTTTATATATCCTCTTTACGCCCGTGCCTCCGCAAAGTGGGCATACATCCTTAATTTCCTCGCCTGGATGTTCTTTAAACCATTGCTCACGTTTGGCCGATGCTTCTTTCATAGCTCCTTCAAGGGCGATCATCAAATCCGAGCTGTTGTTCATACTCATACCCTCTCTTTCTCAAAATATACTTGTCCCAAAGTTCATCCGGTGAATAGATTGTGTCATCTGTTACACCTATATTGAAATTCCGAATCTGCTTAAGTGGCTTAAATCTATCTCTGACAGGTTCGTTGCCCTCAAACCATTCTGTAGGGAACCCGTAGTATGGTGGAATCTGAGGGTGTGTGTCCCCATTGTCAATTTCGTATTCCATAGGACCGTTGACAGGGGTGGCTTTCTTAGTGCCTAAATAATCCACAAATGGTTCGTTAATCCCAAAGAAGGTTGAGCCATTTTTTATATACTTCTCTGGGCGGCCATCTTTTTCACATTCTGCCGCATAATTCTTTGTAGCGGTCAAAAGTTCATCCTCAGAATATCCACTATTGATTCTTGCCATATAGCATTGAAATGCTCTCGATTTATCTTTCTTCTTCGGGTAGATTTTCCATGCTTCTTCAAAATGCGCAATATATATATTATTCTTCTTATCATTCTTATCATTATTGTTTGTGTACATCGGTTGTACATACCGTTGTACATCGGTTGTACGTTCAGTTGTACTGTCGGTTGTACATTCAACTTGGTATTTTGCCCAATTTACAATGGTTATGGTTGTACCATGTGTTGTACTATCGGCTGTCAACATTTCGTCATGCGCAAGAACCTTAATGAATTGCGCAACTTTGCGCCTATCCCATTTCCATCTTTCACTTAACTTCAAAATGCTTGTGTGAAACTGTCCTGCTTTTATAGTCACAAGTTTGCCTTCTATCATTATTTTTTTATCAGCGTGATTTGCTGAAAGTAACAGATCAATCCAGGCATCTCGCTTGGTAAATGGCTCTTTGTCTTGCCAAATCCAACAGTCCTTCAACCCTCTATAGAGTTTTATATATCCTTTTCCGTGAGACATACTGCGCCTCCTGTTCCGAGTTAATTTATGATCTTACCGTATCCAGCATTTTGCACAATCATTGCTCTTTCCAGGGACATTGAAACAATCTCGCCTCTCTTAAGATTTTTCTGGAATCCCATGTCAAAATAATCCTGCAAAACTTCAATAAATATAGTGTTTTCATCAAATTTGTAATCATGCTTAGGCTTAGAATTGCCCAATTTTTGCTCCCACATTTGTATAATTTTCTCGTTTTCATTTTCAAACGTGAATTGTGGAATCTGCACAAATTGATTAATCATGTCATTTGTCCATTCAGATGTATCAAAAGGTAAAATATATCCGTTTTCGTTCTCTTTCACGCCTACTTCACTCAGCACCGGAAGTGGCGTTGTAATGACTGCGGTTCCAACTTCCAGAGCTTCAGCTATCGAGTAGCAAAATGCTTCTGTATCTGATAGCTGCACCAAATAATCTGCAGCTTTTATGTATGATTTAATGTCCATCTTAGGTTTCAAAAAGATAACATTATCAGGCATAGGCATAGTCTTGTCGCTAAATATGATCCAGGTAAAAGGAATACTAAGCCTGTTTAACATTTCAGCCAGCTTATACATTCTCTTCTGGCCTTTTTCCGGTGTGCCTATCCTAGTTGCAGACACTAATGTAAGGGCCTTATTTACGGGCGTAGGATATGTAAGGTTGTGAATAATACATTCCCCTGGGAAATGTCCCTCAAATGACCTTCTAGCGGCCTCAGAAACGAAAATAGTGCAGTCTCTATCAGTAGGCACTTTCCCGTCATATGCCTCTTGACATGTGTGTACCATCTGGATAGTTTTTTCGTAATTTATGTTGACAGGGATAGTATCTAAAACTCTGTTAATAATCAAAGTTTCACAAGAATATCTCTTGTTAGGATCAATCTTCTCGACTCTTACATGCGGTATAAGCCTAAGAATCTGTTTCATGTCCATATCTTCATAAAGGACTAAAATATCCTTCTTGTCCTTCATCTGCATACAAAAGTTATATATAAATGTCTCTATACCACCTATAGGAAGGGTGTATCTTGTCCAAAGAATAACCTGAGTTTTTATTGGAGCTGGAAGTATATTAATCATATTTGTTTTTTCTCCCCTGGCTTCATGCGCATTTATGACCATTGGTGGCAATATCTGGCACCATCTTTTCAACTCAGGGATCTGATTATTATGCGTAAGAAGGAAAACTTCATTTGTTTCATCCGCCTTCTTAATCTCATCAATCAGATATGTCATATCTGGCGTAACTTCTCGGAAGTAATAAACAATCCTTTTTACATCAAGTTCACCTGCTAAATATCGCTTAGACAGGCTGTTAGGCGTTGTGGTCCTATAAAAGTACATATAATCCGTAATTACAGACTTGTCCTTGATCTTCATATATCCTAATCGGCGGCTAAAATCTTCATCCTCCGTAGCTCTTTTAAGCTCGTTGAAACGAATATTACCTATATATGATCGTTTAAATACTCTTGTACAGGCCGATGGATTTCCGAGGCAATCATTTACGCTATTCAGTTTATAATCGTGTTTTACGCCCCCTGGCAGGCTTTTCCAGCTTACTTCGCATATATTGAAGTGTTCTGTATCTATCTTATTGATAACCTGCTTAATGTAGTCTGTGGCAACCAGATCATCGGCATCTATGAATGCAATATATTCTCCGGAAGAGTTTTCAATACCGGTATTTCTGGCTCCTGCTAATCCCTTATTATCCTGTCTGATGACTTTAAGCCACGGATATTCACTCTTGAATGGCTCGTTGCTGCCATCGTCTATCAGAATCACTTCCACTTCATCCGTAATCTGCAGATTCAGACAGTCCAGAAGTTCATATATATAAGGTTCAGCGTTGTAAAAAGGTATAATAATGCTAAATTTCTTCATTGTTCATTCCTTCCAATAATTCTCCGTACTCATTAAAGAACCAGGTCTCAAAATCCGCGAATTTCTTAACTCTCTCAAAGTTATCTTCAATAGCAGCACGTCTCAATTCATACTGACGGTCAAATCCTTGCCATTTTAAGGTGTCTATTACTGCAGGTATATCTTCATGGTGCGGAACCCTTATTATTCCATCTTTGTTGAAAAAATCTGTTATTTTTTTTGCTCCAAAGTAAATAGGTATAGTTTTATTAGCAAAACAGTTACAGATTTTCTCTGTAAACCAATAATCATCTATATAATTTTCAAAAGCGACTGAAAAGCGATAAGGTGCATATATTTCTCTTGTGCTTTTCCAGTCTCCCCCATCTATGGTTCCTAAAATATCCACATCCGGGTTATCATAAAGCTCTCTGGCCGTTATCTTCCTGGCTTTATGCAGCCAACAATATTCTTTATCGCTTGATACCATAGATACATTTTTAGTTTTAGGAATGTCATTGGTATCATATACTCTGCCCCAGAGAATCCGCTTGGCATTTGGGCAGCTTTCCAAAAGCCTTGAGTCATGGGTAAAAATATATTTAAACTGGCGCCAGTGTTTTCTTTGCTCCATCCACTCATATGTATATTGAAGGCTTCTAGGCTCAATCAGCAGAGCAATACTGTTCGGTTCAATAATCTCCGTGAAGCAGGAAACATCGTTATAGCAATCAATATATGGCTCGAATGGCAATGGATTATGATTAGGGAAATGATCGTACTTGCCATGCATTTTAATCTTCGTCATCTATGTCAACCTCTCTGTAAGAATAAGAATATTTCTTTCCCGTGCGCTGCCGGCTGAATATTGAAAATAGACTAGCTTTAGTTGCTCCGGTCATTTTTGCCAGCTCTGATATACTCTCAGCCACCGCAAGCGGCAATTCGTATTCATCATTTGTCACTTTCATGTAAAGTTTGTTTTTGCTCATTCCAGGATTCCTCGTTTCTGCTCATTTCGCTACTTGATTTAGTTACCGCATATATAACCATCAATAGCACCGCAAGCAGAAAACCTGTTATCATTCCCAATACAAAAGGTATCATTTGTTATGCTCCTTTCTATACTCAATAGCCGCATCTTCATCACATTCAAGCCATTTAGCACAATGGTTGCACATTTGCCATTTGCACCCAAGTTCCTTTTTTATCCATTTCAGAAGTTCTTGGCTACAGTCCTCGCACAAGTCCCACGCTGTCGCATTAACCCTTTTCTGAGTAATATAAAACTGATTTGGTATCGCTTCGTATGGCTCATAAAGATCGCCGCATCTATCACATTTAAGTGCTTTGCTCATTCTTTTTCCCTCCGCAACTCCACTCTTTTATCTCAAACCCTTGATAAATAGCATTTGCCAAGCCTTGAACAAAGGTTTCATCTTCGCTCTGTTCTGAATAGCCTAAATGTACAAGCATTCCGTGTACCATTTCGTGAATAAGGGTTTCTTCCTTTGCTTCTTCGGACATTTCCTTGTTAATTCTTATCCGGCAAGCCTTGTAATCTATTTCCCCGAAGTGTGTAGAATCAGCCGTAAAAGAATCCTCACATTCAACAACTTCGTGTAATATTCCGCATATATTAACTTTCATTCTCCACCTCCGCTCATTTCAGCTAGCTTTGTATCCCACTCTTTAAACCATACCTTAGTAGACTCACTATTATCTGAACCGCAGTTATTACAGTAGTTATCATCTCCGTCAATCCAATTAAGTTTTCTTCCACATTCAGAACACTTAAAGTATTCTGTTCCGAATCTTGATTTGCACTTTATCCACTTCCCCTTTGGTCTTTTTGGTGTAACGGATGGCAACTCCGCAATATAGGCGGTGAAATCTTCAAGTCTTTCTCTTTCCTCTTCATACAGATAACCGCTCAATAACTTTGCTATATAATCAAGAATGTCCTCTCTTCTTATACAATCCTCACTTAGCTCTATTGTTGTTACGGATGGTAAGCAATCATGTTCTGCAACTAACACCTTCTGATTCTGAAACGCTATTAACAATTTCT
Source organism: Clostridia bacterium (assembly GCA_045655325.1). Lineage (GTDB taxonomy): Bacteria > Bacillota > Clostridia > UBA1381 > UBA1381 > UBA1738. The sequence continues at coordinate 55,430 of JAZOOY010000058.1, forward strand.
GCATATCCTCGTTTTTCAGTTCGTTAATAGTGAATGGCTTATATTCACATGGCTGTGGTGTTACGGATGGAGCATTTTTGATATTTGATAATAATGACAATATATGTTCATCCCCATTTATACAGATATTTTCCAACTCTTCGACAATCGACTCTATGTATGCTCTGCTGATGCAATCCTCACAAGGTTTCCCATGTTCTTTTTTGTATTGCTCTCTTCCAAAATCGCAATCATATATCCATTTGTTGTTTACCATATCACAGCAACCTAACGTTCCATATGTATGAATACAATGTTCGCAATCTTGTTTGTCCTCGCAAGGCTGTTGCTCTAATGCTTTGATTGCAAGGTCAAGGGCTTCATTATCCTCGTCATCAAAACCCACATAGCTATCCTCGTTTTTATCGTTGTAATAGTCCTTTAGGCTTTTTAATGTATTTATTGCTTCTTCATTTGTCATA
>JAZOOY010000059.1:0-10695 GCA_045655325.1 Clostridia bacterium
TTTATTCCATTCACCTGCACAATTAAGATGTGATATGTACCATATAATCCGTCATAGCCGTCATACTGTCATAGAACTGTTTTGAGAAAGGAGTTGATAAGTGTATCCGAATTGTAACAATCTTTTTGAAGGGGGTGAAAATCAAGGTTTTAAAAGTGGCTATACATTTCGGCTGGATGTTATTCTCTCCGTAGGAGAGGCTAGCAGAGCGCTTGGCTATACGCTGTCGCTAAAGCGACCGCTGCCCCGCGCAATCGCACCGCTAAAGCGGCACGAAATCGGGCGGAAGCCCGGACCCACTTTCGTCACAACTCGCTCTATGAGTTCGATATACCGCAAGCGGTATATGCTCACCTGACGAGCGGTTGTTCCTCTCCCCAAAAAGCCGTTGGCTTTCCGGGGACCCCGGAAGATACATAGCCGAAACCGATAGAATATTTACAAACGAAATTAAAAGAAAGAGGTGAATTGGAATGAGAAAGAAACCGCAATCAATTGCTTTCCGAGTTACATATGACCAGTATAAAATGATAAAAGAGAAAGCAAAGAATTCAAATCTCTCAATGACTGATTTCATAGTCAAAAGTTGTTTTGATAAAGAGATTATCATTGTGAATGATGTGCGGGAACTTATGAAAGAATTGCATGCAGTAGGAAGAAACTTAAATCAGCTGACAACAAGGGCAAATATGAAGCAACTGGAGGTCGTAGATTTAAAACCAACCTAGCCTATGAATATGCTTTCAAAAACGATATGGTAGTGTCAAACCCCTGTGCCAAATCCGAAAGACCTAAGAAAAACGAATTTACTGCAGGATTTTATTCAAAGGAAGAGCTAAATCAACTGATGAAAGTGGCGAAAGATGATCAGATTTATGTTGCAATAGCCCTTGCCTCGTAAAGTATAGCATTCATGAAATTGAAGATAAGTATAATTTTTAATATGGATAAGGGGTGAAATTGATATTATCAATGTATTGATGCTGCGATAAGTCCTTTTCCATCTCTAAAGCTAGTTTGGCTGGAATTACAGTTCCATATCCTAAATCGTCATATAAATCACCTTTACTAAATGGAATGGCACTAACTATTCCGATACAATTGCCATATATGTTGATAAGTGGACCACCACTATTTCCACCCTTGATTTTAGCAGTAACCAAAAACAGGTTTTCTCTGCTCCATATTTCTTGGGCTTTTGATGCAATTTCTCCTTCGGTTACAGTTAGGCGTTTATCGGGCAAAGCAGAAACGGTGGCTTTTTCTGCGGTTTGGAAACAAGTAAAACCTGGGATTTTAGGATAACCCATAGTGATTACTGTTTCAAATAATGATACTTCATCTGCTAGATTAAAGCCATCATATTCTAAAGGAGATAGCTTTATTAATGCAATATCTACATAGTTATTATTGTGATAATAGACTTTTGCGTCTTTGTATATATTATAATCTATTTTTCCAAACGCGATACTTTGAGAGTTTTCTATACAATGCTTGGCGGTAACAATGTAGTTATTTCCCCATATAAATCCTGTACCAATTCCTTCTTCGCCATCCTGATTAACGTGAAGTATAGGAATAACAAAATCTTTGCATTGTTCGTATATATACTTAAAACCATAGATGGAGTTTTCAAGTATTCTGCAAAGTTCTTTGCGTTCTTCGTGGGTCATATTTTGGAAATAGCTTCCGTCATTAAAAGCTCCTGCCCAGTAATAGACATTTTGATAACCTAAACTGTTATCTCTTTTTAGGCATACGAAACCAATGGCTTGGTTACATAAAGCATTGCAAATATAAATTAGATCACTTGCTCTTGAAATATTATCTAAATTGTATTTTTTAGCTAAATGTACTTCTAATCCTCCTATTGTTTTTTTCATAATATCTTTATAACTGTCAGGACGTAGTTCATAAGCAAAATACGTTAGTATTTCATTTATGAGATTTGGTATTAGTTTTATAGTTGTGTCAATGTTTTTCATAAAGTAATATCCTTTCAAATATTATTAAATATTATATCACAATATTTTCCATAACTCAACAAAATAACAAAAAAACCGTGAACTTATATAGTTCACGGTTTTCGTTGGCGGAGATGCAGAGATTTGAACTCTGGCGCCGCTATTAACGACCTACTGCATTTCGAGTGCAGACCCTTCAACCACTTGGGTACATCTCCATAATTACAACACTAGATATTATATAGCATTAGCTAAAAAAATACAATACCTTTTACCAAAAGTTTTCACCAAAAATTCCTTTTTTCATATCATATAGTATGGTAGAGAAAAAGAGGTGTTTGGAATGTTCAGATTGGGTTGCAAAGCTATAGGCCTTGCCGCACTTATGTTCTGTATCGGAATCATCTGCGGAATGGTGTTTCCAATATATCTTGTGGCGGTAATTGAAACAGTTTTGATAGTTTTAATAGCTTATTGCTGTCTGTTCAGGTTCTAGTGCCTTTTTTTGTATTTTTAGCCTGCGAAAATACAGAGCAAAAGTGCAGGCAGAAAGATAATAGGTGAAGTATGAAAATTGTTGTAGTTAAAATGCCGAAGTTGTTTGCCGGGATAGTAAAATCGATGCTGAAAATGAACTAAAAACCTCTCTTTTGGTACAGAATTTACATACAAAAATTTAAAATTAATAAAATGTGAAGGCAAAGTCACGAAAAATGTCAAAACGACGTATAAATTGCTTGACAATTATCCGTCCTTATGATAAAATTTTAAGTGATAAAATCTGCTGTAACTGACGGATTTTTGCGGGATTAACCGCAAGGGAGCAGCGGATGGCTATTGCCGACCGTCTGGGCGTACCTATCATTAGCAGAATAGGTACGCCTTTTTATATTTGAAAGGAGAGGTTTCATGAAAAAAGTTGCTATTATTATGGGTTCAGACAGCGATTTACCTGTTGTAGAAAAAGCAATCAACACATTGGTAGAATTTGGAGTACCACATGAGGTACACGTATTCTCTGCTCACAGAACCCCTGAAGAATCAAAAGAATTTTCACAAAATGCTGCAAAGAATGGATTTGGTGTTATCATCGCGGCAGCAGGTATGGCTGCACACCTTGCCGGTGCAATTGCGGCAAACACATTACTTCCGGTTATAGGTATTCCGGTAAAGGCTGCGGCGTTTGACGGAATGGATGCACTTTTGTCAACTGTAATGATGCCTCCGGGAATTCCGGTAGCAACAGTAGGCGTAAACGGTGCACAGAATGCAGCACTTTTAGCAATTCAGATTTTGGCGGTAGAGGATGCCTCTCTTTCTGAAAAACTTAGCCAGCAAAGAAAAGCAGGTTACGAAAAAGTTTTAGAAAAAAATAAAAACATAGAAGAAAAATACAATAAGTAATTTTAAGGAGGACATAAAAGTGGAAAAGAGTTTTAGCGAAACATACAAAGCGGCAGGTGTTGACATTACTGCAGGTTACAAGGCTGTTGAACTTATGAAACAGCATATTGCAAGAACTATGATAAACGGAAAGGCTTCTGATATCGGTGGTTTTGGCGGACTTTTTGAACTTGATATGACAGGTCTAGAAAAGCCATGCCTTGTAAGTGGTACTGACGGTGTTGGTACAAAGTTAAAGATGGCATTTTTGATGGACAAGCACGATACAGTTGGTATCGACTGCGTGGCAATGTGTGTTAATGACATTATATGCGTAGGTGCAAAGCCATTGTTCTTCTTAGACTACATAGCTTGCGGAAAGAATTATCCTGAAAAGATTGCTGAAATCGTTTCAGGTATCGCAGAAGGCTGTGTACAGTCAGGTTGTGAACTTATCGGTGGTGAAACTGCTGAAATGCCTGGCTTCTATCCAATCGACGAATATGACCTAGCAGGTTTTTCTGTTGGTGTTGTTGATAAATCAAAGGTACTTGACAATTCAAAGATTGAAGAAGGCGACGTTATTATCGCTCTTCCATCAAGCGGTGTTCACTCAAACGGTTTCTCATTAGTAAGAAAGGTGTTTGACGTTGAAAATGCAGACATCAAAAAGCCACTTGATGAACTTGGCGGTAAGTCAATCGGCGAAACACTTCTAACACCAACAAAGATTTACGTAAAGCCAATGCTTGCTCTATTTGATAGCGTTACAGTTAAGGCTGTATCTCATATCACAGGCGGTGGATTCTATGAAAATATTCCTCGTAGTATTCCAAAGGGCTTTACTGCAAATATCAAGAGAAGTGACGTAAAGGTACTTCCAATTTTTGATCTTCTTCAGAAGACAGGTAACATTTCAGAGCACGATATGTTCAACACATTCAATATGGGTGTTGGTATGAGCATCGTTGTTTCAAAGGACGAAGCTGATAAGGCAATTGAAGTTCTAAAGGCAAACGGTGAAGACGCATACATCATCGGTAGCATCACAAAGGGTGAAGAAAGAGTGGTTATATGCTAACCAATATTGCCGTATTCGTTTCAGGCGGCGGTACAAATCTTCAGGCACTGATTGATGCCGAAAAGGCGGGAATTATAAAAAGCGGAAAAATCAAGCTTGTTGTTTCAAGCAGTCCTACAGCTTTCGCACTAGAGCGTGCTAAAAATAACGGCATTGATACTGCGATTGTTTCCCGAAAGGAAAATCCTGACCAGAAAGTTTTTGAAGAAAAAATCATCAAGGCTTTAGAAGAATATGAAATTGACCTTATTGTTCTTGCAGGATTTATGAGTATCTTAAGCGAAGATTTCACAAAACGCTATGCCCAAAGGATTATAAACGTGCATCCATCACTAATTCCATCATTCTGCGGAAAAGGATTTTACGGTCTTCGTGTTCATGAAGCTGCCCTTTCATACGGAGTTAAAGTTAGTGGTGCAACAGTGCATTTCGTAAATGAAATTCCTGACGGCGGAGAGATTATTCTTCAAAAAGCTGTGGAAATCAAAGAGGGAGATACCCCGGAAGTTTTGCAGAAAAGAATAATGGAAGAGGCGGAATGGAAAATTTTGCCGGAAGCTACTGAAATAATTTCTAAAAAGATGTTGGAGGAGAAATAAAATGCCTTACAAGACAGATAAAATCGGAGAACTTATAAAAGATAATTCATACGTTGGCAGAGGTATCGTTATCGGTAAAACTGAAGACGGAACTAAAGCCGCAATCGCATATTTTATCATGGGTAGATCAGAAAACTCAAGAAACAGAGTTTTCGTTGAAGATGGCGAAGAAGTTATTATTCATCCATTTGATGCGTCAAAGGTTGAAGACCCAAGCCTTATTATCTACTCACCAATCAGAGTTTTTGAAAACAACTTAATCGTTACAAACGGTGACCAGACAGATACAATTTATGACTTCGTAAAAGAAGGCAAAAGCTTTTCTGACAGCTTAGAAACACGTGAGTTTGAGCCTGATGCTCCGAACTTTACACCAAGAATAAGCGGTATGCTTACATTTGACGAAGGTGACTTCACATACCAGATGAGCATTCTAAAGAGTGCTGACCCTGAAGGAACTGCTTGTAACAGATTTACTTTCTCATATAGTGCACTTTCAGGTCTAGGACATTTCATCCACACATATCAGCACGATGGTAACCCAATTCCAACATTCTGTGGTGAGCCAGAGCGAGTTGAGATTCCAAATGATATCGACGCATTCACAAAGGAAATCTGGGAAAATCTAAACGAAGACAACAAGATTTCTATTTATACAAGATTTGTTGACTTAGAAACAGGCGAAGTTACAAACAGAATGATAAATAAAAATAAATAAGGAGAACCCGCTATGAAAGAGTTTGAATTAAAGTACGGTTGTAACCCTAATCAGAAACCGTCAAAGATATATATGCACGATGGCTCAGAACTTCCTATCGAAATCTTAAACGGAAGACCTGGATTCATTAACTTCCTTGATGCATTTAACAGCTGGCAGCTTGTTAAGGAAATCAAAGAAGCACTTGGAATGTGTGCTGCAACATCATTTAAGCACGTAAGTCCAACTTCTGCAGCAGTTGGCATAAAGATGGACGAAAAGCTTAAAAAGGCTTGTTTCGTAGACGACATTGAGGGCCTTGACGATTCTCCAATGGCTACAGCCTATGCAAGAGCAAGAGGAACAGACAGAATGAGCTCTTATGGTGACTGGATAGCTCTATCAGATAAGTGTGACGTTACAACAGCCAAGATTATTTCTCGTGAAGTATCAGACGGCGTTATCGCTCCTGATTATGACCCTGAGGCTCTTGAAATTCTAAAGGGCAAGAGAAAGGGCACATACAACGTAATCAAGATTGACCCTGACTATGTTCCAACAGAGCAGGAAAAGAAACAGGTTTTCGGTATCACATTTGAACAGGGAAGAAACAACTTTAAAATTGATAACGAACTTTTATTAGATATCGTAACAGACAATAAGGAAATGCCAGAGGACGCAAAACGTGACCTTATCATTGCTTTAATTACTCTAAAGTACACACAGTCAAACTCTGTTTGCTATGCAAAGGACGGACAGGCTATCGGTGTTGGTGCAGGACAGCAGTCAAGAATCCACTGTACACGCCTTGCTGGCGGTAAGGCTGACTACTGGCATCTTCGCCAGAGCGACAAGGTTTTGAACCTTCCATTTAAGGATGATGTTCGCCGAGCTGACCGTGATAACGCAATTGACGTATATCTTGGCGAAGACTATGACGAAGTTTTGGCAGACGGCATCTGGGAAAACTTCTTTACCCACAAGCCTGAACCATTTACAAGACAGGAACAGAGAGAATACCTTTCAACAATAACAGGCGTATCTTTAGGTTCTGACGCATTCTTCCCATTTGGTGATAACATCGAAAGAGCAAAGAGAAGCGGTGTTTCTTACATAGCACAGCCAGGCGGTTCAATCCGTGATGATAATGTAATTGATACTTGTAACAAGTACGGTATGGTAATGGCTATGACAAAGATGAGATTATTCCATCACTAATATTCGGAGGACCAAACTAGATGAACAACTTTTTTGAGGAATTAGAAAATTTTGATAGCGAAGTGTATGCTGCTTGTAACGACGAATTTAAAAGACAACAGCATAACATTGAACTTATCGCATCAGAAAATATAGTTTCAAAGGCAGTTTTACTTGCCGCAGGAACAGTTTTAACAAACAAATACGCTGAAGGATACCCGGGAAAGAGATATTACGGCGGATGTGTGCATGTTGACGTGGTTGAAGACATTGCAAGAGAAAGAGCTAAAAAACTTTTCGGTGCAGAACACGCAAACGTTCAGCCACATAGTGGTGCAAATGCAAACCTTGCAACATTCTTTGCACTTTTAGAACCAGGCGACACAGTAATGGGTATGAGCCTTGCACACGGCGGACACTTATCTCACGGCTCACCTGTTAATATTTCAGGTAAGTACTTTAACGTTGTGCCATATGAAGTTGCAGACGGCACAGAAACTATCGACTATGACAAAATGCGTGAAATTGCCCTTGAATGCAAGCCAAAGCTAATCGTTTCAGGTGCAAGCGCATATTCCAGAACAATAGATTTTGCAAAAATCCGTGAAATCTGTGACGAAGTTGGCGCATATATGATGGTTGACATCGCCCACATTGCAGGTCTTGTGGCAGCAGGTCTTCACCCAAGTCCAGTACCTTTCGCAGACGTTGTTACAACAACAACTCATAAGACACTTCGTGGCCCTAGAGGCGGACTTATTCTTTGTAAGGAAGCGTTAGCAAAACAGATTGACAAGGCAGTATTCCCAGGCGTTCAGGGTGGACCTTTAATGCACATTATTGCAGCTAAAGCTGTTGCGTTCGGCGAAGCGTTAAAGCCTGAATTTAAGGAATATCAGCAGAATATTATTAAGAATGCAAAGGTTCTATCAAGTGAACTTTTGAATAAAGGATTCAAGATTGTTTCAGGCGGTACTGATAACCATCTAATGCTTTTAAACCTGACCCCATTTGGTGTTACAGGTAAAGAACTTGAAAAGCGTCTTGACGAAGTTCATATCACTGTAAACAAGAATGCAATCCCTAATGACCCTGAAAGCCCATTTGTAACAAGCGGTATCAGAGTTGGTACACCTGCTGTAACAAGCAGAGGCTTTGGCGTGGAAGAAATGAAGATGATTGCAGGCTGGATTTATGATACTGTAACAGACTTTGAAAACTCAAAAGAAAGAATTTCAAAGGAAGTTCAGGAGCTTTGCGCTAAGTATCCTATTTATTAATACTGGAGGTGTATGAGCTATGAAAATTTTAGTAGTTGGCGGTGGCGGAAGAGAGCACGCTATTATTAAAAAGATTAAAGAAAACAAAAATGTTGAAAAAATATATGCAATTCCGGGAAACGGCGGTATAGCACAGGATGCTGAATGTATCGCTATCCCTGCAAGCGAAATAGAAAAGATTACTGAAAAAGCAGTGGAACTTGGAATTGACTTTGCAGTAGTTGCACCGGACGATCCACTAGTTTTGGGAGCGGTTGACAGCTTAAATGCTAAAGGCATCAAAACTTTCGGACCAAATAAGGCTGCTGCAATTATTGAGGGAAGTAAGGTTTTCTCTAAGAACCTTATGAAGAAGTACAATATCCCAACTGCACAGTATGAAGTTTTTGACGATATGGAAAAGGCACTTATCTACCTTGAAACTGCGCCTATTCCAACGGTTATAAAGGCTGATGGTCTTGCTCTTGGTAAAGGCGTTATCATCGCTATGACACGTGACGAAGCAAAAGATGCAGTAAAGTCAATGATGGAAGACAAAATCTTCGGTGCAAGCGGTAACAACATCGTTATCGAAGAATTTTTGGAAGGCCCTGAAGTTTCTGTTCTTTCATTTACAGACGGAAAAACAGTTGTTCCAATGATTTCTTCAATGGACCATAAACGTGCACAAGATAATGACGAAGGCCTAAATACAGGTGGTATGGGAACAATTGCTCCAAACCCTTACTATACTGATGAAATTGCAAAAGAATGTATGGAAAAGATTTTCATTCCAACAATCGAAGCAATGAACAGTGAGGGAAGAAGTTTCTCAGGTTGCCTATACTTTGGTTTGATGCTTACAAAAAATGGACCAAAGGTAATTGAATACAACTGCCGTTTCGGTGACCCTGAAACACAGGTTGTACTTCCACTATTAGAAAGCGATCTTTTGGACATTATGCTAAATATCTGGGACAAGACTCTTGATAAGGCAGAAGTAAAATTCTCTGAAAAATCAGCAGCTTGCGTGGTTATGGCATCAAACGGATATCCACAAAAATATGAGTCAGGCTTTGAAATCAAAATGCCACTTGACAAGAACATTTACGTTGCAGGTGCAAAACTTGATAACGGCGTTCTAAAAACAGCAGGCGGAAGAGTTCTTGGCGTAACAGAAGTTGCAGATACACTAGAAAATGCAATAGAAAAGGCTTATGAAACTGTTAAGCAGGTAAGCTTTGATAATGCATACTACAGAAAGGACATTGGCAAGAAGGCACTTGCGGCAAAGGTGAACTAAATGGTATATAGAATTTATGTTGAGAAAAAACCGGGGCTATGCCACGAAGCTGACGCACTAAAATCAGAGCTTGTCAGCATTATGGGCATAAATACCCTTGAAAATGTAAGAGTTTACAACAGATACGATGTTGAAAATATTGAAAAGAGCCTTTTTGACTATGTAACAGGCACAGTATTTTCAGAGCCACAGCTTGATATCGTAACTGATGGCTACACTCTTGATGCAGATGTAGTATTTGCAGTTGAATTTTTACCTGGCCAGTTTGACCAGAGAGCAAATTCTGCTTCTGAATGTATCCAGATTATTTCAAAAGGCGACAGACCTATCGTTAAAACTGCAAAGGTTTACGCTCTATATGGAAAATTAACAGATGAAGACGTTGCTAAAATCAAGGGTTATGTTATAAACCCTGTTGAAGCAAGAGAAGCATCACTTGATGTGGCAGAAACTCTAAAGGCAGACTACGAAATCCCAACAACAGTTAAAACTCTTGACGGATTTTGCGATTTAACAACAGATGGTCTTGCTGATTTTATGAAGGAACAGGGCCTTGCAATGGACCTTGACGATATCACATTCTGTCAGCAGTATTTTAAGTCAGAACATCGTGACCCAACAATCACAGAAATTAAGATGATTGACACATACTGGTCAGATCACTGCCGTCACACAACATTTTTGACTAACATCGAAAATGTAGAATTTGAAAGTGAACTTCACCAGAAAGCATATGATGAATACCTTGCAGTAAGAAGTGAACTTGGCAGAACAAAGCCTGTAAATCTTATGGATATTGCGACTATTGCAACAAAGTATCTTAAGAAGAACGGCAAACTTGAAAAACTTGACGAATCAGAAGAAATCAATGCTTGTACAGTTAAAATCGACGTAAATGTTGACGGTAAACTAGAAAAATGGCTTCTTCTATTCAAGAACGAAACACACAACCACCCAACAGAAATTGAGCCATTCGGTGGCGCTGCAACCTGTATCGGTGGTGCAATTCGTGACCCACTATCAGGACGAAGCTACGTTTATGCGGCTATGCGTGTAACAGGTGCTGCAGACCCATTAAAGCCTGCATCTGAAACTCTAAAGGGAAAACTTCCACAGAGAAAGATTGTTACAACTGCTGCTAACGGTTACAGCTCATACGGTAACCAGATTGGTCTTGCAACAGGTCAGGTAGACGAAATTTACCACGAAGGC
>JAZOOY010000060.1:0-16748 GCA_045655325.1 Clostridia bacterium
TTAAATATTCCAAGGTTTACGGTCAGCATCGCCACAATCAGAAGAATGTTTATGCCACTGTCCGCACCTGATTTGACCGCACCGTCCACAACCTGTGCAATCCCCACCGGTCCTGCCATATTTTCAAGCCCTGATTTTCCTGTTATAAGCTGACCGAATGCCACATAAATGCTTTTTGTAATATACACTGTGTAGTGCCACGCCTGAGGCAGAATGTTAAACGCTGTAACCGCCACCTTTTCAGGCTCAAAACCAATTATAAGTCTTTTTGTAGTAAGGGTTTCTCCCACATAACTTTCAGGCACGGGAGTATCGCCAAATTCCTGGCGGTATCGTTCTTCTTTGCCGTTTATTGTATCCACAACATCGGCATAATTTTCGCCGTAAGTCACGCTTGTAATTGCCTCTGACGGCTTTAGGGTAAAGTCCAGCTTTTCGCCGTTTCTTTTAACAGTCAGCGAAAACTCGCTGTCCTTGGTAAATTCCCCGGTATAAAGTGAAATATCGTTATAAAAATTAACCTTGTGTCCGTTTATCTCAACAATCTTATCGCCGGGATATACGCCAACTTCTGCAAGGTATGACCTTTCATCCACCTTGCCGATTGTGTTTGATGCGAAAGGGCTTGTCATAGCAACAAAAACTGCAAAAAGCACAAAACCAAGGATAAGATTTAAGATTGCACCTGCTGACACAATAAGTATTCTCTTCCATAATTTTTGGTTGCAAAATGCACCTTCATTATCGCTTCCGCCGTCTTCACCGTCTAAGCTACAGTATCCGCCAATAGGGAAAATACGGACAGAATAAAGAGTTTTCTTGCCCTGCTTTTTAAAGATGGCAGGTCCCATGCCGATTGCAAATTCAAGGACATTCACACCTAGGGCTTTTGCCACTATGAAATGCCCGAATTCGTGCAGGGTTATCATTACAAGAAAAATCAAAAGTGTTACTAAAGCTGTAACCAAAAAATCAACTCCTATTATATACTACCTCTCGTGCAAATTTGTCTGCTTCTAAAATCTGCTCTACAGTCGGGTTTTCGATATTCGTCACCTTTTCCATTGCCTCACAGATTGAGTCCGCAATTTCAAGGTAACCGATTTTCTTTTTAAGGAACAGTTCAACTGCCACTTCATCGGCAGAATTAAATACTGTTGGTAGGATTCCACCTTCTCTGCCCGCTTTTTTTGCAAGCTCCAAAGCGTAGAATGTATCTGTATCAGGATGAGCAAATGTAAGCTCACCGTATTTTGTAAGGTCAAGTTCGTTTCCGCTCATAGGCAAGCGGTCAGGGTATGTTAAGGCATACTGAATCGGGAGCTTCATATCAGGAGTTCCAAGCTGTGCCATAACCGCATTGTCCTCATACATAACCGCAGAGTGAAGTATGCTCTGGCGGTGCACCAAAACTTCAATTTGGTCTATATCCACGTCAAAAAGCCACTTTGCCTCAATAACTTCAAGGCCCTTATTTACAAGGGTTGATGAGTCAATAGTAACCTTTGCACCCATATCCCAGTTCGGGTGCTTTAGTGCCTGCTCTGGTGTTATGTCAGAAAGCTCCTTCCTTGTTTTTCCGAAAAACGGTCCGCCTGATGCGGTTAAAAGTATCTTTTTAATCTTTTTAGGGTTACCCTGAAGTGACTGGAAAATCGCTGAATGCTCACTGTCAACAGGCAGGATTTTTATTCCCTTTTCTCTTGCAAGTCGGGTTACGATATGTCCGCCTGTAACAAGGGTTTCCTTGTTTGCAAGAGCAATATTTTTGCCTGATTCAATGGCTGCAATGGTAGGAAGTAAGCCTGAAATTCCAACGACTGCAGTAACAACTGTATCAGCGCCTGATACTGTTGCGGCTTCAATAAGCCCGTTCTCGCCTGAAACAATTCGGCAGGAAGTGTCGGCTACTCTTTCCTTAAGCTCAGCTGCCGCCTTTTCGTCGGTAACACAAGCAAGCTTTGGTTTAAATTCACGGATCTGTTCTTCCAGCAGCTTTATGTTGGAATGTGCCGTAATGGCTTTTACTGAAATGCCAGGGTATGCCCTTGCAACATCTAAAGTCTGGGTTCCGATTGAGCCTGTTGATCCTAGTATTGATATATTATGTTCAAATCCCATCATTATACCTCTATTTAAATGCCGAAATATACAATCATAAAAAAAACGTAAGGTGCTACAAAAAGCACGCTGTCAAAACGGTCCATAAGTCCGCCATGACCAGGAAGAAGTGCACCGTAGTCCTTTTTATCAAAATCTCTCTTGATGCAGGATGCTGCCAGATCACCGATTTGTGCAACGATTGAACCTGCACCACCTACGATTGCATATTTTATCATACCATACACATAGAAATTGCCGTATAAAATCAAGCCGTATGCAACAGTTGCAATCATAGCGATTAGAATTCCGCCGATTGCACCCTCGATTGTCTTTTTTGGGCTCATATTAGGTGCAAGCTTGTGCTTTCCAAAGAAATACCCGATAAAATATGCACCAGTATCGGTAGCCCATGCAATAATAAACGGCAAAAGTAATGCGAAAATGTTAAAGTTTGCTCGTAGCATAACCAATGAAAGGACTGCGCTTGTAATAAAAATTGTCACCATTCCCAAAGGCAAAACTTCTTTTGAATTGCTCTTTTTCCAGAAGAAAACCACGGCTGTCATGAAAAGGAAAATTGCTCCGTAAAGTGCCATACCAATTCTGCCAACAGCAAATAGACCAAACATAATAATTTCTGCCAAAATTCCCACAATCTGAATTTCGAGCTTTGCATTCATAACACGGTATGTTTCAATAAGCATTCCTGTACACACCAAGAAAAGTGCAACATACAACACAATCGGCGGTGCCATGAGTACCGCTACGAATAGTACAATACCAACAATTGCAGTTAAAATTCTTGTTAACATTATTTTACTCCTCCGTATCTTCTGTCACGTTTTTGATATTCTATAATAGCGTCATACAAATGACTTACTGAAAAATCAGGCCACAAGGTTTCGGTATAGTAAAGCTCTGAATAAGAAGCCTGCCACATCATAAAGTTTGAAAGCCTTTGTTCGTTACTTGTTCTTATGATAAGGTCAGGGTCAGGCTGACCTTTAGTGTAAAGCTCTTTAGAGATTGTATCTGCGTCAATGTCATCCGCCTGCATTTCGCCGTTTTTCACCTTTTCTGAAATGTTTTTAACGGCTTGCACAAGCTCTTCACGGCTACCGTAATTTAATGCGATATTCATAACGATGCCGTCGTTTTTGCTTGTGAACTCTTCGGTCTTTTTAATCTGCTCCTGCATTTCTTCTGAAAGCTCAGCTCGTGAGCCGATGGCACGGATTCGCACATTTTCACCCGCCAAAGTCCTTTCAGCATCAAGAAGATAGCTCATAAGTAAGTTCATCAAAAAGTCCACTTCGTCCTTTGGACGTTTCCAGTTTTCGGTTGAAAACGCATATACGGTGATATATTTAACCCCCATTTTGTTACACTCGGTAACAATTTTTTTAAGGGTTTCCGCACCTGCCTGATGCCCCGCACTTCTTGGAAGACCACGGCGCTTTGCCCAACGTCCGTTTCCGTCCATAATAACACCGATATGGGTCGGCAAGCGGTTTAAATCAATCTCTGCTTTTTTCTTCTTTCTATTAAAAAACATAAGTTTTACCTCATTAAAATGAATAAAAGGGTCGCTTACAAAAAGTCCTTTTGAAAGCAACCCTCCTTAAAATCAATTATACTTCAAGTATTTCCTTTTCCTTAGCACTGGTTATATCATCAATTTCCTTGATGTACTTGTCAGTAAGAGTTTGGATATCCTTTTCAATACCCTTTAAATCGTCCTCTGTAATTTCAGAAGCCTTCTGCTTTTTCTTGAAATCATCCATAGCATCACGGCGTACGTTTCTAACCTGTACTTTTGCTTCTTCTGAATACTTTTTAACAGTCTTAACAAGTTCTTTTCTTCTTTCCTCTGTTAGTGGAGGGAAGTTAAGTCTTATTACCTTACCATCGTTTTGTGGTGTGATACCGATTTCTGACTTGTTGATTGCCTTTTCGATTTCGCCAAGGATTGATGCATCCCAAGGCTGGATAACAAGCATTCTTGGTTCTGGTGTTGAAATTGAACCGATCTGTGCAACAGGTGTTACTGCGCCATAGTATTCAACTGCAATCTTATCAAGAACAGATGCGTTAGCACGACCTGCTCTAATTGTTTTAAGTTCTGAGTGAAAACCTTCAACTCTTTTATTCATTCTGTCTTCATATTCTGGATAGTTTGCCATAAAATTCACTTCCCTTTCTAATTATCTTGTTCCGTCCTTTGTTACCAAAGTACCTATCTTTTCGCCATTAACAGCTTTTACTATATTTTCCGGATTATCAAGGCCGAATACCAAAATCGGCATATTATTATCACGGCACATTGATGCTGCAGTTGAGTCCATAACGCCAAGTTCTTTTGACAATATATCGTTAAAAGAAAGTGCTTCAAACTTCTTTGCATCCGGGTTTATGTTAGGGTCAGAATCATAAACTGCGTCTACCTTTTTAGCAAGAAGAATAACTTCTGCTTCTGTTTCAATAGCACGAAGTGCTGCTGCTGTGTCTGTTGACATAAATGGGTTACCTGTTCCTGCACCAAAGATTACAACTCTGCCTTTTTCCAAATGACGTGTTGCCTTTAGTCTTATGTAAGGCTCTGCAATCTGTCTCATTTCGATAGCAGTCTGTACTCTTGTATCAACTCCGCAGCTTTCAAGCTCGGAGCAAAGACCTAATGCGTTTATACAAGTAGCAAGCATTCCCATGTGGTCAGCTCTTGTTCTGTCCATAGATCCGCCGGATCTTCCACGCCAGATGTTTCCGCCGCCAACAACGATAGAAACCTGAACTCCCATGTCTACTATCTTTTTAATGTTTTCACAAATCTCGTGCATTGTGGCAACATCAAGTCCATAGCCTTTTTCTCCGGCCAAAGCCTCTCCGCTTACCTTTAAAAGCACTTTTTTATATTTCGCAGCCATTTTTGACCCTCCGTAATATTTGTTTTTTATACTTTCCTTATTATACCACTTTTTTAAATTTGTTGCAACAATTTTTTATTACTTAATCTTAATTTCGCATCCGCCAACAGGACGAATTGAAAGAATGTGGCACATTCCTTCGCCAAGTACTGCTTCAACTTTAGTTTTGAACTCGTCCAAGATGTCAAATGGAACGAATGCCTGAATTGTTCCGGCAAATCCACCGCCGTGAACACGGTATGCACCACGCTCACCCAAAATATCATCGCAAAGTGCAAGAGATAGGCTTACTGCCTGATTACTTGGTGCGCATACTGCAAATACGTTCTGCAAATATGTATAAGAAGAAAGTCCTGACTTTTTAACAATCTTTAGGAACTTATCAAAATCGCCGTCCTTTAGAGCCTTTGCTTCCTGCTTTGCTCTTTCGGTTTCGTTAAAGTAGTGGAATGCACGAAGCACTGCACGGTCATCGTTAATTGCTTCTCTTATATCCTTTATTTTTGACATAAATTCGTCTTTTGTAACATCGTTTAGGACATCTTTTCCAAAGAAGTTTGCAACTTTTTTCATTTCCGCTGGAACTGCTGCATATTCGTCTGTCAAATCTGCGTGGTCTGCACCTGTATCAATAATGCAAAGAGCGTGATTTGTTTTTGCAAAGTCAAAATCAATCTTTTCAACTAAAGGCTTTTCCTTATCCGCAAAATCAATTGCAACCATTCCTGAAACAGAAGATGCCATCTGGTCTAAAAGTCCGCAAGGCTTACCGAAGTACACATTTTCTGCGAACTGACCGATTTTTGCGATTTCTACAGGGTTAACTTCGCCCTTTGCAAAAAGCTCGTTTACAATGTTACCCAAAAGCACTTCGTATGCTGCAGATGAGCTCATTCCTGAACCCTTTAAAACGCTTGACATTGCGTATGCATCAAAGCCCTTTATTTCATAGCCCATTTCGTGGAACTTTGCAACCACGCCACGGATTAGCGCTTCAGACTTGCCGTATTCCTTTTCGTTTGGCTCAAGCTCAGAAAGGCTTACGATAGACATTGGGTAGCCTTCTGACTTAATTCTGATTTCGTTTGTTCCGTTTTCACGTGCCGCACCTATTATGTCAAGGTTAAGACCGCCGGCAAGAACTGCGCCATGCTGGTGGTCGGTATGGTTTCCGCCGATTTCTGTTCTTCCTGGTGCAGAGAAAAGTCTTAAATCTTCATTTACTCCAAAGGTTTCACAGAATCCGTCAATTACATTTTCAAATCTTGAAATGTAGTGGGCTCTTTCCTCTTCTTTACAAGCATAAATATACTCGATGTCAATAAATTTTAGTTTTTCCTTAAGTTCCGTTACTTTCATGTTAGTCCTCCTTATTTACTATCGCTGCCTTTAGCGTATTTTTCATAAGCATTGCAATTGTCATAGGTCCGACTCCCCCCGGAACTGGTGTGATTGCTGACGCCACCTTTTCACAAGACGTAAATTCTACGTCACCTACAAGCTTTTTATTTTCAAGGCGATTGATACCAACGTCGATTACCACTGCTCCCTCTTTTATCATTTCTCCTGTAATAAATTCGGGTCTGCCAACGGCAACAACCAAAATATCAGCACGCTTTGTAACCTCTTTTAAATCCTTTGTTCTTGAGTGGCAAACGGTAACTGTTCCGTTTTGGTGAAGAAGTAGCATACTCATTGGCTTTCCTACGATATTGCTTCTTCCCACAATAACACACTCTTTACCCGAAATATCAATCCCGCTCTCTTTGATTAACTCCATAACTCCTGCCGGTGTGCAAGGTACAAAATCATAGTTTCCTATCATAATCTTGCCCACGTTCACAGGATGGAAAGCGTCAACGTCCTTTTTCGGGTTGATGCGGTTTATAACCTTTTCTTCGTCAAGACCTTTTGGAAGCGGTAACTGAACCAAAATTCCTGAAATCTTATTATCTACATTTAATCTGTCAATAAGAGCCAAAAGCTCTTCTTCCTTTGTGTCAGCTGGTAATGCATATTCTTCTGACAAAATTCCAAGCTCTTCGCAGGCCTTTTTCTTGTTATTTACATAAACACGGCTGGCAGGGTCATCGCCTACGATAACAACCGCAAGACCCGGCATAATGCCCTGAGCTTTCAGCTTATCTGCCTCTTCTTTTAGCTCCTGTTTTATTCTTGCCGATACTTCTTTTCCGCTTAATATCTTTGCTGACATTTTTATTCTCCCTCCATGGTCTTATAAGGCATCTTGGTCCGTAACCGATTAAATCGGTTCTGTCCGCTATGCGAAGCGCTTCTTCAATAAGCCTGCGGTTTTCAGGTCTTTGGAACTGAAGTAATGCCCTTTGCATTGCCTTTTCTTTTGCATCCTTTGGCACATATACGCTTTTTCCTGTCATCGGGTCAATTCCTGTATAGAACATACAGGTAGAGATTGTTCCCGGCGTTGGGTAAAAGTCCTGTACCTGTTGCGGATTTATGCCGTTTTCCTTAAGATACACAGCAAGGCGTATTGCATCCATCAGGGTACTTCCCGGGTGGGATGACATCAAATACGGCACAAGGTACTGCTTTTTGCCAAGTTGCTCGTTTATCTTTTTATATTTTTCAGAAAACCGTTTATAAACATCATTAGACGGCTTTCCCATATATTTTAATACATTATCCGAAATATGCTCCGGTGCCACCTTTAGCTGACCACTTACGTGGTGCTTCACCAAATCATAAAAGAACTTGTCGTTCTTGTCATTTATAAGATAGTCAAAACGGATTCCCGAACGTATAAATACCTTTTTAACACCCTTTATACCCCTTAGCTTTTCCAAAAGCTCGCCGTATTCCTTATGGCTGATTTCCATATTCTTACAAGGCGTTGGGTACAGGCACTGTCTTTCTTTGCAAGCACCCTGTGTAAGTTGCTTTTTGCAGGCAGGGAATCTGAAGTTTGCGGTAGGTCCGCCAACATCGTGAATATAACCCTTAAAATCAGGCATCCTTGTCATTTCTTCTGCTTCTTTTATGATAGATTCCTGACTTCGTGAAGTAACAATTCTGCCCTGATGAAAGGCAAGAGCGCAGAAGTTACAACTACCAAAACAACCACGTGAACTTGCGATAGAGAACTTAACCTCGGTTATGGCAGGAACACCGCCGTGCTTTTCATACATCGGGTGGTAGTTCTTCATATAGAAAAGGTCATAAGTTCTGTCAAGTTCTTCACGGGAAAGTGGTTCCTGTGGTGGGTTTTGCACCAAGTACTTATCCCCGTGCTTTTGCACCACCGTTTTGCCCTTATATGGGTTTTGCTCTAAATGCTGAAGTTTTGTTGCCTCGGCATAGGCTTTTTTACTTTCAACGCATTCTTCATAAGACGGTATTTTTACGCTGTCATAAATATCGTCGGTATCAGAAAGATAGCAAGTGCCTTTTATATAGGTGATGTCCTTTACGTCCATTCCCGAATCAAGGCAGTCTGCAAGTTCCACAATCTGTCTTTCGCCCATACCATACATCAGAATATCGGCACGGCTATCCAGTAAAATTGAACGTCTTATCTTATCATCCCAATAATCATAGTGAGCAAATCGTCTTAGGCTTGCTTCAACACCGCCGATTAAAATCGGAATATCACCGAACACTTCACGGATGCGGTTACAGTACACGATTGTTGCTCTATCCGGCCTCATTCCTGCTTTTCCGCCTGGCGAATAAAGGTCCTCACTTCTGCGTTTTTTCGCCGCAGTATAGTGATTCACCATAGAGTCAATGTTACCGGCACTCACCAAAACACCAAGCCTTGGTCTGCCAAGCCTTTTAAAGTCCTTTGTGCCCTGCCAGTTTGGTTGGGCAATTATGCCTACCTTGTACCCCGCATTTTCCAAAACACGCATAATTATAGCGTGGCCGAAACTTGGGTGGTCAACATAGGCATCACCGGAAATATAAAGAAAATCAAGCTGGTCCCAACCGCGTTTTTCCATATCGCCACGGTTTGTCGGCAAAAAATCATTCTTCGTCATACTCTTCTGTTTCTTCGTATTCTTCTACTTCTTCTAATTCTTCAATGTCTTCGTCATAGTCTTCTTCATAAACTTCTGCATCGTCATACAAAGCACGGATTCTGTTTAAGTAAACTTCTCTTGGCTTTGAGCCGTTTGCTCCGCCGATAAGACCACGGGTTTCCATCTGGTCAACAATACGTCTTGCTCTCGCATAGCCCACCTTCATCTTTGTCTGGATGATAGATGTTGAAATCTCGCCACGCTCTGCCGCAAGCTCAATTGCCTGTGGAAGTAGCTCGTCCGCATCGTCGCCCTCATCTTCGTCGGTTACGCCATGGTCACCTGTTGCCATTCTTTCAATATGGTCGGCTAAATCCTGTGCATAGCTTGTCTCTTCGCAGTTATCCTTAATGAATGCGATAAGGCTTTCAATTTCTTCGTCGGATACAAATGCACCCTGAACACGCATTGCGTTTGGAAGTCCTGTTGGGTGGTAAAGCATATCACCCTTACCAAGTAGCTTTTCCGCACCAACCTTGTCAAGGATTGTTCTTGAGTCCACGCCTGATGATACCGCAAAAGCGATACGGCTTGGTACGTTTGCCTTGATTAAACCTGTAATAACGTCAACTGACGGTCTTTGTGTTGCGATAATAAGGTGAATACCTGCAGCACGTGCAAGCTGGGCAAGACGGCAAATATAGTCTTCCACTTCCTTTGCCGCAACCATCATAAGGTCAGCAAGCTCGTCTATGATAATAACAATCTGTGGTAGTTTTTCTGAACCGTTCTTTTCGGCATGTTCGTTATAGCCTTTTAGGTTTCTTGTCTGGGTTTCTGCAAAAAGAGCGTATCTTCTCATCATTTCGCCAACTGCCCAGTTAAGTGCACCTGCCGCCTTTTTCGGGTCGGTTACAACCGGAATCAAAAGATGCGGGATGCCATTATACATACCAAGTTCCACAACCTTCGGGTCAACCATGATAAGTTTAACCTCGTCAGGACGTGCTTTATATAAAATACTTGTGATAATTGTGTTGATACAAACAGATTTACCAGAACCTGTTGAACCGGCAATCAAAACGTGTGGGAACTTTGAAATGTCGCCGATTACTACGTTACCGCCGATGTCCTTACCAAGTGCCACAGAAAGCTTTGATTTAGCGTTCTGGAAAGTTTCGCTTTCCATAAGCTCACGAGCTGATACTGTACCGATAGTGTTGTTCGGAACTTCAATACCAACTGCCGCTTTACCAGGAACTGCCGCAACCAAAACTGTTGGTACTGCAAGATTTAAGGCAATATCTTCAGAAAGTCCTGTGATTTTTGCCAGCTTAATACCTGTTGACGGCTGAATTTCGTATCTTGTAACGGTCGGGCCTTGTGTTACTTGCAAAAGTTTTGCATCAACGCCGAAGTCTTTTAAAACTGTCATCAGCTTGTTTGCGGTTTCATACATTTCACGGCGTTTGTCAGAAGACACCGCATCAACTTTCTTTAAGATGTCAATCGGTGGCATCTTATAGTCCGCAAACTGTGACTCGATAGATTTTGTAATTTCGCCTGCAACTTCTTCCTTTTCTTCTTCTGTTGCAGCAGCCACCTTTTTAGGCTTCGCCTTTTCTTGCGCCTTTTTCTTTTCTTCTTCTAAAAGCTCTTTAACGCCTTCTGTCTTTGGAAGCTGTGCTGCAACGCCCTCTAGGAACTCTTCTGCATTAAATACAGCTTCTTCAGTCTTTTCTTTCTTTTTAACCTTCTTTTCAGGCTCTTTTGGAAGGCCAAACATATCAGGGTCTACCTTTGCCACTTCCAAGATTTCTTCGCTCTTACGTTTTGCTTCTATAATCTTGCCTGTAGCCATATCCTGTGGCTCATCGTCGTCATATTCTTCTCTTTCCTTTGAGATTGTTTCAAAGATTTCTGTGAAAGATACTCTGAAAACAAAGCACAAATCCACTGCCAAAAGTGCAAGGATTATAACAACTGATGCGGCTTTACCAAACAGGTTCTTTAAAAGAATCGCAACCGTTCCGCCTAAAACACCGCCACCGATGTTTTCAATGCCATAACCCCAAAGTGCTGATATTTCCGGCATCTTTTCCTGCCAGAACAGCATAACCAAAGCTGCAACCAATACCACTGCAAGGATTGAAAGACCCAGCTTTATCATAAGGTTGTTTGTTCTTTTAACACGGAATACGTATATGCCAAGGGCAATAACCACCGCCGGCACAAAATAGGCTGTTAATGAGAATAAACCGAACATCAGGTCGTTTATAAATCCTGCCACAACACCCTGTGCACTTCCGTATGTAAATATAGCAAGTAGCACACCGGCAACTGTCATCCAGATACCGGAAATTGCATATGAAAAATCATTCTTTTTCTGAACTTTTGGCTCTGGCTTTCTTCTTGTAGAAGGTGCCTGCTTTCGGGTTTTAGCAGGTGCTTTTGTACCTGTTCTTTGAGCCGGTTTTGTAGTTCTTTTTGCAGAAGTTGTTTTTCTTGTCTGCTTTGTAGCCATAATCCACCTCGTATATATTTTTAACTAAATTTCTTTACACTTATAACCATTTTATAATTATACCACAATACTTAAAAAAAAACAATAACTTTATGGATAAAAAACACTTGCAGTTTTTTATAATATATAGTATAATAGTAAAGTAATATTAAAATTTAAAGGGCGATGATAACCGAGTCCTGTACGACTTTACGCCGGTGAACCTTGTCAGATGGGGAACCAAGCAGCAATAAGCCGGAGGTGGGTGCGATACAGATTAACTCGGTTTGAGCCTTTTTGAAATTCCAAATCCCCTGTTATCGGGGTTTTTTACTATACTGAAAAAGGAGTGAACAGTTATGGCATATCAGGCTATTTACCGCAAGTGGCGTCCGATGGTTTTTGAAGATGTTGTGGGTCAGACCCATATAACAAAAACTTTGCAGAACCAATTGGAATCAGGACGTTGCGGTCACGCTTACCTTTTCTGCGGTACCCGTGGAACAGGCAAAACAACCTGTGCAAAGATTTTCTCAAAAGCCGTAAACTGTCTTTCTCCAAAAAACGGCTCACCTTGTAATGAGTGCGCCATCTGCCGTGGCATCCAAGACGGCAGTATTATGGACGTTTTTGAAATCGACGCCGCATCAAATAACGGTGTTGACAATGTCCGCGAAATTATCGAAGATGCAAAATATGTAGCAACCGAGGCAAAATACCGAGTTTATATCATAGACGAGGTGCATATGCTCTCCGGCGGTGCATTTAACGCACTTCTAAAAACCCTTGAAGAACCACCGGAACACGTGATTTTCATTCTTGCCACAACCGAGGCACACAAGGTTCCGCAGACTATACTTTCACGTTGCCAGCGATTTGATTTTAAACGAATCAAGCCTGACGATATCATAAGAAGAATGCGTGAAATCGCAATGGGCGACGGTCTTACCCTGACCGACGATGCATACAGACTTCTTGCCCAACTTGCAGACGGCTCAATGCGTGACGGACTTTCCATTTTGGAAAGATGCGTTTCTGCCGTTGGTACAAACCTTACTTATGACGCCATTACAGATAGCTTGGGAATTTCAGGCAGAGGTCCACTATTCAAAATTGTGGACGCCATAAATTCCGGCGATGCGCAAGGCGTTTTGGAAACAATAAACACTCTTTCATCAGACGGAAAGGACCTTCACGTGTTCATTGATAACTTAATTGAACACTACCGAAACCTTATGGTTTGCAAGGTTACCAATAGCCCTGACGCTATCCTTACCTGCGATGAAGAAGAGCTTATAAAACTAAAAGCACAGGCAGAGAAAACTAGCTTTGACAAGCTATCTCACGCCGTATCCGCACTTTCTTCAAAAAGAGCAGATGCAAAGTGGGTTAAAGAGCCACGAGTTATATACGAGTTATGCCTTATAAAGCTTGCAAAACCGGAGCTTGAGTCTTCTTATGAAGCAATCTTAGACAGGCTTGCAGAATGCGAAGATAAAATCAAAAACGGCATAACTGTGCAGGTTTCAAAGGAAGAAGCTCAAGAAAAAAAGGAAGATGCAAAACCTGAAAAACCAAAGCCATCCGGCAAGATTTTCGTTCCGGTTGACGTATCAACCTTAACGTCACAGACACCTATCGTTTCTGCTGCACGAAAATGGGACAAAACCGTTCAGGCAATAGTACGCCAGCACCCACACTTAGCATCCGCTATTATGGGTCGCAGAATTACCATTGATGGCGAAGGCATTATCCTTATTTTCGACAAAAAGGAAATGATGATGAAACGAATTGCTTCTACTTATGTGAAGCAGATAACTGAGGCAGTGTGTCGTTCCTGCGGTGAGCAGATTATTGTAAAAACTGCGTTTTTGGACGATATTGAAGACAATATCATTGATTACTGGTCAATCGGCGGAGAAAAGGCCGTTGAAACCGAGTCCGGTGACCCAATTGATGCACTAACCAACAGTTTTCCGGAAATTGTGGAAATAACTGACGAGTCCGAGTTCTTGGACTACAACATTGAAGACGAAAACTTCTCACAGGCAGAACTAACAGAGCGTGATGATGAAGAATTTTTAGAAGAAAATGAAATTGAAGAAGAGTAAAGGAGATTACTAAAATGGGAAAATATAAGGGCTTCGGCGGAAGCGGAATGAATCAGAATAAAAAGGTTTCAGGAATTATGCAACAGGCACAGATGATGCAGGAGCGTATGCAGGCAATTCAGGAAGAAGTTGAAAAGAAGTCTGTTACTGCTAGCAGTGGCGGTGGCGTTGTTACTGTTAAAATGAGCGGTAAAAAGGAAGTTGAAGAAATTATTTTGAAGCCGGAAGTTGTTGACCCTGACGATATCGAAACCTTGCAGGACCTTATTATGGTTGCTGTAAACGATGCTATAAAGCAGGCAGACGATATGATGAACGAAGGTATGAGCGAAATCACAGGCGGACTTAATATCCCTGGATTGTTCTAATTTTACGAGGTAAGCTATGTACTCACCAATGATTGAAAGCCTGATTGAACAGTTTGCGCAATTCCCCGGAATCGGCAGAAAAAGTGCGGAACGAATGGCTTTTTATGTTCTTGATTTAATGAGCGAGGCTGATTGTCAGCACTTTGCAGACGTTGTGATGGAAACAAAAAAATCTGTGGCATTCTGCGAAGTTTGTCAGAATCTGACCGACGTTTCACCTTGCCCTATTTGTGCATCTTCTAGGCGTGATAGTTCTGTGATTTGCGTTGTGGAACAGCCAAAGGACGTGTCTGCCATTGAAAAAACAGGCGGATATAATGGACTTTATCACGTTCTTCACGGTGCAATTTCACCGATAGACGATATAACGCCTGACGATATCAGGATAAAGGAACTTCTTTTAAGACTTTCAAGCGGAACTGTAACAGAAGTAATTATGGCAACTAACCCAACAGTTAACGGAACTGCAACTGCTGTGTATATCCAAAAACTTTTGAAGCCTTTCGGCATTAAGGTGACACGAATCGCCCACGGAATCCCTGTTGGCGCAGACCTTGAATATGCTGACGAAATGACCCTTTCAAAAGCACTTGAAGGAAGAACAGAAATGAACTGAAACGGACAGTGAAAACTGTTCGTTTTTTGTTTATATATATGTACTTTTGCCCGACTATGTTTATCCCTTCTTTTGTAACCAAAAGAAGCAAAAGTTTCGGGGGTTTCGAATCCCCCGAACCCGCAACGACCAAAGGGAACTGCCGTTCCCTTATGGAATCCTTTGCCCAAGTCAAAACGCAGACGGAAAAGAATAGCGAACTATGATCTTTTTTATATAGTTTTCAGATAACCTTTCCTGTTGTGTTTTTCATCTTGACGCGATAGCGGCGTGCCGAGCCTGTGAGGGCACGAGTGTGCTATGGAGCGACCTGTTTGTACAGTTAGAGGCGAGTTGTCAAATACTTCAAAACCTTGGTTTTGAAGATTTGATACCTGTTCGAGCCCACAAAACTACGGGTCCGGGTGTCCCGGCGACTTTTCGTACTTTTGGTCGCTCAAAAGTACATATATGAGCAATATTAAAAAATGTAGTTGTAATTTTCCATAAAGTGTGATAGAATAAATATGCTAAACTATTATAATTTAATATGAGTTCGGAGAGACTACTGTTAAAAAACGTAGCTCCACTTTAATATACCCGAGCTTGTATATTATAATAGTTTAGCAACTTTGGAGTCATACGTTTTTTGGTGTATGGCTCTGCCATACACTTTTTTAATTGGAGGAAAACTATGGATATAAAGTTAGAACTTCTTTCAGGTGCTATTTGCGATGCAGTAAAAGAAAATATGAATACATTAAACATAGATGCAAGCCAGATTGTTGATTCAAAAGCTATTAAAATTCTTGGTGAAGTAAAAGATGTTCTCCATAACGAAAACCTTGATGATTTTGAAATGATTGATGAAATTATAAATATTTTTTGTAAATATAATATTGACATTGGCGGTTGCCACGATTTTTAAAACAAATAAACGGAAGTGAAATTCACTTCCGTTTTATTTTTTATTACTTACCAAGTAGCTTTGAGAAAAATCCGCCCTTGTCATCCTTTGCAGGAGCTGGTTCTTCTTTCTTTTCTACAGGAACAGGTTCAGCCTTTGGAGCTTCCGGCTTTGGTTCTGGCTTTTTGTAGTCGCCGTTTGGACGAGGTCTCTGTCCATTTCCGCCCTGACGGTTTCCGCCGTTTCTTGAGCTACCCTGATTTCCGCCTTCACGTCTTGCAGGTCTTTCTTCCCAACCTTCAGGCTTTTCCATTGTTTCCTTATGAGATAGGCTGATTTTGCCTGTCTTTTCGTCAATCTTCATAACCTTAACAGTCATCTTATCGCCAACGTTAACGTAATCTTCAACCTTGTCTACTCTCTTGTAGTCAAGTTCTGATACGTGGCAAAGGCCGTCTTTACCAGGTAGAATTTCAACGAATGCGCCGAAATCTGTGATTGTCTTAACTGTACCTTCGTAAACTTCGCCGATTTCAGGCTCTTTCACGATAAGTTCAATAGCTTCTTTTGCTGCATCGCCTGACGCCTGGTCAACAGCGAAGATGTGGATTGTACCGTCTTCTTCAATGTCAATCTTAGCGCCTGTATCTGCAACGATCTTCTGGATAACCTTACCGCCCTGACCGATAACTTCACGAATCTTGTCAACGTCAATCTTCATTGTTGTTACCTTTGGAGCATACTTTGAAAGTTCTGCTCTTGGCTCTGCGATAGCCTTTAGAAGTACATCGTCAATAATCATTTCACGACCAGCCTTTGTCTTTTTGAAAGCTTCTTCAATAACTTCGTAAGTAAGACCGTCATTCTTGATATCAACCTGAATTGATGTGATACCCTTCTTTGTAC
This sequence comes from Clostridia bacterium, assembly GCA_045655325.1. GTDB lineage: Bacteria > Bacillota > Clostridia > UBA1381 > UBA1381 > UBA1738. The sequence continues at coordinate 16,419 of JAZOOY010000060.1, forward strand.
CTGCTACCTTAAAGTCCATTTCGCCGTAGAAGTCTTCAAGTCCCTGAATATCTACCATTGTTGTGAAGCCTTCATCAGTTGTGATAAGACCACATGAGATACCGGCAACAGGAGCCTTGATTGGAACGCCTGCAGCCATAAGTGCAAGTGTTGAACCGCAGACACTACCCTGTGATGTTGAACCGTTTGAGCTCAAAACTTCTGATACTGTTCTGATTGCATATGGGAACTCTTCTTCTGATGGCAATACAGGAACCAATGAACGTTCTGCCAATGCACCGTGTCCGATTTCTCTTCTTCCAGGACCTCTTGACGGTCTTGTTTCACCAA
>JAZOOY010000061.1:0-2209 GCA_045655325.1 Clostridia bacterium
TCACCTAAAAAATCAAACCAACCTGCACTAACTGAGCTTATCATTAAAAATGAAATAAGCAAAACAGTTAAAACGATAAAAATTCTCTTTATGTTAATCGTAAGCCCCTCCTGATAAAACAAAACAATCCATATCTAATAAATGTATAATAAAATTGTTCATAATTATTGTTATAATAATTGTTCATATTACTATTTATTCAATTTAATATTTAAATATAAGATTATTATTCAATTTAATGATTGAAAAAGAGAATTAAAAAAAGCAAATTTAGTTAATATACGAACAAATAAAAAGTCGTTAAAAAAAAAAGAAAGTATAAGTTGATTAAATCAACTTATTTGAAATTAATTCTTTCAGCAACGTTTCTTGGTAAAGGAAGTCTTCTAAATGGCATTCCTTCAGTTTCTTCCTTGACAGATGCAATAAGTTCATCTGCAGTCATGTCAACTTTTTCACCAGTTTTTCTTACAGTTACATTGTAATTGTCGGTTTCAATTTCCTTGTCACCAATTACAACGATGTAAGGAATCCATTCTTTAGAAGCGTTTCTGATTTTCTTACCTACTCTGTCGTCACTGTTGTCAACATCTACACGAATGTTTTCAGCTGCAATCTTATCAGCCAATTCGTTAGCATAATCTAAGTGCTTTTCACCGATTGGCAAGATTCTGACTTGAGATGGGCTTAACCAAATTGGTAACATTGGTGCTTTTCCATCTTCTTTTGCAGTGTTTTCAAGTAAGCTGCAGATAACTCTTTCCACACTACCTGTAGGTGAACAGTGTAAGATGATTGGGTTTTGAGGATCTTCGTTTTCATCAACATACTCGATGCCGAATCTTCTACCACTTTCCACATCTATTTGCACGGTAGGGTTTTCGATAGGTCTTCCTAAGTAGTCAATAGCTGCAAAGTCGATTTTACAGGACCAGTAGTGTTTTCTTTCAGGCAAGATTTCGAGTAATAATGGTTTGCCGATTCTTTTAGCGGTTGCTTCCATCCAGTCCTTATGCTCTTCGTAGAAGTCTTCGGTTGCTCTGAAGATTGCTTCATAGTTAACGTCAAGGTCTACACCAGTTTGAACACACATGTCAACTTGAGCATCAAACTCTTCAAGTGCTTGAGGCATGTCAGCACAGAAACTGTGCATATCTGGCATGGTGAATGCTCTGAGTCTCTTAAGACCTACAACTTCTCCTCTTTTCTCGAATCTGAAACTGTAAGTGGATAATTCGTAAACCTTTGCAGGTAAGTTTTTCCAAGTGAGGAAAGATCCGCCAAGAACTCTGAATGCACCGAAACAGCATGCAAATCTAAGCATTAAGTCTTTTTTGGTTGCGGTTTTGTATTGTCTTTCACCGAATTTTGCTGCATGTTCCCTGATTGCATCATTTGCAAGGTCATAGAAGATAGGAGTTTCGATAGGCATTGCACCTAAGTCAACTACAAAGTTGTAAACGTAATCAGCAAGCAAGTCACGGACCAATCTACCTTTAGGATACCATTTGAGGTTACCGATATCTGAAGCAAGCTCGTAATCACATAACTCTTTTTCTCTCATGATTTTTACATGTGGAGGTTCTCCTTCGTCGGAAGCACCTTCTCCAAGTTCATATGCAACAAGCTTTTTCAAATCTTCGCTTTCGTAGTTGTATTCCTTAGGGTCAAAGGTTTCTCCATCCTTAAAGATTAACCAGGTGGATGGCTTTTTCTCTTCCTTCTCTTCCTCTTCTTCGACATCTGCAGTGATGGTTCTTGAAAGTTCAGATAATGGGTGTCCTTTACAAGAAATTTCAAATGCCTTATACCATCCGAAAGGTACTCTAAATACATCCAATCCCTCTTCTTTAAGTGCATCTTCAGCATCCTTCAATATTTGAACAGCTACTTTAGGAGCACCAAGGGATGAAGAAAGGTGAGCATATGGGTATAAAACGATTTTTTCTGCATTGACTTCTTCATTGGTTTTTATTACTTCAGCAACCAAATTCTTGACAATAGCGTTTGGATTTTCCTCATCCTCTTTTTCAATTGATGAGAAAACAACCAAAGCTTCATCAAAAGCTCCATTTTTTTGAGCTTCTTCGATTTCTTCAGCTACTGGAGTTTTGTTTTTTACTTGATATTTTATATAATCAGAGTGAATAAGTAAAACTCTCATATTTTCACCGTTTTCGTTTTAAAAATAATTTATTGATAAATATTA
>JAZOOY010000062.1:0-91078 GCA_045655325.1 Clostridia bacterium
CTCACATAATAGAATTAGTTGAAGAACAGAAGAGTGAATCACTTAAAAAGATTTTCGAATTTATTGAACACCTTCTTTCGCTAGGTGATGAATATGCGGAAGAAGTTGTTATGTTAAGTGTTATTGAAAGCTTATATTACCGACTGGAAAATTTTAGTGCAGTATATTTGCCTATGAAGGAAAAGACAAGGTTGTGTTTTGAAAGACTCAAACAAGGTTAAAAGCAAATTGTGGTAAAAAGATTAATCAAGTGACGCGATGGTTTATAAAGCCGATATAGTGAGAGGCTAAACTACTGGCATCTAAACCATTCGGCTCTTCCATAGAAACCGAATGATTTAGATGACAATCTAGATTATTCGGTTTTTTATATAAAATCAAGAAATATTTTTTCTTAAACTATTGAAAATTTTCTTGAAAAGTGATATAATGTTTTTAAACTTAATAAACGGGAGCTTGTATTACAGGCTGAGAGGAAGGTGCGACCTTCGACCGAGAACCTGATTTGGATAATGCCAACGTAGGGATGCCTGATACGCAAGTGTCAGGAGTAACAAAGAACTTTTAGGAAGTTACCAAATCGGTAGCTTCCTTTTTTGTTTGGCAAGGTTTGTTATTAAGTTAATAAACAGCCGACGATTACGGCAGAAAGAGGTAAATCATGTTAGAAAAATGCTTTGAAAATGTGAAGGAAAAAACACCGCTTATTCACAACATTACAAACTATGTTACAGTTAACGATGTTGCAAATGTGCTACTTGCTTGTGGCGGAAGTCCGATTATGTCGGATGAGCCGAATGATGTTTCGGATATTACATCTATCTGCGGAGGACTTAATATCAATATCGGAACGCTGAACAAAAGAAGTATAGAATCAATGTTTATTTCCGGCAAGAAATCAAAGGAGCTTGGTCACATTGTTCTTCTTGATCCCGTAGGAGCAGGGGCAAGTAAACTTAGAACAGAAACAGCGGTTAAAATTATGGAGGAAATCAAGCCGGATGTTATAAGGGGAAATATATCTGAAATTAAAACTCTTGCTCTCGGAAGCGGAACAACTAAGGGTGTAGATGCAGATGCTGCAGATATTGTAACAGAAGTAAATCTTGAATCAATGGTCGAGTTTGCAAAAGCATTATCAGAAAAGTCGGAAGCAGTTATTGCGATAACAGGTGCTATAGATTTGGTAGCAGACAGTAAAAAGTGCTATGTAATTAGGAACGGTTCGCCCATGATGAGTCGTATTACAGGGACAGGATGTATGCTTTCGGGATTGGCCACTGCCTATGCAGTTGCAAACCCTGACAATATAACTGAAGCCGTTGCAACAGCTGTATGTCTTATGGGGATTGCCGGCGAAATAGGGGTTTCAAATATGAAAGATGGTGAAGGAAATTCAACTCTTCGTAATCACATTATAGATGCAATATATAATATGGATGCAGAGAAACTGACTAAAGGAGCAAAATATGAAGTGCGATAAAAAATCATTACTCTTATATGCGGTAACCGATCGCGCATGGCTTAATGGTGAAACCTTGTATGAGCAGGTTGAGAAAGCAATAAAGGGCGGTGTTACATTTGTTCAGCTTCGTGAGAAAAATCTTGATGAAGAAAGTTTCCTGAATGAAGCATTAGAAATACAGAAGCTCTGCAGAAAGAACAACATCCCTTTTATTATCAACGACAATGTTGAAATTGCAAAAAAGATAAATGCTGATGGTGTTCACGTGGGACAAAGTGATATGAAAGCAGGAGATGTTAGAGCAATTCTTGGCGAAGATAAGATACTTGGTGTATCGGCTCAAACGGTAGAACAAGCGTTGCTTGCTGAAAAAGAAGGTGCAGATTATTTGGGTGTGGGTGCCGTATTTCCGACAGATTCAAAAGAGGATGCAGAAGATGTGAGCTACGAAACACTTAAAGCAATATGCGAGGCTGTAAGTATCCCAGTTGTTGCTATCGGTGGCATTGGAGCAAGTAACATTTTAGAACTGACAGGAAGTGGAATTTGCGGTATTGCTGTTATCAGTGCCATTTTCGCTGCAGAGAATATTCAAAAAGCCACAGTAGAATTAAAAGAATTAACAAAGCAGGTGGTCCAAAATGATTAAAGGTGCAATATTTGATTTAGACGGAACTATCCTTGACTCAATGTTTTTATGGGACACAATCGGTGAAGATTATCTTCGTTCACTTGGGGAAGAGCCCAAGGAAAATCTTGCAGAGATTTTTAAGACATTTACACTACAGCAGGCTGCGGAATATTACCGCAATCATTACGGTATTAAACTTTCAGTAGAAGAAATTGTTGTTGGCATAAATAGTATGGTAGCCAAAATTTATCGAACAAAGGTAACTTTGAAATCAGGAGTAAAAGATTTTTTGAAAAGATTACACGATAATGGTGTGAAGATGTGTATTGCAACTGTGACAGACAGACCTATTGTGGAAGATGTTCTAAAGCGCTTGAAAGTGCTTGAATACTTTTCTGAAATATTTACTTGCGCTGAGGTTGGATTTAGCAAGGAAACCCCAGAGATTTATCGACAAGCTCTAAAAAATCTTGGAACTGAAAAAACTGGAACAGTAGTTTTTGAAGATGCACTTCACGCATTGAAAACTGCTAAAGGCGATGGGTTCAAAGTTGTGGCAGTTTATGATTCATATGAGCCAAGACAAGAGGAAATGAAAGAAATTTCAGATTACTATATAACCGATTTTGATAGTTTTTGTTTTAAGACAAAAATGAAAACAGTACTAACTATTGCTGGCAGTGATTCAAGTGGCGGTGCAGGTATTCAGGCTGATATTAAAACTATGACAATGAATGGCGTTTATGCTATGAGTGCAATAACAGCGCTTACAGCACAAAACACTCTTGGTGTAAGAGCAGTTTTAGAATCAACACCTAAATTTCTCAAAGAACAGCTTGATGCAGTATTTGAAGACATATTCCCTGATAGCGTAAAAATCGGAATGGTATCATCAAGTGAGTTAATAGATGTGATTGCAGATAGACTAAAATATTATAATGCAAAAAATATTGTTGTAGATCCTGTAATGGTAGCAACAAGCGGTTCTGCACTTATAAAAACAGATGCAATAAAAACATTGGTTGAAAAATTACTGCCTATTGCAACTCTTGTAACTCCCAACATACCCGAAGCAGAAGTTTTATCGGGTATGAGAATCAAGAGCAGGGACGATATGATAAAAGCAGCCGAGTTCATTCAGAAAAACTATGGGTGTTGTGTCCTGTTAAAAGGTGGTCATAGTATAAACGATGCCAATGACCTTTTGTGTGAAAATGGCAGACTTGTATGGTTTGATGGTAAAAGAATTGACAATCCTAACACGCACGGAACTGGATGCACTTTATCAAGCGGCATAGCATCAAATCTTGCAAAAGGACTTAGCCTTGTGGATTCTGTAAAGAAAGCAAAAAAATACATATTTGATGCACTTGCCGCAGGTCTTGATTTAGGAAATGGTTCAGGACCAATGAAGCATAATTTTATAATTAACCGTGTCATCTAAACCATTCGGCTCTTCCAAAACAAAAAAGCATCCAACCGGATGCTTTTTTTTCTTTTGTTTTTCATAAAAAAGAGCTCGCCTAAAACGATGCTCTTCTTTTATCAAAAAAGGTCACGCTAGAAGTGACTAAACCCTTGTAAACGCGGTTTTTACGTCACTTTAGTCGCTACCAACCTTTTTTGAGATGGTGCCTTCGGCACTCTTGGTGTCCTTTTTTTGTTTATTTATTAAACGCCGGTGCGGTTGTTTCATTATTTGCAAACACATTAGGCCCTGGGTCGGACATTGAAAAATACATTTTCGCTGCCTTTGTTGTGCCGAAATCTCTATTCGAACCACTATTTTGTACCTTATTAAATGCATCACGGAACATTTGGTTATGCGCCTCTTCACGATTAAGAAGAAAATCGATAGTTTCCTTTACTTTCTTATCATCTATTTGTCTATACAAATACTCATAAACCACTTTTGCGCGCTGTTCAGATGCGATATTACTCAAAATATCAGCGCACAAATCTCCTGTTACCGTTACATAATCTGCAGTCCAGGAGTAGCCTGATGCATTAATAAGACCGGGGTTTAAACCCAAAAGCACGTGGGACTGAATCTCGCCTGCCTGTACTTTTGTTGCATCAACATCGTGACCATTGAGCAAATTAATAGTCTGTGCAATCATTTCCATATGACCTAGTTCCTCTGCGGCAATATCAAGAAACAAGTCCTTGATTTCAGGGTCCTTAATACGAAAACTCTGTGACATATACTGCATAGCCGCCTTAAGTTCGCCATTTCCGCCACCTAGTTGTTCCTGAAGCAATGCGGCATATTGTGGATTAGGCCTTTCAACTTCCACGGGATGAAAAAGCATTTTTTCGTGTTTAAACATTTTGTTTACCTCCAATTACAGTTTTATTTATTTTTAGCAGTTTCAGGTTTGTTATTCGTGGGCTTAAAGAATATATATTTTATTTACATAAATCAAACAAAAAGGGATATATAAAGGAAGTTCATTTTAGCATTTTTTCTCATTTTCTTTTCACTTTTCTATTGTTATTTTTTTACTACTATGATATAATTAACGTGGGGAGATTTTTGGGTACAAAGATTCTTCTAGAGTGATATAAAAAGGCTATTTACATAACTCAGAAGCGTATACCTGAAGAGTCAGCTTACTGGTACAAAAAGCTAATCGAAGAAAAAAGCAAATAATTTTGGTTACTATTTAAAAAATTTAAATATATATAAACACAAGGGAGGAACAAAAAATGGGTAACAGTATCAAATATTCTTATGAGGAACTTAAAAAATTCTGTACAGATGCATTCTTGAAGTTCGGATTTTCACAGGAAGAAAGTGACATCATTGTTGATGTACTTTTAACAAGTGACTTATACGGCATCGAATCACACGGAATGCAGAGACTTGTTCGTTATCACAAGGGAATTGAAAAGGGTCTTATTAAGCCTGACGCAAAACCTGAAGTTGTTTTTGAAACACCAGTTTCAGCAGTTATCGAGGGTAACGATGGTATGGGTCAGCTTTTAGGATACAAGGCTATGAATATGGCTATTGAAAAGGCTAAAAAAGTTGGTATGGCAATTGTTACAGTTCGTAACTCAAACCACTATGGTATCGCAGGATACTATGCAAAGATGGCATGTAAGGAAGGCCTTATCGGTATGTCAATGACAAACTCTGAAGCTATCATGGTACCAACATTTGGTAGAAAGGCTATGCTTGGAAGTAACCCATTCGCTCTTGCAGTACCAGCTGAGCCATATGATTTCTTCTTCGATGCATCAACAACAGTTGTTACACGTGGTAAGCTTGAAATCTACAACAAATTAGGAAAGCCTCTTCCAGAAGGTTGGGCTCTTGGCGCAAACGGTAAGGGAAGCTCAGATGCATCTGACGTTTTAAAGAACATCGTTGCAAAAGCTGGTGGTGGAATTGTGCCACTAGGTGGCGAAATCGAACAGAGCGGAAGCCATAAGGGTTACGGCTACGGTATGTTCTGCGAAATCTTTACATCAATCCTTTCAATGGGTCTTACATCAAACCACACACATATGAACGGTAAGGGTGGTACATGCCACGGCTTTATCGCAATTGACCCAGCAGTATTCGGTGATGCAGATGCTATCCGCGAACATCTTTCAACACTTCTTCAGGAACTTCGTGAATCACCAAAGGCTGAAGGTCAGGAAAGAATTTATACTCATGGTGAAAAAGAAGCGTATGCTTATGAAGACAGACTTGCAAACGGCATAGAAGTTAATATTAACACGGTTGCAGAAATGGTTGACCTTTGTAACTATCTTGGTATGGACGTTTCTGAATATCTTGGTGAAGAGGCAGCTAAACTTACACTAAAGCAGAGCTCATACGATATGTAATGTGAGAAATGTACCAAGAAATTGTAAATGAGGTATAAAATGAAAGCAATTTATGATAAATTTAAAACAGAACTTTTAGAATCATGCGTACCATTCTGGCTAAACAATGCAGTTGATACAGAATTCGGAGGAATACTAAACTGTGTTGACAGAGGCGGAAAGGTATATTCAGAAGATAAGAGTGTTTGGATGCAAGGTCGTTGCGGTTGGATGTTCTCATACATCTATAACAACATTGACAAGAATCCAAAGTACCTTGAATTTGCAAAGAGCTGTATAGACTTTGCTACAAAGTATTGTATTGACAGCGATAAGAGAATGTACTTCACAGTTACCCGTGACGGAAAACCTTTGAGAAAGCGCCGTTACTGGTTCAGTGAAACATTCTATATTATCGCAAACGCTGAATATTATATGGCAACAGGTGACGAAGCATACCTTGCCACAGCAAAAGAATATTATGATTTTGTTTATGGTATGTATGTTGACCCTCAGGCAGATCCATTCAAAATCACACCAAAGGGATGTGCTGAAACCCGTGACACAAAGGGTCTTGCAAATCCAATGATTATGCTTAACGTATCTGCTATTATGCGCGATGCCGACAAAGACAGATACGATATGTATGATGAAATTATCACAAAACTTATCGCTGATATCAAATGCTTCCACAAAAGCGAATATAAAGCTATGTTTGAAAACGTAGCAACAGCTGATAACAGTGTAATTTTAAACAGTTCACCTTGCCGTGTAATAAACCCTGGTCACGACATTGAATGTGCATGGTTCTTGTTAGAAGAAGCAATCAAGCGTGATGACAAGGAACTTCAGGATTTTGCGGCTACTGTTTTTGACGAAGCTTTTGAACTCGGTTGGGATAAGGAATATGGTGGCATTTCATATTTTAAGGATGTTTTAGGACTTCCTGTTGAAGCCTATGAACACGACATGAAACTTTGGTGGCCACACAACGAAACAATCATCGCATCTTTGATGCTTTATAAGCACACAAAGAACGAAAAATATAAGGAAGTATTTGACAAGGTTTGCGACTATGCATTTGAGCATTTCTCTGACCCTGAGTTTGGCGAATGGTTCGGCTATTTAAGACGTGACGGAAAGCCAACAGAACCACCTTGTAAGGGTCATACATATAAAGGACCTTTCCACGTTATGAGAATGCTTGCTAAATGCTTAACGCTACTTGAGGATATGAAGCAGACTTAAGGAACTATCCGAAAATCGCCAAGGAAGTGACAGGTATCAATGTAACAGTGCCTTGGAAGAGAATGTTTGAAATAGACATAAAATTAAAGTAAAATATGTATCTAAATCCCTGCATTTTATGCAGGGATTTTTGGTAAAATTATAAATAGTAGTACATATTACAAAAGAAAATGTAAACCAAAGAACACATAGTTTTGTATATTATTACTGTTTTTGTGGAAAAATTTAAATGAGGAGAAAAGTTTTGACAACTGTTGGTTGCAGAATGTTCAAAGAAAAGTTGGTAGATAATGTATTTAATATATGATATTATAGATATATAAATTTTCTTAATGGAATGCTACACATATAAAAGTTCCTCTTTTGTGCAATAAATTTTATTGTTTTCATAAAAATGTGTAGCATTCCGCATATATTAGGTAATAAAACCTGAAAATATTTCTAATATACCAAATGTTGTTTAAATGGATTATGTTGCTTGACAAGTTCTATATAAAATAAAAACTTCCTAAGTCAATCCCATAATCACAATATAGCTTAATACCCCTATTTTCTCCTTTGTGTGTACATGAGCGCAACTGATATATTAAAATATTTAGGTTTTATTATAAGGTAATAGCTCTACTGCACTGCATATATGTGATGCAGTAGGGGTGTTGCCGATAAAAAAAGGAGTGTTACGTAAATGAAAATAGGAGAAAAAATTACAAATCTTCGAATTATGGCAGGTATGTCTCAGGAGCAACTTGCGGATAAAATGGATGTTTCAAGACAATCTGTATCAAAATGGGAAATGGATCAGGCACTTCCGCAAATAGATAAGGTTCTACAGATTTGTGAATTGTTTGGCATCTCTACAGATCAGCTCTTGTGTGAAAAAATAGAAATTCCCCAGTTTGAAACAGAGGGAAATAAGTATTTTGGTACCGATGGATTCAGAGGCGAAGCGAATGTCACCTTAACGTCTATGCAGGCATACAAAGTTGGAAGATTTTTGGGATGGTATTATCAATCACAGTTGTCAGGTTGCACAAGCGGTAACAAGAGACCTAAAATTGTTATAGGAAAAGATACAAGAAGATCAAGTTATATGCTTGAATATTCAATTGTAGCAGGAATAACTGCATCGGGAGCTGATGTATATATGCTACATGTAACAACAACTCCTAGTGTTTCTTACGTAACAAGACAGGAAGAATTTGATTGTGGTATTATGATAACGGCATCACACAATCCTTATTATGATAATGGAATTAAAGTGATAAATAAATACGGCGAAAAGCTTGATGATAAGACAACAGCGCTCATAGAAGCCTATTTGGATGGAAATCTTAAGGCATTGGGTGTATCAGGAGATGATTTGCCACTTGCTACAAGAGAAAAAATAGGATGTATTATGGATTATTCTTCAGGAAGAAACAGATATTTAGGTTATCTGATTTCGCTTGCATCACATTCCTATAAAAATCTGAAAATAGGTCTTGATTGTGCAAACGGTGCATCATGGACAATTGCAAAATCAGTATTCGCAGCACTTGGAGCACAGACTGTTGTAATCGGTGCAGAACCTGATGGACTTAACGTTAACGAAAATTGCGGTTCCACTCATATTGAAAACCTGTGCAAACTTGTTAAGGAACAGCATCTTGATGTGGGATTTGCTTTTGACGGAGATGCAGATAGATGTATAGCAGTTGACGGAAACGGCGAGATTGTGGACGGCGATAAAATGCTGTACATTTTAGGAAAAAGATTAAAATCAAGAGGTATGCTTTCTCATAATATGGTGGTTGCAACGATTATGTCTAACAGCGGATTTTTTGCAAGCCTTGAAGAAGCAGGACTTGCGTGCGAGCAAACTAATGTGGGCGACAGATTTGTATATGAATGTATGCAGGAAAAGGGATATGACCTTGGCGGTGAGCAGTCAGGACATATTATAATAAAAAAATATGCAACTACCGGTGACGGTATTTTGACTGCCATTATGTTGGCAGAAGAAATGTGCGATACCAAACTTTCTCTTGCAGAATTGGCAGCACCTGTAAAACTTTATCCACAATATATGAAGAATGTAAGAGTTAAGGATAAACCGGCAGTATTTGCTGATAATACTGTTATGGAGAGCCTTGCAGAAGTTGAAAAACTTATTGCGGGAAAGGGAAGAGTACTTCTTCGTCAAAGCGGAACAGAACCTGTTATAAGGGTTATGATTGAAAGCGAAGATGAAGAAAAATGTGAGCTATTTGCGCAGATGATTGTTGACGCAATTTTAAAAGGAGGACACGGTGTTGAATAAACAGGTTGAAATTAAGGATTTATTTGAATGTAAAACACCATATATTAAGGAACTTTTTTTAAAACATAAATATCCATGGGAAATTCTTCCTGAAATCAAGGAATATATACTTGCTCTAATAGAAAATGGACTTGAAGAATTTGAAGAAATTTCTGAAAACGTATTTATCGGAAAAAATGTAAAGATTTACCCTACAGTTACCATTGAAGGCCCTGCAATAATAGGCCCGGGGACTGAAATACGTCCGGGGGCATTTATAAGAGGTTCTGTAATTACAGGTGCAAATTGTGTTATCGGTAATTCTTCGGAACTGAAAAACTGCGTACTCCTTGAGAATGTTCAGGTGCCACACTATAATTATGTAGGTGACTCAATATTAGGCAATAAAGCTCACATGGGAGCAGGCTCAATCTGCTCAAATTTAAAAACTGACGGAAAAGCAGTGGTTATTCACGGCGATACAGAATATGAAACAGGACTCCGTAAGATTGGCGGAATTCTGGCGGATGGTGCGGATATAGGATGTGGCTGTGTTTTAAATCCGGGAACTGTAATCGGCAAAAATACATCGGTCTATCCGCTTAATGCACTAAGAGGAGTATTCCCGGGAGGATGCATAGTTAAATCTCAAAATAACATAGTTAAAAGGAAATAAGGAAATGAACTATATTGAAGTGGAAAGTTATGAAGAATTAAGCAGAAAGGCAGCAGCGATAATTGCCGCACAGGTAATTTCAAATCCTGAGAGCGTACTTGGTCTTGCAACAGGATCAAGCCCTCTTGGTACATACGCTTGCCTTGTAAAGGCATATGAGAATAAGGAATTGGATTTTTCAAGGGTTACATCTGTAAATCTTGATGAATATGTGGGACTCAATGGTGATAATGACCAAAGCTACAGATATTTTATGGACACCAACCTGTTTTCTAAAATCAATATAAGAAAAGAATGCACCTTTGTGCCAAACGGCTGTGCAGAAAATATAGATGCAGAATGTGGTGAATATGATGCACTAATAGAAAAACTTGGTGGCATTGATATTCAACTTCTTGGAATAGGTCTTGACGGACATATCGGATTTAATGAACCTGACGAAGTTTTTATAAAGGAAACACATCTTGTAAAGTTAGACCCTTCAACTATTGAAGCAAATGCAAGATTTTTTGAATCAGAAGACGATGTTCCAAGAGAAGCTGTAACCATGGGCATAGGAAGCATTATGAATGCAAAAAAGGTGCTATTGATTGCAAACGGAAAAAATAAAGAGGAAATAATTAAAAAAGCATTCTTTGGGCCAATAACTCCTAAAATACCGGCATCAATACTTCAACTTCATCCTGATTTAACAGTAATATATTCAAAAATCTAATATGGCAATGGCAACGTAACAGTTGCTATTGCTTTTCTTGTACGTATAACGCAAGTATTTCCCGTAAATGCTTGCGTTTTTTTTACAGATATTGTATAATTATTATATGTATAATTTGCTATAAAAGGAGAAATAGGGATGCGAGAAAAAATCAAGCAGCTTTTAGCGGACATTGAAAATCTCAAGAACAAAAATCTTGAAGACTCTGCACTTCCGGGTAATGTGTATTACCTGAACGACGAAGAGATTTTATGTTTAGAACGTGCCGAGGGTGAATCAAGATACCCTTATGATATGGATGGCAGAAACCTATGGATTCATTCATCAGGCCATATCAATGCAACAGAAAGTAATCTTACTATTTTCAGAAACTCACCACGTCTTCAGGACGAAAGCAACCTTGATTTCTGGGGTGGAATCAAGATGGAAGATGGCTGGTTCCCAATTTCAATAACAGGTATCGCAAAACAGCTTTTTGAACCTGTTAAGGTTAGCCGATACCTTGTATATGGAAAAAGAGCGGCATACTTTATTGCAGATACACCAAAGGTTACTTTTGCAGTAAGAGCAGCGATTACAAGCAAAAAGGCATTTGCGTTTACGGCTTATGCTCTTAACAAAACAGAAGAAAACCTTGAAACTTATATAGCTTCATACTTTAACCCACTTTTGAGATGTGCTTTTACAGATGACGTTTGGGGCGGATTCAAAAGATACGGAAAGCTTTATGAAAACGGCTCTTGCACAATAGAAAGAAAGCCAAGCCCTGGTGAAAATGACCTTTTAAATATTGCGGTTGTTAGAAAGTCAGTATATTCAGATTGCGAATATAAGGTGGAAAGTACCGCATCAAAGGCACAGTTTATGGGTGAAGCAGGAAGATGCATGGTAAATGCAAAGTCACTAAAGGACGGAGCTTTCCAAAAATACGCATACTCTGTTAACACAATGGACGTTTCAATTTCATCAGATATTGTGAAGCTTAACATCAAGCCTATGAGCGAAGCGACAGTATGCTTTGTAATGGACGTTGTTCACGATATGGCTACAGCAGAAGCACTTGTAGGCGAAAAAGTTTGCAAGGACGAAATAGATAAGGACATCTTGGCACAGGAAGAAGCGGAAAGCAAAAGACTTTCAGGCGTCGAAATTGCATTCGGTGAATTTAACGGAAAAGAAGTTAATAACGTTCTTCTAAATAAGTTCCTTAAAAATGTTCAAAGACAGATTGACCTTTGCTCATTTGGTAAGAGCTATGCGGGAGATATGCTTGGAATAAGAGACGTTTTCCAACAGTTAACTGCAGCATCAATCTGGAACAAGGACGACGTTAGAAAAAAGATAATTTTGTGCTTAAACTACATTATGTCAAACGGAAGAGCACCAAGACAGTTTGCAGTCCCTGCAGTTGAGGGTGTTATTCCAAAGTTTGATATAAGGCAGTTTATTGATCAGGGACTTTGGGTAATTGAAACACTTCACAGATACATAAGCCGTACAGGTGATTATTCAATCCTTTCCGAAAAATGCTCTTACTATGAGATTATTGACGAAAAGAAAGCACAGTACAAAAAGAGCGATGTGGTAGATACAGTACTTGACCACTTAATCAAAATCACAGATTACCTGACATCAAATATTGACGATAGAACAAATTGTCTAAAGATTTTGTATGGAGACTGGAACGATGCGGTTAATGGCATTGGTGAGTCACTAGACGGCTCTTCAGAGTTCGGTACAGGTTGTAGCGTTATGGCAACATTGCAACTTTATAAGCTATTAAAAGAAATGTGCGAACTTTTGGAATGCATTGGCGGATACGATGAAAAGTGCGCTAGCCTTTCAAAGATTCGTGACGAAATTGCAACAGGTCTTGAAAAGTTTGCGGTTCAACAAGATGGCGACTACCGTATGCTAATCCACGGCTGGGGTGATAAAGGCGCATACACAATCGGAAGCCTTTGCGATACTGACGGTCAAAAGAGATATAGCGTAAACCCATATTCCTTCTGGTGTATCAGCGAAATGATTAAGCGTGACCCATCAGTTAAAAAGGATATTATGAAGGCTTACGAAATCCTTGATTCAAAGTACGGAATAATGACATTTGATAAGTTCTTCCCAAGCGATATGAAGGGCGTTGGAAGAATCGCAACCCTGACTCCTGGTACTGCAGAAAACGCAAACGTGTACGTTCATGCAACAACATTTGCGATTATGGCACTATTCATTTTAGGCGAGAGCAAAAAGGCATGGGAGCAAATTTTGAAGTGTCTTCCACTAACTCACGAAAGAGTTACAAAGACCCCATTTGTAATGCCTAACTCATATTGCCGAAATGAAGATTACCAGATTGACGGCGAATCTTTTGGTGACTGGTACACAGGCTCTGGAGCGGTAATTTACAGATGTATTTATGAGTATTCTCTTGGATTACACGTAGAAATCAAGGGAGTAAGAATCGCAACACCTGACTATTTGCCAACAGACAACGTAGAAGTTGAAACATACTTTAACGGCAAAAAGGCAAAATTCATTTACAACAATAAAAAGGTGGGCGAGAGAAAGTATTTCGTTAACGGCGTAGAAAAAGAAACATATATTGACGAAATTTCAGGATATAAGACACTATTTTTAAGTAATGATGAAATTACAGAAGATATGATTATTGAAGTAATCGATTAATAGGAGGAATTTATTATGAACAAAGGAAACGTAAAAGCACTTTTACCAATAGGCGTATTCTTAATTTTATATTTGGGACTTGGTATAGTTTTTGAGTATGCACTTAAAATACCTATGGGATTTTATAATATCCCGATTGTTGTAGCATTTTTAGTTGCACTTTTGGTTGCATGCTTGCAGAACAAAGGACTCAACTTTGATAAAAAGCTTGAAATTATGGGAAAAGGCGTAGGGGATAAGAATATCTTTACTATGATTCTTATTTTCCTTGAAGCAGGAATTTTCGTTGGTGTTGTGGGAAGAGAAAGTGCTGAAAGCGTTGCATATTTTATGCTTTCAATAATTCCTGCCCAGTTTGCGGTAATGGTACTTTTCGTTGTAAGTTGCTTTGTATCACTTGCAATGGGAACATCTGTTGGAACAATAACACTTTTAACACCAATTGCAGTTGCGGTTTCAAAGGCATCAGGATTTGATATGTCACTTTGTGTTGCAACAGTTGTGGGCGGTTCAATGTTTGGCGATAACTTGTCATTCATTTCAGACACAACAATCGCTGCTTGTAACGGACAGGGCTGTGCTATGCGAGATAAGTTTAAGGAAAACTTCTTTATCGCACTTCCTGCAGCTATTGCCACAATTATAGTGGTTTTAATAATGTCTTTAAGAAGCGAAATATCTGGAACAGTTGCAAATGACTATAACCTTGTTCAGATAATTCCATACGTACTTGTTCTAATAGGTGGAATTCTTGGAGTAAATGTTTTCGTAGTGCTTTTGATAGGTATAATTTCAGGATCTTTGATAATGCTTTTAACAGGAAGTGTTGTTGCAACCGACCTTCTTGCCAACATGGGTGGCGGTGCATCAGGAATGTTTGAAACTATTGTGGTTACAATCTTAGTTTCTGCAATCTGTGCCCTCATTCGTGAATATGGCGGATTTGACGCACTTCTTTCCGGAATCAAAAAAGTATTCCGTGGCAAAAAGGGTGGACAGATTGGTATGGGTGCATTAGTTGGAGTACTTGATATTGCAACTGCAAACAATACCGTTGCAATCGTTATGGCAAACCCTATTGCTAATGAAATCGCTAAAGATTACGGTATTTCAGGCAGAAAAGCGGCATCAATTCTTGATACATTCTCTTGTGTAGTTCAGGCAATTTTGCCGTATGGTGCACAGATGCTTGTAGCACTCACTGCAGTTTCAGAGCTTGGCGGACAGCTTTCAGCTCTTGATATTATACCAAAGCTGTTCTATCCATACTTCTTGCTGATAAGCTCACTAATCTTTATCGGATTATCAAGAGAAAAGAAAAATTAAGGAGAAATTTGAAATGGTAAAACATATTATTTTGTGGACACTAAAAGACGAGTTCAATAATGACCAGGTAAAAAAAGATATGAAAGAAAGTCTTGAAGCACTAAAGGGTGTAGTTCCTGGGCTTTTGGAAATCGAAGTACAGATTGAAAAGCTTGAATCATCAAACGTTGATGTAATGCTATATTCAGTTTTAGAGAGCGAAGAAGCACTAAAGGGATATGCAGTTCACCCAGCCCACGTTGAAGTTGCTGACACAAAGGTAAGACCTTTTACAAGCTCAAGATATTGCATTGATTTTGAATGCTAGTAAGGAGATAAAAATGTCAATTATAACAATAAAAAATGAAGAACTTACAGTAGAAATTTCAACACTTGGTGCAGAACTTCAGTCAGTAAAGTGTGCAGGCGAAGAATATCTTTGGAATGGTGACCCTGCGGTTTGGTCAGGACGTGCACCTGTACTGTTTCCAATCTGTGGTGGCTTAAAGGATGATAAATACACGCTAAACGGCAAGGAGTATACACTACCAAAGCACGGATTCGGAAGAAAGAGCGAATTTGCCTTGGAGAGTAAGGAAGAAGATAAGGCAGTGTTTCTTCTAACTTCAACAGAAGAAACAAAAGTAGGCTATCCTTTTGATTTTGAGCTTAGAATAGGTTATACTTTGGTGGGTAAATCAATCAAAGTTAGCTATGATGTGGCAAACAAATCAGCAGAGGATATGTACTTCTCAATAGGTGCTCACGAAGCATATGCAACACCTGAGGGTGTTGAAGAATACTACCTGAAGTTTGAGAAGAAGGAAAGACTTACTCATAACATCCTAAAAGGTCCGCTTTTGACAGAAGAATACACAGTTTTAGGTGAAGATATTGATGAACTTCCATTAAAGAGCGAATACTTTGATATAGATGCTATAACAATGCTTAACCTAAAGTCAAGAAAGGTTTCACTTTGCAAAAAGGATGAAAGCAAAAAGATTACCGTTGATTTTGACGGCTTTGATTATATGTTTGTCTGGACAAAAGCGGGGAAGAACCAGGGTTACCTATGTCTTGAACCATGGTGCGGTATTCCTGATTTTGAGGGCTCATCTTATGACATTACCGAAAAGAAAGGCATCAATAAATTAGAGCCTGAAAAGACATTCAATAGAGTACATACTATAACAATAGAATAATAAAAAAAGCAGAACGAATTTCGTTCTGCTTTCTTTATTATGCAAGTTCATTTGCTAAAGCTTCTAGCTGTTTCATATTTTCATCATCCACGCTGGATAAAATCTTAACTGTATTCTCACAGTAAGTCATGTTCTTGCACTTTTCAAGTTTTGCCATCATATTTTTTGTGGCCATTGGTGCCCAGCTTCCGTTCTCAATAAATGCAACTGTTCTGTTTTGATAGCTATGCTCTGCAAGATGTGTTAAGAAAGTATCCATAAACGGGAAGATACCTCCGTTATATGTTGTGGTTGCAAGAACAAGTTTATTATACTTGAATGCATCTTCTACAGCTTCTGACATATCATCACGGGCTAAATCGAAAACTGAAACCTTAACACCTTTTTCCTTTAGGATATTTTCCAAAATTGAAACTGCATTCTTTGTGTTTCCGTAAACTGATGTGTATGCAATTGTAACGCCTTCTGCTTCTGCCTGATAGCTTGTCCAGGTGTTGTAAAGGTCAAGGTAGTATCCAAGGTTATCAAATAGCTGTGGACCGTGTAGTGGCAAAATTGCCTTTATTTCAAGACCTGCTGCTTTTTTAAGAAGTGCCTGTGCCTGTGCGCCGAACTTTCCTACAATACCGAAGTAGTATCTTCTTGCTTCACAAGCCCAATCTTCGTCAACATCCAAAGCACCGAATTTGCCGAATGCATCGGCAGAGAATAACACCTTGTCTAAATCGTCATAAGTAATGATAACTTCAGGCCAGTGCACCATTGGTGCAGTTACAAAAGTCAAGGTGCGATTGCCAAGTGATAAGGTATCGCCCTCTTTTACAACTATGCGGTTATCCGCATAATCTGTGCCGAAAAAGTTCTTCATCATATCAAAAGCCTTTCCTGATGCCACAATCTTTGCATCAGGGTATTCCTTAACAAAGTTATGGATGTTTGCAGAATGGTCAGGTTCCATATGCTGAACGATTAAATAGTCAGGAGCTTTGCCGTCCAAAGCAGTTTTAATGTTTAAAAGCCACTCATCACCGAAGTTCTTATCAACAGTATCAAAGATGGCGATTTTTTCGTCTATAACAGCATAGGAGTTATAAGCCATACCGTTTGGTACAGGGTACTGACCTTCAAAAAGGTCAATCTGGTGGTCATTAACACCGATGTATTTAATGTTCGTAAGATTTTTCATTTTAATTTATCCTTTCCTTATTCTTCATCTCCCATAATGGAAGATAGTATTTCACCATAAACCTTTTCAGGATTTGCTTTAAAGTTACGTATTATGGCAGCTGCCGTCTGGCGACTACCTGCATAAAACGAAAGCTCCATCAAAGGGGATATGCTCTCATAAAGCCCAAGCTCTACGTTGTATTCATTTTCGTTTAGTGGCACAAGCTTTGCCTTAACACTCTTTTTAAGCTTTTCTTCTCTAAAAAACGGTTCAATATGTCCCTCAATCTGTTCTCTTATATAAACAGGAATCTGATGTGCAAAAAATGTGTTTGCTTCTTCTCCTTTATCTGTAAGCTCATAGATTGGCATATTCTCGTCAATAGTATTTGGAAGAATCTGCACATATCCAATTTGAACAAGATTGTCAAGAGCAATCTGGAAATTGGCAAAATTTATATTACACTTATCAAGGGTCAGACAGGTCAGCTGTGAATGTGTAACCTTTCTTTCCGCTTTTTGCAAAGTAAAAAGAATTATATATTGTATTGTAACAGGGTCATCGACCTCTCGCATATACATATAAAAAACCTCCGTAAAATTTAACAAAACAAAATACAAATTTATTATAGCATATTTTTTCAGAAAATGATATAATAATTATAAAAAAATTTTAAGGAGATAAAAAATGGCAAAACTAACACCGGAAGAAGAGAAAAAAAGACAGGAAGCTTTATGGGAAATAGAGAATAATCTAAAGGAAAAAGGCTTTAAATACATAGCTGGTGTAGACGAAGCGGGAAGAGGACCATTGGCAGGCCCTGTGTATGCTGCAGCAGTGATTTTGCCGGATGGTGCAGAGCTTTCAGGGATAAACGATTCAAAAAAACTTACACCAAAAAAACGTGAAGAACTTTTTGACAAGATAACCGAGATTGCAATAAGCTATGCTATATTTTCAGTAGACGAAAAGGAAATTGATGAAATAAATATTTTAAATGCAACCCATAAGGCAATGAACGGAGCGGTAAATACTCTTGCCCAAAAGCCTGATTACGTCATAATTGACGGAAACAGCATCAAGGGAATGGAAATAGCACACGAAACCGTAGTAAAAGGCGATGCAAAAAGCATTTCTATTGCGGCGGCATCAATCCTTGCAAAGGTAGCCCGTGACAGATACATAGACGAAATGGGTAAGGTGTACCCTGAATACGGTTTTGAAAATCACAAAGGCTATGGCACAAAGGCACACACCGATGCCATCTTAAAATACGGCGTATGCCCGATTCACAGAAGAACATTTTTGAAAAAATTATTGGGAGAAAACAAATGACCACAAAAGAAATAGGTGATTTTGGTGAAAATATGGCCTGCTCATATCTTGAAGAGCAGGGAATAACAGTTCTAAAAAGGAACTTCCACTCAAGGTGCGGTGAGATTGATATAATTGCAAAGGACGGCGAGACTATCGTTTTTCTTGAGGTAAAAACAAGACTTTCAAAGGACTATGGCACGCCGTCAGAGTTTGTTGACTTTAGGAAACAGGAAAAGATTATACAAACAGCGCTATACTATCTTGGAAATGACGATACAGATATGCGCTTTGACGTAATTGAAGTTATGTATAAGTTTTCCGGCGATGTTATGGTGGTAACAGAAATAAATCATATAAAATCAGCCTTTTAAGGAGAGTTTATGAAAATTTTTGACGCCCACGCAGATACTGCGTCAAAGCTTTTGGACGAAAACAAAAGCCTTTTTGAAAATGATTTACAGATAGACTTAAAGCGTCTTTCAAAAAACGAAAGTGTTCAGGTTTTTGCAAGCTTTATTGATCCATTATATAAAGATTGTGGCAAAGACAGGTTTAATGCCATAATAGATAACTTCTACAAAGAAGCTGAAAAGAACAAAATTGTCATCTGCAAAAGATATGATGATATATGCAATAGAAAGGGCAGGGTAAAGGCTATTTTAAGTCTTGAAGGCGGTGAGCCAATCGAAACCCTTACTGATTTAGACTACATAAAAAGCCGTGGAGTCTTAATGATTGCACCAACCTGGAATTATAAAAACCAGCTGGGATGCGGGGTTTTGGAAAAGGAAGACACAGGCCTTACCGAGTTCGGGAAAAAGGTGATGCGTCGTATGAACGATTTGGGGATTTTAATTGACGTATCTCATTTAAGTGAAAAGTCCTTTTGGGATGTTGCAGAAATTTCAACAAAACCAATTTGTGCAAGCCATTCCAATTCCAAATCGGTTAAAGATAATAAGAGAAATTTAACAGACCAACAATTCATCAGAATAAGAGATATGAACGGTTGTGTTGGTATAAATTTTTATCCGCCGTTTTTGGGTGATGATATAAAATGTGTAATTGACCATATTGACAGATTCTTAAGCCTTGGCGGGGAGAATAACATAGGCATAGGCAGTGACTTTGATGGTGTTGATTATCTCCCAAAAGGGGTTACAGGATGTCAGGATATGGAAAAAGTGATAAAAATGCTTCCATATTCTGAAGAAATTCGTAAGAAGATAGCCTATAAGAACTTTTTAAGGGTATTAAAAGAACAGAATTGTTGATTTTGTATATTTATATGTTGTAATAAAACAATATTTTGTACAAGAAATTTTGAAATTTTTATCATATAAATATTGCATTTTTGAATAAAAAGTGGTATAATAGGTCCAATATGTATAAAAAAATGAAATTTTGGCGAGGTCAAAAATTCAAAATGGAGGCAATTATGGTTTCAAAAAAGGCAGCGGGTATTTCCCCATCACCAACACTTGCAATTGATGCAAAGTTTAAAGAAATGAAAGCAAACGGCGAGGATGTAGTAGGATTCGGCTGTGGTGAGCCGGATTTCGACACACCTGAACATATAAAAAAGGCGGCTATTGACGCTATTATGAACGGCGAAACAAAGTACACACCGGCAGCGGGTACTCTAAAGCTTCGACAGGCAGTTGCTAATAAATTCAAGAATGAAAACGGACTTGACTACACTCCGGCGCAAATCGTTGTATCAAACGGTGCAAAGCACTCACTGGTTAACGCATTTATGGCAATCTGTAACCCTGGTGATGAAGTAATCATCCCTGCACCATATTGGGTAAGCTACCCTGAAATGGTAAAACTTGCAGACGGCGTTCCTGTAGTTGTTAATGCATCAGCAGAAAACAACTTCAAAGTAACAGTAGACGAACTTCGCAAAGCTACTAACGATAAAACAAAGGCGATTGTTCTAAACAGTCCATCAAACCCAACAGGTATGGTTTATACAGAAGAAGAACTTCGTGAAATCGCAGATTTTGCAGTAGAGAAGAATCTTTACGTAGTTTCAGACGAAATCTACGAGCATCTGATATATGAAGGAAAGCACGTTAGTATAGCATCATTTAACGAAAAGATTAAAGATCTTACAATTGTAATCAACGGCGTTTCAAAAACATTCGCTATGACAGGTTGGAGAATCGGCT
Organism: Clostridia bacterium; assembly: GCA_045655325.1. Classification (GTDB taxonomy): domain Bacteria; phylum Bacillota; class Clostridia; order UBA1381; family UBA1381; genus UBA1738. The sequence goes on from JAZOOY010000062.1 coordinate 20,684, forward strand.
ATGCCGCTGCAAATCCTGAAATTGCAAAGGCGATGGCAAACCTTCAGTCACATGCAGCTTCAAACCCTAACTCAATTGCACAGGCAGCAACAATTGCAGCGCTTGAGGGTGGAATGGCTGAAGTTGATGCAATGCGTAAGCAGTTTATGCGTCGCCGTGACTTTATGGTGGAAATGTTCAACAGTATTGATGGTGTTTCCTGCAAGCGCCCAAACGGTGCATTCTATATTATGATGAACATTGATGACCTTTTAGGTCGTGAAATGTACGGCGTTACAATTAATGACGCCGACGATTTTGCAAAGCTATTTTTGGATGTTGCAAAGGTTGCAGTTGTTCCTGGAACAGGCTTTGGTGTTAACAATTATGTAAGATGGTCATATGCAACAAGCATGGATAACATTGTTGAAGGTATTGAACGTCTTAAAAAGTTTTTGCGAGCTGCAGAAATTTAAGTTTAGCGGAATTTAAAATCCTCTTTGTGCATAGTATGTACTACTATGTACAAAAGGGGATTTTTTTATGAGAAATTTTAAAAGGATAGTGTTTTTGACATTTCTGCTTTTATATGGGCTAGGAGTTTGTATAGGAAGCACAAGACAGGTTTTAGTAGATAATCAGAGCGGTATGTATGAATATTTAGAAGGTGCAGTTTCGGGATATGACGTTGGTGCGAAGGAAAGCGTAAAAAGTATTCTAAAAGATAATATGAAGCTTTTCTTATGCCTTTTGGTTGGTGGCTTTTTTGTTGTGGGTCCTGTGGTGCTTGGCACAGTAATGGTTATAAAGGGATATTCAACGGGTTTTGCCATAACTGCAGTTCTTCGGCTTTTTGGTATGCGAGGACTGGTTTTTTGCCTTGCAAATCTTATATCCGCTATAATTGTGGTACCTACGCTATGTTGGTATTCCTGCAAGACGGTAGAAAACATAAAAGAGATGCGATATGACAGAAATGAGTTTTTAAAGAGATTTTTTTTACTTGCAATATTTATTTTAATTGTCCTTATAATCGATAGCGGAACAAGAGGGTATTTGTCGGCAGTATTAATGAAAATTGGAACTAACAGGTAGAATGTGCAAATTAATTTGTAGAATGTGTAAATATTTTTTCTACAAATATCTATACAATTAAAAAAAATGTGCTATAATTATTTATGCGGTGTTCGTAAATAAAATTGTAAGGAGGGAAGTAAATGCAGGAAATTTTAGACGGCTTTGTCTTTTCGCTTGTGGGTGGACAGAAGAAATCCGGAAATACTATTTTGTCTTATAAGCGTGACATAGCTCACTATATTGCCTTTTTAAATGAAAAAGGAATATCCGATATAAAGAAAACCAACAGAACAACTGTTCTTACATATTTGCTTCTTCTTCAAAAGCAAGGAAGAGCGGCGTCAACCATTTCAAGAAGACTTGCATCACTTCGCTCTTTTTACGGATACATACAGGACAGCGGAGTTAAGATGAAAGATCCGACCCTTAATCTTGGAGCACCAAAGGTTTCGAGAAAGGTACCGGGAGTTTTAACAACACAGGAAACAGAAATATTGCTTTCTATGCCAAAGCTTACAAGTCCCAAGGGGTATCGTGACCGAGCTATGCTTGAGGTTTTGTATGCTACAGGTATAAAGGTATCAGAGCTTATTAACTTAAATCTTCAGGACGTTAATTTAAAGCAAGGATATATAACCTGCCGAAACGAAAGTCATACAAGAAATCTTCAAATGGGAAGAGCTGCAATATATGCACTTCGTGATTACATTGAAAAGGCAAGAAACACAATGATTCCGTCAGAAGATGTGAAAATATTGTTCTTAAACTGTAATGGCACAAAACTTTCAAGACAGGGTTTCTGGAAAATTCTTAAAGGCTATGGTAAAGAAGCGGGAATAAAGAAAGAAATAACACCATATACATTAAGACATTCCTTTGCAATACATCTTATGGAAAATGGTGCAGACCTTAAGTTTGTTTCCCAAATGCTGGGATATACAGATTCTGCGGCTATGCAGGTTTATGCAGATATCTTGGATAGCGGAATGAGAGAAGAATACCAAAAAAGCCACCCAAGGGCATAATGGTTTACATAATTATTACCAAAAATTAAAAAAAGCCTTGATTTTTCATTATAATAGTGTTATAATAGTTCAGGTTTTGGAAGATATACGAAGAAATGTGAAATTTTTAAGGAGAAGGAAATGGCTAATATCGATCTAAATGAGGTCCTCGCACATTTTGACATAAGGTCAAGAATCGAAGACTACGGAAACGGCCACATTAATGACACATACAGAACTTCTGCAAGTGACTGTATATTTCAGAGAATTAACACTAATGTATTTAAAGATCCAGATGCAATGATGGATAACATCGATAAGGTCACCACATTTTTAAGAGCAAAAATTGAAGCCGAAGGTGGAGATCCGGAACGTGAAACAATGACCGTTATCAAAACTCACGACGGAAAAAAATGTTATCACGTAGATGATCAGCATGTATATCGTGTGTACAAGTTTGTAGACAACACAAAGACAATCGAAGTTGGTACTGCAGAAGATATGTACCGTGCAGGTAGAGGTTTTGGAAAGTTCCAGAGACAGCTTGATGATTACCCTGCAGATACACTTCATGAAACGATTGCTGATTTCCACAATACACCTGACCGTATGAAAAAGTTTGAAGAAGCGGTTAGCAATGACATAGCAGGAAGAGCAAAAGACGTTCAGGAAGAAATTGCATTCGTAAGAGAATGTGCAAGCTTTACAAGTATTGTAACTGATGGTATTGCCGATGGTTCAATTCCACTACGAGTTACTCATAACGATACAAAGATTAACAACATCCTATTTGATGCAGAATCAGGAGATGCAATTTGCGTAATTGACCTTGATACAGTTATGCCAGGTAGTGCACTTTATGATTTCGGTGATGCACTAAGAATCGGCGCATCAACTGCAGCAGAAGATGAAACAAATCTTGATCTTGTAACATTTGACGAAGAAATCTTCAATGCTTTTGCAAAGGGATATTTTGAAGAAATGGGCGGAAAGCTTACAGAAAGAGAAAAGGAACTTCTTCCATTCTCAGCAAAGCTTCTAACATTTGAATGCGGCGTAAGATTCTTAACAGACTATCTAAACGGCGATACATACTTCAAAATCCACAGAGAACACCATAACCTTGACAGAGCAAGAAACCAGTTCAAGCTTGTGCGTGACATCGCAGAAAAAGAAGAAAAACTTCTTGAAGTAATTAAAAGCCTATAAAAACTAAAACGAGGACGATGTCCTCGTTTTTTTTATAATATAGGAAATTGCGTAAACGCAATGACGTATATTACAAAATTGCTTCCTTATTCTCACGCCCGCAGGCGGGGCTTTTATCAAAAGCTTTTTTATGTCCTTGCGCCTAAAATATGTATTCCACGAATATTTGCATAGTTATAAGTGTTCAAATTCCGCTGAAATGCATCATTATCGTGAGCGCATATATAATAATTTCGTCTGCCACGTACTGATTTAATCATTGTAAGTACAAGGGTATGATAAAATCTGCCGTTTCGATTACCAAGCTGAATAATATCGCCAGGCAGAAGCTGTTCAAGTGGCGAAACTTCTCCGTAAGGTCCTGTACTTTCATTATTTATCATAAAGTCATAAAAATACTCTACACCTGACCAGGACGGGGATTTGTCATTTCCTGAAATGTAGTACCACCCGAATGTTGGGGTGTAGTTCATAACGCCAGTACCTGCAAAAACGCATTGCGACGCAAAGGAAGTGCAGTCACCTCCTAAATCTGCAAAATCATAGTAAGCAGGATTTCGTGCAAGTGCCCAACGCAGTGCATATCTTACAGCTTCACTTCTGTTATATTCAATCTCCGGCATAAAAAACTCCTTTCATAATAATATCTTGGGAAGATTCCACTTAAAACGTGTGGCAAGCATTCTTAAAATAAAAGTCACCATTGCACTTATAACAAGGGAGTAGCTATATTTTATAGAAAACAGGTGCAAAATATAAAAAACTGTGCTACCCAAAAGTGCTGCTGATGCATAAATGTGTTTTCTTAATATGACAGGAATTCTCAAAATCATAATATCCCTTAAAAACCCACCGCCTACGCCTGTTAGTGTACCAATCATCACCGACAAAAACATATTTTGTACATACCCTGATTCGATGGCGGTTTGAGTGCCTAAAGCAACAAAAATGCCCAGCCCCAGGGCGTCGAATATGTTGTTTAACTTATCTATAAAATTTTCACGCCTGTAATACTCATCGCAGAAAAAATAGGCAAAAGAAAAAAGGACAAGTCCTACAAGTGCGGCAATGAAAAAGTAGGTGGGTGCAAGAAATACTCTTGGTGGGATAAGCCCTAACAGAATATCCCGCATAACACCGCCACCTGTTGCAGTTGTTGCAGCAAGGATAATAACACCCAAAAGGTCAGTTTTTCGTGAAATCCCCGCCATTGCACCAGATGCGGCAAAGGCTGCAACACCGATAAAGGATAAAACGTTAGCAAAAACACGGGTATACAAAAGCTTCACCACCTTTTCCTATATAAATATATTTTAAAACAGTTTGGATATATTCTAAAAAAGCAGTCCCAATTTCTTAAATAATGGTTATAATGCATAAAATAGCCGTGTAAAAAAATATTGGAAAAAACAGGACAAAAAAATCGAAAAATAGAGAAATTTCTGTTGACATAAAATTGGTTATATGGTACAATTTTTATATTACAGGAATGTAACATTTGTGTATATTTTATTACAGCAAGGGTGGGTGATTGGTATTAAAGCAATGGAAGAGAAGATTCTTAAAGAAGGAGAAATCCTTCCGGGGAATATTCTTAAAGTTGGAAATTTCCTTAATCAGCAGATAGATACTGACTTTTTAAAGGAAATAGGAAAAGAAATTGCCCGTCTTTTTAAGGATTCGGGAGTAAATAAAGTTTTCACCATAGAAGCGTCAGGGATTGCAATTGCAGTTGCTGCAGCTTATGAACTTGGTGTTCCTGTTGTTTTTGCAAAGAAGAACAGGTCGGACAATATTTCGGGTGATATTTATGTTACAAAGGTGGATTCCTTTACTCATAAAACAACAAATACTATCGTAGTAAGTCGTGAATTTATAAAAAATGATGACAGAATACTGATAGTAGACGATTTCCTTGCAAATGGAAATGCACTAGTTGGTCTTTTAGACATAGTTGAACAGGCAGGTGCCAAAGCGGTTGGTGCTGCTATTGCAATTGAGAAGGGATTCCAAAAAGGCGGAGATATGCTTCGCGAAAAAGGAATAAGGGTTGAGTCGCTGGCTATCATTGACCAAATGACAGATGACGGCATTGTGTTCAGAGCCCAGTAAAGTATGATGTAAATTAAATTTACATAAATTAAAATTAGCCAAAAAGGCACGGAGGTAATTGTAATGAAAAAAGTTTTATCATTGTTGATGGTAATGGTAATGTTAGTTGCTTCTTGTTTCGCACTAACAGGTTGCGGAAATCAGGCAGTATCTGAGGACCTAATGATTGGTTTCATCTTCTTACACGATGAAAACTCTACTTATGATAAGAACTTCATTGATGCAGCACTTGCAGCAAAAGAAGCTCTTGGCCTTTCAGATGAACAGGTACTAATGAAGACAAACATTCCTGAAACTGCTGAATGTTACGAAGCAGCTGCTGACCTTGTAGACGCAGGTTGTGACATCGTTTTTGCAGACAGCTTTGGTCACGAAGATTTCATGATTCAGGCAGCAAAAGAATTCCCAGATGTAGTATTCTGCCACGCAACAGGTACAAAGGCTCACACAGAAGATCTTCCTAACTACTACAACGCATTTGCTTCAATTTACGAAGGCCGTTTCCTAGTAGGTTACGCTGCAGGTCTAAAGCTTAACGAAATGATCGAAGCTGGCAAGATCACAGCTGATCAGGCTAAGATGGGTTACGTAGGTGCTTATCCATACGCAGAAGTTAAATCAGGTTACACATCATTCTTCCTTGGCGCAAGAGCTGCTTGCCCAAGCGTAACAATGAATGTTAAGTTCACAAACTCATGGTTTGACATTGCAGCAGAAAAAGAAACAGCAAACGCTCTAATCGCTGACGGTTGTGTTCTTATCAGCCAGCACGCTGACTCAGAAGGTGCTCCAAAGGCTTGTGAAGAAGCAGGCGTTCCAAACGTTGCATACAACCTTGACACACGTGATTGGGGCCCTAACACAGCTCTAATCACATCAAAGATTAACTGGCAGCCATACTTTGAACACATTGTTACAGCAACAGCTGAAGGTAAGGCAATCACACAGGATTTCTGTGGCGGTCTTGAAGAAGGCGTTGTTATGACACTTGGTCTAAACGATAAGGTTGCAGCTGAAGGAACAGAAGCTAAGCTTGAAGAAATCAAGGCTAAGCTTATCGCAGGCGAAATCAAGGTATTTGACACAGCTACATTTACAGTAGGCGGCAAGGCTCTTGATTCTTACCTTGCAGACGTTGATTCAGACGCAGCATTCACACCTGATACAGAAGTTATCGCTGACGGATACTTCCACGAATCAGAATATCGTTCAGCTCCATACTTTGACATCGATATCGATGGTATCACAATTAAATAAGAAAATTTATACCTCGGGTGGGCGTATGCCCATCCGGGGGTATTTTCATTTTGAAAAAAGGACACAAATCTGTATTTTTTTGAGAATGAAAAAATATTTGCTAGAAACACTTAAGGAGGGAATACTTTGAAGCCGGCAATTGAACTTAGAAACATTACTAAAACTTTTGGAAATGTGTACGCTAATCGTGATGTTAATCTTACTGTTAATAAGGGTGAGATTTTGTCAATCCTTGGCGAAAACGGCAGTGGAAAAACAACTTTGATGAATATGATTTCAGGAATTTATTATCCTGATGAAGGTCAGATTTTTATTAACGGAGAAGAAGTTGTAATCCGCTCACCAAAGGACGCATTTGATTATAAAATAGGTATGATACATCAGCACTTTAAGTTGGTGGATGTATTTACTGCGGCTCAAAATGTTATTTTAGGTCTTGAAGATGAAAAAGGATTTAACCTAAAAGAAGCAGAGAAAAAGGTTGCAGAAATCGGCGAAAAATATGGCTTTATTGTTGACCCTAAAAAGAAAATTTACGAAATGTCTGTATCAGAAAAGCAGACAGTTGAAATAATCCGTGTTCTTTACCGTGGTGCTGATATTCTTATCTTGGATGAGCCTACTGCGGTATTAACACCACAGGAAGCACAGAAGCTTTTTGCAGTGCTTCGTCGTATGCGTGATGACGGCAAATCAATCGTAATTATCACTCATAAGCTTCACGAAGTTCTTTCTTTGTCTGACAGAGTTTCTGTACTACGAAAAGGTGAATATGTAGGAACAATTGAAACAAAGGCTGCCAATGAAAATATCCTTACCGAAATGATGGTTGGCAAAAAGGTTGAACTTAATATTGAACGTGACGAGCCACAAAACACAGAAGACAGACTTGTTGTTAATGGTCTCAACTGCAAAAACCGTGAAGGTGTGGACGTTCTTAAAAATATTTCTTTCACAGCAAAATCAGGCGAAATTTTAGGTATTGCCGGTATTGCAGGAAGTGGACAGCGAGAACTTTTAGAATCAATCGCAGGTCTTCAGCATCTTGAAAATGGCGAAATTCTATATAATGACCCTAAAAACAATAAAACAGAAAATTTAAGAGATAAAACACCTATGCAGATCCGCGATATGGGTGTAAGGCTTTCTTTTGTCCCTGAAGACAGACTTGGTATGGGTCTTGTTGGAAATATGGATATTGTGGACAATATGATGCTTAGAAGCTATCGTAAGGGTAAATCTGTATTCCTTGAGCGAAAGGGACCAAAGGACTTGGCAGAAGAGATTATACGCCGTTTGGAAGTGGCAACTCCATCTGCATCAACACCTGTAAGACGACTATCAGGTGGTAATGTGCAGAAAATTCTTGTTGGCCGTGAAATTTCATCATCACCAACAGTTTTGATGGCGGCATACCCTGTAAGAGGACTTGATATTAACTCATCATATACAATCTACAATCTTTTGAATGAACAAAAACGCCTTGGTGCTGCTGTAATCTTCGTGGGCGAAGACCTTGACGTATTGGTAGAGCTTTGTGACCGTATTATGGTTCTATCTAGTGGTAGTATCAGTGGTATTGTTGATGCAAGGACTACTACAAAAGAAGAAATAGGACTTTTGATGACAAAGAAAAAGGAGGTACAGGAAGATGAAAACTAATGTTAAAAACACCAAAGAACCTCTTATTACCATAACATCAAGAGGCCGTGACTCTATGCCTATGAAAAAGGCTTGGGGAGTAAGAGCAGTTGCCATAATCCTGGCACTTATCCTATGTGCGGTTGTTATTGTTATGCTTACAGGCTACAACCCACTTAAAGTATATGCAGAGCTTTTTAAAGGCTCATTTGGGTCTACAAGAAAGATTTGGAATATGCTCCAAAAGCTTGCAATGCTTTTATGTATTTCTCTTGCAGTAACTCCTGCATTTAAAATGAAATTCTGGAACATCGGTGCTGAAGGTCAGACCTTAATGGGCGGACTTGCCGCAGCTGCTTGTATGATTTATTTTGGTGACAGCTTGCCACCTTTAGTATTCTATCCGTTAATGCTTGTTGCCTGTATTGCGGCTGGTCTTGTATGGGGACTTGTCCCTGCATATTTTAAGGCAAAGTTCAATACAAATGAAACACTTTTCACGCTGATGATGAACTATGTTGCAATGCAGCTTGTGTCATTTTGTATAGTTTTTTGGGAAAACCCAAAAGACTCAAACACAGTGGGAGTTATCAATCGTGCTACAGAGGGCGGTTGGCTTCCTGAACTTTTCGGACAAAAATATCTTTTAAACATTCTTATCGTGGCTTTAATCACAGTGGGTATGTACATTTACCTAAAGTACTCAAAGCACGGCTACGAGATTTCCGTGGTTGGTGAGAGTGAAAATACTGCAAGATACGTTGGAATTAACGTCAAAAAGGTAATTCTTCGCACTATGGCAATTTCGGGTGCACTTTGCGGTATCGCAGGACTTTTGCTTGTTAGCGGAACCGACCATACCATAAACCGTGACATTGTTGGCGGTATGGGATTTACTGCTATTATGGTGTCCTGGCTTGCTAAATTCAATCCTGTAGTTATGTCACTAACATCGTTCTTAATCGTATTCTTAGAGCGTGGAGCAGGGGAAATTGCAACAAAATTCCAGCTTAATGAGAGTATGTCAGATATATTAACAGGAATTATCTTGTTCTTTATCATCGGATGTGAATTCTTTATTCAGTATAAAGTTAATTTCCGTAAGAAAAATAAGGAGGAAAATGTATGATAGCAACAATTATAAATAAAGCCATCGCACAGGGAATTCCTCTATTATTTGGCTCAACAGGTGAAATATTAACAGAAAAATCGGGAAACCTAAACCTTGGAATCCCGGGAATAATGTATATGGGCGGAAGCTGTGGCATAATCGGTGCATACCTTTATGAACAGATGGTGGATACTCCAAATGCTTTCTGGGGAATTTTAATCCCGCTTTTGGCGTCACTTATCGGCTCAACATTGGCAGCTTTAATTTATAGCTTCCTTACAATTACACTTCGTGCAAACCAGAACGTTACAGGTCTTGCCCTAACAACATTCGGCGTAGGATTTGGAGACTTTTTTGGCGGTTCAATTACAAAGATTTTTGCAAACGGCGGAACTTTGTCAGTAAAAACAACTGCCGACTTCTTTAAGACTACACTTCCGTTTGCTGATAACTTGGGTTGGTTTGGAGAAATATTCCTATCTCACGGATTTTTAGCGTATTTGGCGGTAATAATAGCTCTTATAACAGGCTTCATACTAAACAGAACACGAGTTGGCCTTCATCTTCGAAGTGTTGGTGAAAACCCTGCAACTGCTGACGCTGCGGGAATAAACGTTACTAGATACAAGTATCTTGCAACTTGCATCGGCGGTGCTATTGCAGGTCTTGGCGGACTATTCTTCGTTATGGACTATACAGGCGGTTCTTGGACAAGCGGTGGTTTTGGTGACAGAGGTTGGCTTGCTATTGCCCTTGTAATCTTTGCACTTTGGAAACCAAGTATGGCTGTTCTTGGCTCATTTGTATTTGGTGGACTTTATATTGCATACACTTATATTGACGGACTTTCCCGAAGTGCCGTTGCAATATTCAATATGCTACCATATGTTGTAACTATTCTTGTTCTTATCTTGACAAGCGTAAGAAACAAGAAGGAAAATCAGCCACCGGCAGGCCTTGGACTTCCATATTTCAGGGAAGAAAGGTAACAAAATAGGAGAATAAAATGAAAAAAGATGTGTTGATAATCGGTGCAGGCCCTGCAGGAATTTTTACAGCCCTTGAAATGATAAGAAAGGGAAGTAAAAAGAAGATTGTTATAGTAGAAAAGGGACAAAGTATTGAAAAGCGTTCCTGTCCTAAGGCAAAGACAGAAAAATGTGTTGGTTGCAAGCCGTATTGCCATATAACAACAGGTTTTTCAGGAGCCGGTGCATTTTCTGACGGCAAGCTTTCCTTATCATCGGATGTTGGCGGAGATCTGCCAACTCTAATCGGACAGGAGCTTGCACAGGAAACTATCAACTATACAGATAAAATCTACCTTGAGTTTGGTGCAGACACTCACGTTGAGGGTATTTCAAACTCACAGGAGGTTAAAGAAATCAGAAGAAATGCTATTAAAGCAGGACTTAAACTTGTTGACTGTCCTATACGTCATTTAGGAACAGAAAAGGCACATGATATTTACCTTGCAATTGAAAAATATCTTCAGGAAAACGGCGTAGAAATCCTGTTTGGCTATGAATGCACGAACCTTATTTTAGAAGGTGATGTATGCCACGGTGCGTATGTTACAGATGGGAAGGCGGAAATGGAAATTCTTGCCGAGCATGTGATTGCCGCAACAGGCAGACGTGGCGCTGATTGGCTTGAAAAGATTTGCGCAAAGCATAACATAGCACACGAACCGGGAACTGTTGATATTGGTGTCCGTGTTGAAGTTCGTAACGAAGTTATGGAAAGGGTTAATGAGGTGCTTTATGAATCAAAGCTAATCGGTTGGCCGGAACCATTCAAAAACAAAGTACGAACATTTTGTCAGAACCCAGGCGGATTTGTAAGTCAGGAAAACTATGATAATGACTTGGCAGTTGTTAACGGCCATTCATATAAGGAAAAGAAATCGGACAACACCAACGTGGCAATCCTTTGCTCACACAACTTCTCAACCCCGTTTAATCAGCCAATTGCCTATGCACAAAAAGTGGGCGAGCTTACCAATATGCTTGCAAACGGACAGATTTTGGTTCAGCGCTTTGGGGATATTTTAGACGGAAAACGCACCTGGCCAAAGGAACTTGCTCAAAGCAATGTTCGTCCAACACTGCCTGATGCCGTTGCAGGGGATATAACCGCTGCAATGCCATATCGTGCAATGATAAACATCATAAACTTTATCAAGGCTGTGGATAAGGTTGTGCCGGGTTTTGCGTCTTATGAAACACTACTTTATTCACCGGAATTAAAGTTCTATTCAAACCGTGTCAAGATGGATACTGACTTTAATACAAGTATCAAGGGACTTCACTGTCTTGGTGACTCAAGTGGTTGGACACGTGGTCTTATGATGGCGTCCTGTATGGGTGTTTTGATGGGAAGAAAACTTATGTAAAAAATAAATAAACGGTAAGGTATTTTGCCTTGCCGTTTTTGGTTTTTTAATTGACTATATATGGTATTTGTGATAGAATAAATATAACTATAACTAGACTTTGGAGGAGGAGCATAATGAAAAAAGTAATGCTAGTATTCGGTACACGTCCGGAAGCAATAAAAATGTGTCCTTTAGTAAACGAATTAAAATCAAGAGAGAATATAGAAACAGTAGTCTGCGTAACAGGTCAGCACCGTCAGATGCTTGACGTAGTTTTAAACGCATTTTCTGTTGTGCCTGATTATGACCTTTCAATTATGAAGGACAAGCAGACATTATTTGATATAACAACAAATATTTTAAACGGAATAAAAGAAATTTTGGAAAAGGAAAAGCCGGATGTTGTTTTGGTTCACGGCGATACTTCAACAACATTTGTAACAGCTCTTGCGTGCTTCTATCTGCAGATTCCTGTGGGTCACGTTGAAGCAGGTCTTAGAACATACAATATCTATTCACCTTATCCTGAAGAATTTAACCGTCAGGCTGTGGGTATTGTGGCAAAATACAACTTTGCCCCAACCGAGCTTTCAAAGGAGAATCTGGTTCGTGAAGGAAAAGATGAGTCAACAATTTACGTTACAGGAAACACCGCAATTGATGCTCTAAAGACTACAGTTAAGGATGACTACTACCACGAACAGCTCCAGTGGGCAAAAGATTCAAGGCTTATTATGATAACTGCTCACAGACGTGAAAATCTTGGTGAGCCAATGAAGAATATGTTCCGTGCAATTAAGCGCATAATGGAAGAACATCCTGACACAAAGGCACTTTATCCTATTCACATGAACCCAGTGGTAAGAGAAACTGCCAACGAAATCTTGGGCGATTGTGATCGCATAAGAATCATTGAGCCACTTGATGTTCTTGACTTCCATAACTTCCTGAACGCAAGTTATCTTATCTTAACCGATAGTGGCGGAATTCAGGAAGAAGCACCTTCCCTTGGAAAGCCTGTTCTTGTAATGCGTGATACAACAGAACGTCCTGAAGGAATCAAAGCGGGAACATTAAAGCTTGTTGGAACAGACGAAGAAGTAATTTACAGAGAATTTAAGACGCTTTTGGAAAACGAAGAAGAATATAAGAAGATGAGCCATGCGTCTAACCCTTATGGTGACGGATTTGCATGTAAGAGAATTGCTGACATTTTGGAAAAAGAATAAGAAAGGTAGCGAAATATGAAAACAATTTGGTTGGTTATTCCGTGCTATAACGAAGAAGAAATAATTTCAAAAACCGCAGAGTGTACAAAAGAACTTATGTACTCTCTTATTAGTGCGGAAAAAATTTCAAAAGCCAGCCGAATTTTATTCGTAAACGATGGCTCAAAGGACAGAACTTATGAGATAATTCAGGAGCTTTGCAAGGAAGACAAAATCTTCGCCTGCGTCAATCTGTCCCGAAACAGAGGCCATCAGAACGCGCTTTTGGCAGGTCTTATGACGGCCAAAAACTATGCAGATGCGGTTATTTCTATGGATGCAGACCTGCAGGACGATATAAACGTAATTAAAGATTTTATTGATAAATTTGAAGATGGATATGACGTTGTTTATGGCGTAAGATGCGATAGAACAACCGATACATTCTTCAAGAAATTCACCGCAGAAAGCTTTTATAAGTTTATGAAAGCGATGGGCGTTGATGTTGTTTATAATCATGCAGACTATCGTTTGATGTCAAAAAGAGCTTTAGACGGATTGTCAGAATTTGACGAAGTAAACACATTCCTTCGCGGAATTGTTCCGCTAATCGGCTATAAATCAACTCAGGTTGAGTATGCCCGAAAAAAAAGGGAAGCAGGCAAGACAAAATACGGCTTAAGAAAAATGATTTCCTTTGCAATGGAAGGAATCACATCATTCAGTGTACGCCCAATAAAGCTTGCACTGGCGCTTGGAATAATATCGTTTTTGGTGAGCATAGGTATGCTTATTTACTGCATTTATGAGCATAGTATTGGAAACACTGTAAGCGGTTGGGCCAGCCTTGGCGTGTCTATATGGGCAATAGGCGGACTACAGATGCTTATGCTTGGCATCGTGGGTGAATACGTAGGCAAGATCTACCTTGAAACAAAGCATCGCCCAAAATATATAATTGAGTCCGTGACATTAACAGAAGAGGTGGACGATGAATAAGAAAATTACCCGGGAAATATTCTGGTACGTATTTTTCGGTGCACTTACAACCCTGATAAACACGGTTGCGTACTGGATACTCTATTATGGTATCAGCGCATCAAACACTACATCAACTATAATTTCCTGGTTGTTGGCGGTGGTCTTTGCTTATGTAACCAACAAACTATGGGTCTTTGAAAAAGGAAATAAATCCACCCTAAAAGAGGCTACAGAGTTTTTCTTATCAAGAATATCAACAGGCATTTTGGACCTTTTGATTATGTATGTTGGAGTAGAACTCTTGTTCTTTGAAGGTGGAATAATAAAAATAATTTCCAATGTGGTTGTAATCATTTTAAACTATATTTTGAGTAAGCTTTTTGTGTTCAAAAAATCTTGACGAATCGGGGAAGTTTTTAACCATAAATGTCTTAAAAACTCACCTTTTCCTGTCGTGTTTTCGGGATAAAAGGACGATAAGAAAAATCTTGAAAAACGGCATAAAAACACCAATAATCGCTGTTTTTGACGGACTATAAAATATTGTGTCATACCCTGTCGAACGAAACTTATAGAAAAATGTAATTTTGTATTGACATTGATATTTTTATGTGCTAAATTGATGTCGAAAGGAGCGATAAATATGACTACATACACAGAAAGAGTAAATGAATTAAGAGCGGCAATAGATTTTGAAATTAACGAAAATGAGGTGATTGATTTAACCTCGCCAGAGCTTATAGAAAAAGCACTATTGATTGAGCAGGAACTGGTTCTTGCCAGCTAAAAATATCCACAAAAATCCCCTGTTTTCAGACTTGATGTACTGATAGTACCAAGAGTAAAAACAGGGATTTTTTTATTTTATATTCTTTTGTAAACTTGGGTTAAGTGACGGATTTTTTCTGCGGCACTATCTGTCAAAACGTCCTTTGTAATTCTGAAACTCCAGTTGTCTGTGCTAAGTGTTGACGGAGTGTTCATTCTTCCCGGGATTTCCAAAAAGTCCTGAATAGGAATAATTGCAAGTTTTGAACTGCTTGACAAAGTTGCACGAACCATTCCCTGGGAAATATCCTTGTCGTCCTTAATGTTCAGGTATTCACGGATATATTCCTTATTAGGCTCATTTTGGAACCAGCCGGCACAAGTGTCATTGTCGTGAGTGCCTGTGTATACCACGCTGTTTTCAGGGTGGTGGTGAAGAAGATAGGTGTTGTCGTTATAAGGGTCAAAGGCAAACTGAAGAACTTTCATTCCAGGGAAACCGCAATTCTCTAAAAGCTTGTGCACTTCTTCGGTTAAGAACCCTAAATCTTCAGCTATAATTTCAATATCACAACTTCTCTTAATAACGCTGAAAAGGTCCATTCCTGGCCCTTTAATCCATTTTCCACCCTTGGCATCGGCATCGCCATAAGGAATGGCATAGAACGCTTCAAAGCCACGGAAATGGTCAATTCGCACCACGTCAAACAATTTGGAGCAATTGTTTACACGCTTTATCCACCAATCATATCCGGTACTTCTCATTGCATTCCAGTCATAAAGGGGATTTCCCCAAAGCTGACCATCTTCGCAAAAAGCATCCGGTGGACAGCCTGCAACATTTGTTGGCATGCCGTTAATGTCAAGCATAAACTGTGACTGGTTTGCCCAAACGTCTGCGGAATCAAGAGCGGCGTAAATAGGCAGGTCGCCAATTATTTTGACGCCATTTTTTTCGGCATATTCCTTTAATTTTTTCCACTGTGAATAGAAAAGGTACTGACCAAACTTATAAAAATCAATGCTATCAGCTATGCGGTCACGATAGGCATAAGAGATTGGCAAGTGCCTTAAATTTTCGTCCCATTCATACCAAGGAAGAAAATCATTGTCTTCTTTTATAGCCATAAACAGAGCATAAGAATCAAGCCAGTACGCATTTTCACGTTCAAATTCATAGTACTTTTCATTCTTTTCAAAATTCAGGAAAGCTCTTCTTAAAATAAACTCCCTTGAATCACGAACTGCATCAAAATTGACCTTTTTAGGATCGTATCCGAAGTTCGGAACGTCAAGGTCGTCTTCTGTTAAAAGGTCATCTTTTACCAAAAGGTCAAGGTCAATTAAAAGGGTGTTTCCTGCAAACACGCTTGGACTCTGGTAAGGTGAGTTACCAAAAGCGGTTGGGTTTGTTGGAAGAATCTGCCAATAACTCTGACCTGATGCTTTTAAAAAGTCAATAAAGTCATATGCTTCTTTCCCGATTGTGCCAATTCCGTATGGCGATGGAAGGCTCGAAATATGTAATAAAATGCCTGATTTTCGCATGATATGTACCTCTTTTATATTGATATATACCATTCTATCACAACTATGGGAAAAATGCAAAGAATATTGAAATTTTTAGTAAAAAGGAGTATAATAGAGTAGAGTAAAAAAGTTTAGTAATTTTAAATAGAACAAAACACAGGAGACATAAAATGACAACATTACTTTTAATTCGTCACGGTGAAAGCGAGGCAAATGCCGATAAAGTGTTTGTAGGTCACACTGATGTAGACCTTTCACCGCTTGGAGAACTTCAGGCACAAAAAACAGCAGAATTTATCAAGGAAAACTATAAGGTTGACAAGGTTTATGCAAGTGACTTAAAAAGAGCCTATAGAACGGGAAAATTCGTAGCAGACGCCTTGGGACTTGATGTAACCGCCGATAGCGGACTTCGTGAAATCTATGCAGGAAGCTGGGAAGGTGAAAAGTTTCAGACACTAATGGATACAAATGCCGACTATGCTGTGTGGAAAAATGATATCGGAAACTCTTGCCCAACAGATGGCGAACCTGTCAGGGACGTGTGGGACAGAATCCACTACAAACTTCTTGAGATTGCAATAATGAATGAAGGCAAAACTATTGCCATAGCAACTCACGCAACGCCGATTCGCTGTATGATAGCAAGATGCCTTGGTATGGGACTTTCAGGTATGAAAAATCTTCCTTGGGCAGTAAATGCATCAGTTACCGAAATTACATTTGAAAATGACATGTTTATGGTGACAAAGGCGCCACAATTTAAGCATTTAGCTGACCTTAAAACTGAATTACCGAATAACGTATAAAAGCAGGCAAATGCCTGCTTTTTATAATATAGGAAATTGCGTAAATCGCAATGACGTATATTTCAAAATTGCTTCCTTATTCCTACGCCCGCAGGCGGGGCTTCTATCAAAAGCTTTTTTATTTTGTTACAAGTCTTGGTACAGGCGTTGGGCGGTCATTTTCATCAAGTGCCACCATAACAAGTCGTGCCTTATTAATAAGCTTTCTCTCGCCAGAAAGATACTCAATATAAGTGTTCACCGCAATATCCATGGAAGATGTGCCAACCTTTTCGATTTTTCCTGTTAAAACCAGGGTGTCGTTAACACGTGCTGGGTGCTTGAATTCAAGGCTATCCACCAAAACTGTGGTGACGTTTCGTTGACTGTGGCGCCTTGCGGTAACTGCTGCCACAATATCAATCCATTCCATAAGTTGACCGCCAAAAAGCCTGCCAAATCCGTTCATGTTTGACTGGGTCAGAATCTGTACTTGTTCCGTGTATGAATCTTTTGCTGATTTTTCCATATAAATTCCTCCAATTTTTAATAGTATTTTCTTAAAAAATGGAAAAATACCAACTTTACATAGAATAAAATTTGTGGTAAAATAGAAGATAATGGTAAAGCTAGTTTTGGAGGCAAAAATGTTTAAAAAATTCTATCCTGACGTAAGATTTAAATCAATTAAAGATATAACCGCTGACCTTTTAAAGGAAAAAGGTATAGATTATGCACTACTTGACATTGACAACACTTTGGTAAGCTATACAAGTCCTTTGGCGGATGATAATGCAAGGGAATTCCTTTCAATGCTTGACGAACTTGGAATAAAATACGCTTTTGTTTCAAACAACCACAAGGCACGTGTTGCAAAGTTTGCAGAGGAATTTGGTGCAGTTTACGTTAACGATGCGGCAAAACCGCTTTTGTTTGGTATAAAAAGAGCTATGCGAAAAATCGGTGCCGAAAAATGCAAAACTGCCTTTATCGGTGACCAGGTTTTCACAGATGTTTATGCGGGAAAAAGAGCAGGACTTTTCACCATTATGGTAGACCCGATTGAAGCGAAAGAAACACCGTTTTTTGCAGTAAAGAGATACTTTGAGAAAATTGTTTTAAAGGATATGAACTGATATGAAAAAACTTGCAGTAATAGGGCACCCGATAGCACATAGCTATTCACCCTTGATGCACAACTACATTTCCCGGGAAATGAACCAGGAGTATATATACGAAGCCTTTGATGTAGCACCTGAAAATCTTGGCGAAGCAGTTGCAAAACTAAAGGCAGACGGCATTTTGGGATTTAACGTAACTGCACCGCACAAGTTTAATGTGATGCAGTATTTGGATGAAATTTCAGAAGATGCCCGATATTTTGGTGCGGTAAATACAGTAGTAAATAAAAACGGCAGGCTTATCGGCTATAACACCGATGCAGACGGCTTTTATGAAGCACTTTGCTGCCGTGGAATTAACCCCCAGGGTAAGCACGTACTCATTTTAGGTGCAGGTGGTGCAGCACAGCCAGTGGCAATAAACCTATCCACAAAATGTGCATCCCTGACGATTACTAACCGCACAAAAGAGCGTCTTTTCGCACTTTGTGACCAAGTGAAAAAGTGCACAGGAGCGGAGATAAAAACAGAAATTGACCGTGCAAATTATGATATTATTATAAACTGCACAAGTCTTGGAATGGGCAAAAATATAGGCATTTCACCGCTTTCTGACTTGAGTCTTATAACCAAGGATACATACTGCGTGGATATGATATATAACCCTTGGGAAACACAATTTCTAAAGGATGCAAAAAAGCAGGGTGCTAAATGCGAAAACGGACTTTCTATGCTGATTTTTCAGGGTATTTTAGCATATCGTTTATTCACGGAAGTTAATGTTCCTTTATCTATTGCAGACGGCATTGAAGGCGAAATCCTTGCTCATAGAAACATTGTTTTGACAGGATTTATGGCAAGCGGAAAAACTGTGGTAGGAAAGGCACTTGCTGAAAAATTGGGACGAAAATTTGTTGACACAGACCATTTGATAGAAGAAAAATGTAAAATGACAATCACTGAAATCTTTGAAAAATATGGGGAAGAGTATTTCAGAAAAGTCGAAACAGAAGTTATAGCAGAAGTTTCGCTTGAAAAAGGCTCTGTAATCGCCACAGGCGGCGGTGTGGTGCTGAATGGTGATAATATAGAAACTTTGCGAAAGAACGCCACAATCGTGAATTTAGAGCCTTGTGAGAGCGTTATTATTTCAAGACTTTCACAGGATGACGGAACAAGACCTTTAAACAAGGGTCAGGATATAGGACAGATTTTGGACAGATTTGAAAAAAGAAAGCCTTTTTATGATAACTGCGACGTGAAAGTGAAGATAACAAAGGAAATGAGCGTTGAAGATTCACTTTTGGCAGTTTTAAAAGGTTTGGAGGGTAGAATATGATAGCAAAATTCGGCGCTGCGGGAAACAGCGACAGCTTTTATAAAGAGGGTCATAAGGCGTCAGAAGAAATGCCACATTGGCTTTCAAATATGGGCCTTGATGCCTATGAATACCAATGCGGAAACGGCGTAAGATGCGGTGAGGCAACTGCCAGAAAGATTGCCGAAAAGGCACAGGAACACAGCATTATAATGAGTGTTCATTCGCCATACTATATAAACCTTGCAACACCTGAAGAAGAAAAAAGAGCAGGGAATATCAATTACATTCTTCAGTCAGCACAGCTTGTCAAATATTTGGGCGGTGACAGGGTTGTAGTTCATAGCGGTGCCCTTGGCAAAATGACGAGGGAAGAGGCAACGGAGCGTGCCAAGGAATGCTTGAAAATTGTAAGAAGTGAAATGATAAATGCAGGTTTTTCTGACGTAAGACTTTGCATTGAAACTATGGGAAAGATAAATCAGCTTGGAAACCTTGATGAGGTTATGGAGCTTTGCCGAGTTGATGATAGTTTTCTTCCATGTATCGACTTTGGTCATTTAAACGCAAGAACTCTTGGCGGATTAAAGGCAAAAGAAGACTTTGAAGTAATTTTTGACACTATTGAAAATAGGCTTGGAAATGAAAGACTAAAGGTTTTCCACTCACATTTTTCAAAGATTGAATACACAAAAGGCGGAGAGAAAAAGCACTTGACATACGAGGATACTGTGTATGGCCCAGACTTTGATTTTGTGGCAGAAATTATGGCAGAGCGTGACATTGGTGCTACAATCATCTGCGAATCCTGTGGAACGCAGGCAGAAGACGCTTTGATTATGAAAAAGATCTATGAGAAATTTAAAAAGTAAATAAGCCTCCCTTGCCTAAAGGGAGAGGGACCACCGAAGGTGGTGGAGGGATAAATACTTTAAAATAAAAAAAAAGACAAGGTTTTAAACCTTGTCTTTTTTTGGAGCTGTTGAGCGGGATTGAACCGCCGACCTCATCCTTACCAAGGATGTACTCTGCCTACTGAGCTACAACAGCACATCGTGTTAATTATAATATAAAAGGTCAGTTTTGTCAAGATAAAAGGAATCAGAATTTTCATAAAGTTATACAAAAATAGCAGAAGCGATTGCTTCTGCTATTTTAATCTTATTTAATAACTCTTACTCTTAAAACTCCGTCAATTGCATTTAGCTTATCAACGATTTCATCTGTAATGATGTCATCTGAATTTAAGATTGTGTAAGCAAGGTCTTTCTTGCTCTTGTTGATAAGGTCTGCAATGTTATGTTTTGTATCAGCAAATACTGTTGTAAACTGAGTAAGCATTGTAGGAACGTTCTTGTGAAGAATACAAACTCTGCCTTTACCTGACATTGGAAGTGAGCAGTTAGGGAAGTTAACAGAGTTTAAAATATCACCAGTTTCAAGGTAGTTTGCGATTTCCTGAGCTGCCATAACTGCACAGTTATCTTCTGATTCAGAAGTTGAAGCACCAAGGTGAGGGATTGCGATAATGCCCTTTTCATTAAGAACGTCAGCGCAAGGGAAGTCAACAACATAGCTTGAAACCTTGCCTGAAGCAAGAGCTGCCTTAATTGCATCATTGTCAACAAGTTCGCCACGAGCGAAGTTCAAAATCTTAACGCCGTCCTTCATTTTTGAGATTGTATCCTTATTGATGCTTCTCTTTGTATCGTCTGTTAGCGGAACGTGGATTGTTAAGTAATCAGCTTCAGCATAAACTTCGTCAGCAGATTTTGCCTGTTTAATATGGTGTGAAAGCTTCCAAGCCGCATCAACTGAAAGATAAGGGTCGTAACCAATAACTGTCATACCAAAGTGACGAGCTGCGTTTGCAACCAAAACACCGATAGCGCCAAGGCCAATAACACCAAGAGTTTTGCCCTGAACTTCTGTACCTGCAAAGTTTGACTTACCCTTTTCAACCTGCTTTGCAACATCGTCGCCGGTTAGGGTAGAAGCCCAGTTAATACCGCCAACAACGTCACGAGATGCAAGGAAAAGACCTGCCAAAACAAGTTCCTTTACCGCATTTGCGTTAGCACCTGGAGTGTTGAATACAACAATACCCTTTTCAGAACACTTGTCAATAGGAATATTGTTTGTACCTGCACCTGCTCTTGCTACTGCCTTTAGAGATTTTGGAAACTCCATATCGTGCATAGCAAAGCTACGAAGAATGATACCGTCAGCATCTTGTGTGCTATCTTCTGTAATATTGTATTTTGTGCTGTCAAGCTGGTCAAGACCGCAAGCAGCGATTTTGTTTAGTGTTAAAATATCATACATGGGAAATTACCTCGTTTTTATTTGTTTTCTGCTTCGAATTTCTTCATAAATTCAACAAGCTTTTCTACGCCTTCTACCGGCATAGCGTTGTAGATGCTGGCTCTCATACCGCCAACAGAGCGGTGACCCTTTAGGTTAACAAAGCCTGCTTCTTTTGCTTCCTTAATGAATTTTGCATTAAGATCGTCATCTTCTGTAATGAAAGGAACGTTCATAAGTGAACGGTCTTCAGGAACAACAGTACCCTTGAACATTTCTGATGAATCAAGGAAATCGTAAAGGATTTTAGTCTTTTTCTCGTTAACTTCCTGAACAGCACCAACACCGCCCTGTTCCTTAATCCATTCAAGAACAAGCTTCATAATGTAGATACCATATGTAGGTGGTGTGTTGTACATTGAACCGTTATCCATGTGGATCTGGTAGTTGAACATAGTTGGTGTGATGTCCATAGCGTTACCGATTAGGTCTTCACGAACAATTACAAGTGTTACACCTGCAGGACCAAGGTTCTTCTGTGCACCAGCAAATAGTAGGCCGAACTTTGATACGTCAAGTTCTTCTGACATAATGCAAGATGAAATATCTGCAACTAGTGGAACATCACCTGTATCAGGAAGTTCATTAAACTTTGTTCCGTAAATTGTGTTGTTAAGGCAGATGTAGAAGTAGTCTGCATCTTTTGAGAATGTGCTCTTGTCAAGCTTTGGAATGTAAGAAAATGTCTTATCTGCAGATGATGCAATCTTATTAACTGTTATGTATCTTTCAGCTTCCTGTGCTGCCTTTTTAGCCCACTGACCTGTGATTACGATATCACACTTCTTATTCTTGTTACCAAGGTTCATTGGAATCATAGCAAACTGGCTTGATCCACCACCCTGTAGGAACATTACCTTATAGTTATCAGGTACGTGCATAAGTTCACGAACTAGTGCTTCGCAACCGTTGATGATTTCTTCATAATCCTTTGAACGGTGGCTCATTTCCATAACAGACATACCTGCTGTGCCGTATTCCACCATTTCTTTTTGTGCCTTTTCAAGTACTTCTACAGGAAGCATTGATGGGCCTGCTGAAAAGTTATAAACTCTACTCATTTGAAATTACCTCGCTTTTTTGAATATTGGATTCATTATACTACCCAGAGTAGGAAAGGTCAATAAAAAATAGAGAAAAAAGTCGGATTTTTCGTCAAAAAACTGTCAAAAATCAACCACAGGTTGATTTTAAGGCAAAATGTAGTACTTTTCTATGGCATCAGCTATAGCCCAGGCAAGGCGAGCCTGATAGTCTTCCTCCTGCAATTTCTTCTCTTCTTTGGCGTTTGAAAGGAATCCGCACTCCACTAAAATTGCGGGAATAGGCGGGTTTTTCATAAGAAAAAGACTCTTATCTGCAGTTTTAACAATATTGATGTTTGCGTTTGTAATATCTTTTATGCGAGCCTGTATATTTTCCGCAAGGGGTTTGATTTCTGCGTGATTTGGAGCATAGAAGATACGAAGTCCTGATGCGGAATGATTAGGGAAGGAGTTCATATGAATAGAAATAAAAAGGTGTGCGTCCGAATTCTTCATTATATCAAGACGCTTGTTCATATCGGTAACCTTTTTCTTGCGTATACTGTCATCTTCGTCTTCCCATAGTCCGTTCTCATCCGTTCTGGTCATAATAACACGAACACCTTTGGCTTCTAAAATCTCCTGAAGTTTAAGTGCAATATCAAGATTGATTTCCTGTTCAACACTTCCTGAAATACCCACAGCACCACCATCGGGAAGACCATGACCTGCATCAACAATAACCGACAGAGTATCACCTTTAACGTAATTTCCTGCATAGGAAGAAATCATAATAAAAGTGCCACATACTATGCCGATTAAGGTCATAAAAAGACAGTAAACAAGGCACCTTCTTTTTGTAAGAACAAAAAAGTGTGGACCTTTAAGAAATGGTTTAAATTTTGTATTAAAAAAATGCATCATATCACCTAAAAAATTATATGATATGATGCATATTTATATTATTCGTCATCTTGTACTTTTTCTAAAACTGTAACCTTTGTACTTTCAATTCTGTGGTCTTCAATTTTAGTAACTCTGATCTGAAGACCGAATGCTTCAAGCTCAGGAGTAGTACCATCGGCAGGGATTTCACCAAGTTCTGATAAAATAAGACCTGCAAATGTGTTGTATTCTTCGATTGGAAGTTCAATTCCAAGGGTTTCTGCAACCAAGTCAATGTCACAGATACCTGCAATTTTCCAGGTGTTTGAATCAAGCTGGATTATGTCTTCTTCACGAACTTCGTCATCTTCTGCAGATAGTGTTCCAACGATTTCTTCCAATAGGTCAGACATTGTGATAATACCGCCAAGACCACCGTATTCGTCTAAAACAACTGCGAAATGGTTTTTAGCCTTTTGCATCTGGCGGAACAAATCATCTGCCTTGATTGTTTCAGGAACAAAGAACGGTGCTCTTAAAATCTTGGTAACATCACCGTCTGAGAGACGGGTTTTATAGTAGTCGGTACTCTTTAGAATACCAACAATATTATCAATGGTTTCTTCACAAACAGGGTAGATAGTATGATTGGTGTTTGCGATAATATCGCCCCATTCGTCCTTTTCGTCCATCCATAAAATCTCTGTGTCGGTACGGTGGGTCATAATTTCCTTAACCTGCGTATCGTCGAGCTCAAAGATATTATGTATCATCTCTTTTTCGTCCTGGTCAATAGCTCCGCTTTCACTACCCATATCTACCAAAAGACGAATTTCTTCTTCTGTAACTTCCTCTTCTTCGTCATTAGGCTTTATGCCGAAAACAAGAAGAAAAATGTTTGCGATAAAGGTTAAGATTACGGAAACAGGAAGTCCTATATAATATAGGAACTTAATAAGTCCTGATGCCGAAAGTAGTATGTTGTCGCCTTTTAAGTAAGCAATACGCTTTGGCATATAGTTACCGAAAATCAGAAGTACAGCGCCTACGATTACAAGGCTTAAAACAATACCCAACACCTTGTCCATAGATGCAAAAAGAATCTGTGGTAGGGTAGTAACTGTAATTGCGGCAAGAGATAGTTCGAAAAGAACTGTCAAAACCTTTAAAGAATTACATAGCTTACTTGCATTTTCCAATAAGAATACTGCGTGCTTTGCACCACTGTTTCCTTCGGAAGCAAGCCTTCCTAATTTTGCCTCATTTGCGTTTTGAACAGAAGCTTCAAGACCACGCAGTATACCGGTCAAAACTATCAAAATACAAATCCATAAACATCGAGGGGGAAGAGAATCCAAAACCATCATCCTTTCATAAGTAAAAAACATTTATATTATCCACACCCGTGGGATTCAACTACACTATACCAAACATTACGGCAAAAGTCAACATTACTTGTAGAAACCAATCTTTTTCAAAAGTTTAAGAATTTTAACTCCTGACGGAAGTTCCTTAACTTCATCTTCTGAAAGTGTTTTCTGTGCAAAGATTAGCACGAAGTAAACAATTGCGCCAAGACCGATTGCCAAAGCAATTGAAATTAAATTACTGTTAAATGCCATCATCGTAAGGCTATATACACCAAAAGCGGTTATTCCCATACATAAAACAGAAGTTAAAGGCTTTACAATGTACTTTACAGGATTAAGCTCAAGTTTAATAACTTTCTTTAGCACAGAGAAACTGTAAACAAAAGAAATAACCTGACAAACTATAGAACTTATCGGCGCACCGTAAATATTGATTTCTGGGCGTCTTATAAGAATTACGTTCAAAATAAACTTTGCGATACATCCAAGAAGAAGTCCCTTTGCAGGCGTGAAAACCTTTCCAACACCCTGAAGTGAGCCTGATAAAGTCTGATTTAATGCAGTAAATATCATAGCAACAGAGCTTATCTGCATAAGGTCATATCCAAGTCTTGCATTGGGATATAAAAGGCCATAAATAGGCTTTGCAAGAGCGATATAACCAACAGCGCAAGGCAGTGCAATCAGCATTGAAATAAGGAATGAGTATGATACCTTACTTGCGGCAGTTTTGTTGTCGCCTTTTTTCAATGCACCTGCTATAACAGGCACTAAAACTGTTGAAAATGCGATGTTAATGGAAAGCGGTAAGTTAATTAGAGTATCGCTCTTTCCAAGCTGACCTGAAAGTCTTGCAGCTTCTGCGTGAAGCTGTTCAAGTGTTGGGTTTACGATTGCAGGCATATTTCCGTAAGCAGGGATATATGTTGCAAAAGCCGCTTCAATACCACGTGTGATTGTGGCTGTGTCAATAATTCTGTTTACCGCAGAAATAACAGAGCCAAGTGAAATAGGAATAGAAATCATCAGGATGCTTTTGAACATCTGTGAAAGCGGTTTGATTTCTGTTTCAGCAACAGATGAATTTATCTTCTCTAAAATTGCTTTTCGTCTTCTTGAATAGAAGATTACCAAGTATAAGAAGCTGAAAATGGTTGAAAGTGTTGTTGCAACCTGTGCACCGGATGCCATATATGCGGCACGAAGGTCTGCATCATTTTCAGGAGCGTTTAAAAGAACTGTCATTATAAACGGCACAGATGCCATTAAGTACACGATAACAACAGTAAACAGGCATTTAAAGAACTGTTCCAAAACCTGTGAGGTACTTGTTGCTTTCATATTTTCCATACCGGTAAAGTAACCTCTTATAACCGAGGACAGGCATACGAAAAGTATGGACGGTGCAAGACATCTTAAAACGTACTCAGTTCCAGGAAGTCTTATAACAGAAAATGCGATAAAGTCTGCACCAAAGTATAAAAGTCCTGATGCCACAGCACCAACAATACCGAAAAGAAGCATTGCAGATTTAAAAATCCTGAAAGCCCCACGATAGTCGCCTATGGCATTTCGTTCTGATGTCATTTTTGAAATGGCGTTTGGAATGCCGATAGAGGATATGGCAAGTAGTAGGGTATAGATTTGGAAACCTGAATTTAAGTATCCGTTTCCAAGGTCGCCAAACCCTTTAATATTAGTAATAACAACGCGGTACACCATGCCAAGAAGCTTAACTGCAACTTGTGAAAACATAACAATTGCCACGTTGGCCATAAAAGATTTTTTCTTATCTTGAGTGCCCATTATAACTCTCCTAAAATAAAATTACAACATTATTATTATACGACAATTTTTCGCCATTATCAAGTAAATACGGAAAAATGTAGTATTATTGTAAAATAAACGCATTTTTTCTTGACAATAGCTTGGTAAAATAGTAAAATATAATGTGATGTGTTGTGCACATTTTTAACACAAAAACAAGGAGATACAACATTTTTGTATTTGCCTTTATGAGTAGATATAGGAGTTGAAAACAATGCTAATAACCAAAGCGCCTAAGGGCACCGAGGACTTATTGCCACAGGATAGCTATAAGTGGCAGTATCTTGAAAAGAATTTTAAGGAGATATGCGACAATTTCGGATATAAAGAAATACGCGTACCAACCTTTGAACATACCGAGCTTTTTGAACGTGGTGTGGGTGATACCACAGACGTTGTTGAAAAGCAGATGTATACATTTAACGATAAAGGCGGAAGAAGCGTTACACTAAGACCAGAGGGTACTGCTTCTGTTGCAAGAAGCTATCTTCAGAATAACCTTTATGCAGGTGTTCTGCCACTAAAGATGTGGTACAACGTGCCTTGCTTCCGTTATGAAAACAAGCAAAAGGGAAGACTTCGTGAATTCCACCAGTTCGGGATTGAAGCATTTGGTTCAAAAGGACCTGCAATTGATGCAGAAGTTGTGACACTTGCTTATACATTCCTAACAAAAGTAGGACTTACAGACCTTTCTGTTAATATAAACAGTATCGGTTGCCCTGAATGCCGAAAGAAGTATTCAGAAGCACTACGTGATTTCTTAAGACCAAAGTATGATGAGCTTTGCGAAACATGTAAGGGTAGATTTGAAAGAAATCCACTCCGAATTTTAGACTGTAAATCAGAAATCTGTCAGGAACTTGGAAAGGATGCTCCAAGACTACTTGATTATATCTGTGACGATTGCCGTGAGCACTTTGAAAGCTTTAAAAAGGCACTTTCCAATATGGGAATTGACTACAAAGTGGATAGCGGAATTGTTCGTGGTCTTGACTACTACACAAAGACAGTATTTGAGATAATTTCAGGACCATTCACAGTTTGTGGTGGCGGAAGATATGACGGACTTGTTGAAGAGTTCGGCGGTGACCCAACACCTGCAATTGGTTTCGGACTTGGAATTGAAAGATTACTAATTAGACTTGCCGAAACAGGTGTGGAAATCCCTGATGACCAGAAGCCTGACATCTATATTGCACCGCTTGGTGAGAATGCAGGCGAAAAGGCACAGGTTATCGCATACACATTGAGAATGGCAGGAATCAAGGCAGAAACTGACCTTATCGGCAGAGGCTTAAAGCCACAGATGAAGTACTCTGACAAAATCGGTGCCAAGTACACATTGGTTTTGGGCGACAGCGAAATTGAAACAGGAAACGTAAGACTTAAAAATATGGAAACCGGTGAACAGACCGAGTGGAATTTGGACAAGCTTTGCGAATTTTTTAATAAATAAAAAGGACGGTATTATAGAATGGATACAATGAAAGGCTTAAAGCGTACACATTACTGTGGAGAAGTAAAAGGCGTTGGCAATACAGTAGTTGTAGGCGGATACGTACAGAAAATTAGAGATATGGGAACCCTAATCTTTATAGATTTAAGAGACAGAACAGGTATTGTTCAGCTTGCTTTTGATACCGAAACTGCAAGAGATGTTTTTGAAAAGGCATCACAGTGCCACTCAGAATACGTACTTATGGCAAAGGGCCAGGTTCGTGAGCGAGAAAGCAAAAATGCTGCAATTGCAACAGGTGATATCGAAATCTTTGTTGATGATTTGAGAATCCTTGCAAAAGCGCAGACACCTCCGTTTGAAATTACAGACGATACCAACGTAAACGAAGAATTAAGACTAAAGTACAGATATCTTGATTTAAGAAGAAAACCACTTCAGGACAATATTATGATGCGAAGCAAAATTGCAAAGGTCGCAAGAGATTACTTTGCAGATAACGGCTTTATCGAAATTGAAACACCAATGATGATGAAGTCAACACCTGAAGGTGCCCGTGACTATCTTGTTCCATCAAGAATCCACCACGGTAAGTTCTATGCACTTCCACAGTCACCACAGATCTATAAACAGCTTCTTATGATTGCAGGATATGACAGATATATTCAGCTTGCAAGATGCTTTAGAGACGAAGATTTACGTGCTGACCGTCAGCCTGAATTTACACAGATAGATATGGAAATGTCATTTGTTGAAGTAGAAGACATTTTGGAAATCGTTGAAGGTCTTATCACAACACTTTTCAAGGAAGTTCTTGGAAAAGAAATCACTGTTCCACTACCACGCTTAACATATCGTGAAGCTATGGAAAGATACGGTTCAGATAAGCCTGATACAAGATTCGGTATGGAAATTCAGGATATTTCTGACCTTGTTAAGGACTGTGACTTCGGCGTATTTACAGGTGCTATCGCAGACGGCGGTTCTGTTCGTGCAATCGTTGCTAAAAACGCAGTTGAAACATACACAAGAAAAGAAATTGACCGTTTGACAGAGTTTGCAAGAGGTATTGGTGCAAAAGGCCTTGCTTATGTTCGTTGGGTTGAAGATGCACCAACCTGCTCATTTGCAAAGTTTATGAAGGAAGGCGAACTTGAAGCAATCCTTTCTCACCTTGGCGCAGAAAAGGGCGACCTTGTTTTAATCGTTGCAGATAAGAACAGAGTTACACTTCCAACACTTGGCGCACTTCGTTTAAAGGTTGCAAAACAGCTTAACATTATTCCGGAAGGCTTTAACTTCCTATGGATAACAGAATTCCCATTCTTTGAATATAACGAAGAAACAGGCTCTTGGGATGCTATGCATCACCCATTCACAATGCCTATGGACGAATGCATTCAGTACCTTGATTCTGATCCTGAAAAGGTTATTGCAAAGGCTTATGACCTTGTACTAAACGGCACAGAGCTTTCATCAGGTTCAATCAGAATCACAGACTATGAACTTCAGCAGAAGATGTTTGAGGCTCTTGGTCTTACAGAAGAAGAAATCGAAGCAAAATTCGGATTCTTGGTTGAAGCGTATAAGTATGGTGCAGCACCACATGGTGGTTGCGGTATCGGTCTTGACCGTTTGGCGATGATTATGTGCGGAGCGGATAGCTTAAAGGACGTTACAGCATTCCCTAAGGTACAGAACGCATCAGAACTTATGTCAAATGCACCTGGTCTTGTTGACGAAAAGCAGCTTGAAGAACTTGCAATCGCTATAACAAAAAGTGACAAATAATTTAACAAAAACTATTTACAATTTGTATAATTTGTGATATAATTGTCGTGTTGAGTAATAAATCTTTAATCGTTTGCTGTGACATCGACAAGATAGATTATACATCGTGACACTTATGCCTTGTCTTGCCTAGCAGACAAGGCATTTTTTTGGTTTATGAAAGGCGAAAATATTTTCCAAAGAGAAAGGAAGTATAAAAAATGAAACTTATTTACAACGTAGAGGACAAGCCAAAATTAAAAGCTAACCTAGTGTTTGCTTTCCAGCAGCTACTATCAATCATCGCAGCTACTTTATTGGTACCTGTATTGGTTAACGCAGCAGCAGGAGAACAGATTCTAAATCAGGCAGCAGCACTTTTTGGTGCAGGTGCAGGAACACTTACTTACATTGCGTTCACAAGAAAAAAGAGCCCTGTTTATCTTGGTAGCTCATTCGCATTCATTTCACCACTAATCGGTGCTTGTGCATTCGGATACTTCGGTATCTTGCTAGGTGCAATTTTTGCAGGTCTAGTATACGTAATCATCGCAACAGTTATTAAGTTTACAGGAACAAAGTGGGTAGACAAGCTTCTTCCTCCTGTAATCATCGGACCTACAGTTGCACTTATTGGTTTGAGCCTTTGCGGAAGCGCTATAGCAAATGTTAATGGTTCAAACGCAGGCGGATATAACCTAATCCACATTCTTTGCGGACTTATCGCTTTCGGTGCTACAGTTTTGGCATCTGTAAAGGGTAGCAAATCAGCAAAGCTAATTCCATTTATTATCGGTGTAGCAGCAGGTTATGTTGCAGCAGCACTATTTACAATTATCGGTAACATTACTCAAGTACCATACCTACAGGTTATTGATTTCTCACCACTTGTAAATAACTTTAAGGAAATCACATTTGAAAGCTTTATAAGAGTTCCTAACTTCCTTGCTATTGGTATTTGGAATGAAGGACTTTCAAAACTTAACGGCTGGCAGGGTGTTGCACAGATTGCTCTTCTATTTGCTCCTGTTGCATTCGTGGTTTTAGCAGAGCACATTGCTGACCACAAGAACCTAAGCACAGTTATCGGCAGAGACCTTATCAAAGAACCTGGTCTTACACGTACACTTCTAGGTGACGGTGTTGGTTCAATCGTTGGTTCAATCTTCGGCGGATGCCCTAACACAACATACGGCGAAAGTGTTGGCTGTGTTGCTATTACAAGAAACGCATCAGTTTCAACAATTATCATTGCTGCAATCTATTCAATGGTACTATCATTCTTCACACCATTCGTAGAATTTGTAAACACAATTCCAGCTTGTGTAATCGGTGGTATCTGTATCGCTCTTTACGGATTTATCGCAGTTTCAGGTCTTAAGATGATTCAGCAGGTTGACCTTAATGAATCAAAGAACCTATTCGTTGTAAGTGCAATCTTAGTTCCTGGTATCGGCGGACTAACACTTAACTTCGGTGGTATCCAGATTACAGCTATCGCAACAGCTCTTATTATCGGTATCCTAACAAACCTACTTGTTAAAGAAAAGGCAGCTCCTGCACCTTTGGAAGAAGTTATTGAAGAGCCAGTAGCAGAAGAAGTTGTTGAAGAAGTTATCGAAGAAGTTGAAGCAGTTGAAGAAGTAGCAGAAGAAGCTGTAGAAGTAACAGAAGAGGCGTAAACTTTAATATATGAAATTTAAGGCAAGCTTATTTGACGAAAGCGCTGTAAAACGAGCCATTGTGCGAATTGCTCACGAGATTATTGAAAAGAATGAAACCGTGGACGATATCTGCATAGTGGGAATTGAAACCAGGGGTGTGCCTATTGCAAACCGTCTGGCAGATGCGATTTACAGAATAGAAAACAAAAAAGTTACAGTACGAACACTTGACATATCACCATTTCGTGACGATTTGATTTTTGACGAAAAGGAAATTATTAAAACAGGAAGTTTTGACTTCCCGATTGAGGGTAAAAGCATCATTTTAACTGATGATGTTATTTACACAGGAAGAACAGTGCGTGCAGCACTTGATGCGATTCTGTCTCACGGAAGAGCGGCTAAAATTCAACTTGCCGTTTTGGTGGATAGAGGACATAGGGAACTTCCTATTCGTGCCGATTATGTGGGCAAAAACGTGCCAACTTCAAGGAACGAAATAATAAAGGTTAAACTTTCCGAAATTGACGGCACAGATAGCGTTGAACTGTTCGAAAAAGATAACTAAAACAAAAATCCTGCAAGAAATTGCAGGATTTTTTATTTTACTGAAAAAGTGGTAGTAAAATTACTGATTTTCCCCATAAAACCTTGACATTTCCTGTGGTTTCCTATATAATAATTAGGATAAAATGCCATAGTTATGTAATGGAATAACTAAATTTATATATTAAGGAAGGCTAGAGATATGCAAAAGAACGGCGTAAACGAAATTAGAGAGAAATTTTTGAGCTTTTTTGAGTCAAAGGGATGCCTAAGACTTGGCAGTTTTTCATTAGTTCCAAAGAACGATGCGAGCTTGCTACTTATCAACTCAGGTATGGCGCCTATGAAGAAGTGGTTTACAGGTGCGGAAGTTCCACCTAGAAGACGAGTTACAACATGCCAGAAGTGTATCCGTACACCTGACATTGAGTGTGTTGGTAAAACTGCACGTCACGGAACATTCTTTGAAATGCTTGGTAACTTCTCATTTGGTGACTACTTTAAGCACGAAGCTATTAACTGGGGTTGGGAATTCTTAACAAAGGTTATGGAAATCCCTGAGGACAAGCTTTGGATTACAGTTTACGAAGAAGACGATGAAGCAAGAGATATCTGGGTTAACGAAGTTGGCGTAAACCCTGACCGTGTTATAAAGCTTGGTAAGGCAGATAACTTCTGGGAACACGGAACAGGCCCATGCGGTCCATGTTCTGAAATCCACGTTGACCGTGGTGAACAGTATAGCTGTGGCCCTGACTGTAAGATGGGTTGTGACTGTGACCGTTTCATGGAAGTTTGGAATCTTGTATTTACACAGTTTGATAAGGACGAAGACGGCAACTATAACCGTCTTGCAAATCCTAACATTGATACAGGTATGGGTCTTGAGCGCTTAGCTGCAGTTATGCAGGGCGTTGACAATCTATTTGAGGTTGACACAGTAACAAACATCATGAACCACATCTCAAAGATTGCAGGCGTAAGCTACAAGCAGGACGAAAAGGTGGACGTATCTCTTCGTGTTATCACAGACCATATCAGAAGTACTGTTATGATGGTTTCTGACGGTGTTATCCCATCAAACGAAGGAAGAGGCTACGTTTTAAGAAGACTTCTTCGTAGAGCTGCACGTCACGGAAAGCTACTTAACGTTAAGGGCGAATTCCTATATCAGGTAGCAGATACTGTTATTGACGAATCTGCACAAGGTTACCCAGAGCTTGCTGAAAAGCGTGAATACATCAAGAAAATTATCAGAATTGAAGAAGAACGTTTTGCAAAAACTATTGACAACGGTCTTGCAATTTTGAACGAATACATCAGCGAAATGAAGAAAAACGGCGAAACTGTTTTGTCAGGTGACAAGGCATTTAAGCTAAACGATACTTACGGTTTCCCAATTGACCTAACAGTTGAAATCTGCGAAGAAGCAGGACTTAGCGTTGACCGTGACGGCTACGATAAGGAACTTAAGGTACAAAAGGAAACAGCAAGAAACGCAAGAAAAGACGGCTCAAGCTGGGAAGATAACGACGGCTTCAAGTTTGAAGGAACAGATGCAACAGAATTTGTTGGCTACTTCGATTTAACCGCAGAAAGCGAAATTATCGCACTATCTGCAAACGGCGAAGAAGCTGACGGTATCGGCGAAGGCGAAAACGGCGTTATCGTAGTGAAGAAATCACCTTTCTATGCAGAAATGGGTGGTCAGGCAGGCGACATCGGTTCTATCGTAAAAGACGGCGCTGAAGCAAAGGTTATTGATACTAAAAAGAACGCAAGTGGCGTTTATATGCATATCGTAGAAGTTACAAAGGGTAGCTTTACTAAAGGTGACAATGTAGCACTTACAGTTTGCAAGAAGAATAGAGCTGCAATCGGCAGAAACCACAGTGCAACTCACATTCTTCATAAGGCACTAAAGGAAACTTTGGGTGACCACGTTGCACAGGCAGGTTCTGAGGTTAATGCAAAGCATCTTCGTTTTGACTTCTCACACTTTGAAGCTATGACACGTGACGAGCTTAAGAAGGTAGAAGCAAGAGTTAACGAAATGGTGCTTGAAGCACTTCCAATAAACGTACAGGAACTTCCAATTGACGAAGCTAAAAAGCTTGGTGCGGAAGCACAGTTCGGCGAAAAGTACGGCGATGTTGTACGTGTTGTTAAGATGGGCGATTACTCAATCGAATTCTGTGGAGGTACTCACCTTACAAACACTGCTGAAATCGGCTTATTCAAGCTAATTTCTGAATCAGGTGTTGCAGCAGGTACAAGACGTATTGAAGCAGTTACAGGTGCAGGCGTTTTAGAGTATATTCAGGAAAAAGATGCACTAATTGAAAAGACAGCAGTAAGCCTTAAAGCAAACAACGTAAACGAAATTGATATGAAGGCGGAACAGCTTGCAAACGAGCTTCGTGATACAAAGAAGAAGCTTGAAGCGCTAAATGCGAAGATGGCTGGAAGCAAGATTGATGACGTATTAAAGGACAAGGTTGAAGTAGGTGGCGTAACCGTTATTTGCGGTCAAGTTGACGGCCTATCTGGCGGTGACCTTCGTACACTTGGCGATAACCTAAAGGATAAGATGGATTGCGGTATTGCAGTTCTAGCATCAGTGGCTGACGGCAAGATTGCATTCTTAGCAACTGCAACAAAAGAAGCAGTTAGCAAAAAGGTACACGCAGGTATGGTTATTAAGGAAATCACAGCTATAGCTGGCGGTTCAGGTGGCGGTAAGCCTGATATGGCACAGGGCGGTGGTAAGGACGAAGCAAAAATTGCTGAAGCCCTATCAAAAGTTCAGGCTATTATTGAAGCGCAAATAGGATAAACTATGGATGGCGTAATAGTTATAAACAAGCCAACGGGACAAACATCCCATAACCTTGTAGGATTTACAAGAAAGCTTTTAAACATAAAAAAAGTGGGGCATACAGGAACGCTGGACCCTGATGCATCAGGTGTTTTACCTGTTTGTATCGGTCGTGGAACTAAGGCTGCTGATATGCTGACGGCGTCTGATAAGGCGTACCGTGCTCAGTTTATTCTTGGAATGACCACAGACACTTTGGATGCATCAGGTGAAATCTTAACGGAGCAACCTGTTAATGTGACCAAAGAACAAATTGAAGATGTTATAAATGAATTCATAGGCGAAATTTTTCAAATTCCGCCTATGTTTTCTGCTATAAAAAAGGATGGTAAAAAACTTTACGAATTGGCTCGAGAGGGAATTACCATTGAAAGAGAAAAACGAAAAGTTACCATATTCGATATAAAAATCTGTGAGATTGATATGGAAAACTATGCCATAACTATTGAAGTTTTCTGCTCAAAGGGTACTTATATCAGAACTCTTTGCGAAGATATCGGAATGAAGATTGGTTGTGGTGCATATATGAATACGCTTGTGCGTATAAAAAGTGCTAATTTTACCTTGGAAGAAAGCTATACACCTGAAGAACTTTTGAAAATGAAACAGGATGGAACTCTTGAAAAAGCTATAATTCCTGTTGATAAGTTGTTTTTAGACTATGATGAAGTTGTTTTGGATGAATTTTTAAAGGGTAAAGCTAAAAACGGCATAGCAATTCGAAAAAAGGGTCTTACAGAGGGTAAACTTTACCGTGTGTACGGCGATGACGGAGAATTTGTGTGCATATCCGAGTACAGAGATGGTGCATTATATTTAAAGAAAGCGTTTTGGAACTAGCTAAGAGGCAAATAATGGAAATTTATTCTTATAGCGAAGAAAAGGGAATAAGAGCTATTTGTGGCGATGAAAAGGAACTTTTTGTCGGTGCTTCTATTTGTCTTGGTGGCTTTGATGGAATTCATAAAGGACACAAAGCGCTTTTTGATGTGGCAAAATCCCATGGGAATTGGGGAGTTCTGCTCTTTGACAGAAACATTAAGGGCAACGAAAACCTTACAACCCAAGACGAAAAAATAAAGCTAATAGAAGAATACGGCGCAGACTATATTGTAGTTGCAGAGTTTTCGGAAAGGTTTGCAAGAAGAAGTCCACAGGAATTTACAGACTTTTTAGAGAATATCCTAAAAGTGTCACATATAATCTGCGGATATGACTACCGCTTTGGATATATGGCAAAAGGCGATGCGAAAATGCTAAAAGAACTTTGCAAAAAGGCAGAAGTTACAAGCGTAGAGCCTGTTAACAACGGCGATATGCCAATAAAAAGCACAAATATAAGAAACCTTGTAAAAAAAGGCGATATAAAGCTTGCAAATGAGCTTTTGGGACATAGCTATACCATTTCGGGAATAGTTGAAAAAGGGCTTGGAAACGGCAGAAAGATGGGATTTCCTACTGCAAATATTTCATACTCTGATGAAAAACTTTTACCCGCTGACGGCGTATATTACGGTAAAATGCTTGGGTTTGATGCAGTTATAAATGTTGGGAAAAATCCTACATTTGACGCAAAAAAGAGAACTGTGGAAGCTCATATACCTGACTTTTCAAAAGATATTTACGGCGAGTTTTGCGTTGTGGAATTTTTAGAAAAAATCCGTGACGATATAAAATTTAACAGTATTGAAAACTTGATTATGCAGATAAATAAAGACTTGGATTATGTGAAAGAAATGTCTTCAAATCGGAAATAATATGAAAGTCGGGGACTTTGATGAGAATATTGACAATGGAAGGATAAAAGGGATAGAAAATGTATCTTGTAGCAGGACTTGGAAACCCTGGGACGCAGTATGAAATGACTCGTCACAACATCGGGTTTGAAGTAATAGACTATATTGCTGATAAGCATAACGTAAATGTAAAAAAACTTAAATTTAAAGGACTTTACGGTGAATTTTCATATAAGGGTGAAAAGGTTTTACTTTTAAAACCGCAGACCTATATGAACTTGTCAGGGGATAGTATTCGTGAATTTGTGTCGTTTTTCAAAATTCCTGTGGAGAATGTAATTGTTATAAGTGACGAAGTAAATCTTCCTGCAGGAAAGGTTAGAATACGAAAAAGCGGTTCAGCGGGTGGTCACAACGGACTAAAATCAATCATTTATCAGCTTAATTCTGATAATTTCCCAAGAATTCGTTTGGGCGTTGATGCACCGCTTCGTGAAAAAGCTGACCTTGCGGACTTTGTTCTTGCAAGATTTTCCAAAGACGAAATCCCTGTTTTAGAAGATGCAATAAAAAAGGCATCATCTGCAGTAGAAGAAATTGTTGCAGGAAACATTGAAAGAGCAATGAATAAATATAACGGCTAAAAACCGAACAGGGTGATGGCAATGAAAAAAACTCTGAATTTTAAAAATTTACTGTCGGAATATTCTGAATATTCCGACTTTTGTGCTGCCTTAAAATCGGGCAAAACCCCGATTTCACTAGCAGGTGTTGTGGAATCAAGCCTGGGGCAGTTTGTTTTTGGCGCAACTGATGACAAAAAAACAATAGTTATAACATACAGCGATCAGGAAGCAAAACAACTGGTGTTTGATCTGGAGCTTTACACCGATAATGTAAGGCTATATCCTGCGAAAGAGTACGTATTCTTTGAGATTGATGCCCAAAACCGCCATAGCGAAAATATGCGACTTGAAGCACTTTCCAATATGCAGAAAAACGGCGGAATTACGGTAACATCACTGGAAGCTCTTTTGCAGTTTACCATTCCGCCAAAATTCCTTGAAGAACACACACTTAACTTAAAACTTGGTGATATGATTGACCCTGAAGAGCTTTCGGAAAAGCTTATAAAAATGGGTTATATCCGTGAAGAAGAAGTATCAGGAAAAGGTCAATTCTCACTTCGTGGCGGAATTTTGGACGTATTCTCACCACAGGCAGAAAACCCTTGCCGAATCGAGTTTTTTGACATAGAGATAGACTCAATAAGAAACTTTGACACAATGACACAGCGTTCTTTTGGGAATATTGAAGAAACCTGTATAATCCCATGCCGTGAGCTTCCTGAGTATGACAGGGAATCCTTAATTTCAAAACTTGAAGACGAAATCAAAAAGCTCAAAAGAAAGAAGAGCGACCAATCAAAGGCCATTGAGAACATAGAATCAGACATAGAAAAGCTATCCCAAGGAGTAGAACTTAGTTCAATCAGCCGATATATAGGCGTTATTTATGACGAAATTCCAACACTTCTTGACTATATAGATAACGATACCTTGGTTTTCTTAATAGAGCCAAAAAGAGTTAATGAACGCAGTAAAACTCTTGTTTGGGAACAAAGCGAAGTAATAGAAGACTTATCTCAAAAAGGTCTTTTACTATCGGGATATTCAAAGTTGTGGGAAAGCTATGAAAGGGCTGTTGAGATACTAGGGAACAGGAAGCTTGTATCGGTAAATGCACTGACTCATACTACAATAAACTATAACTATAACGCAATATTTAATTTCGTGACAAAAACCACAGTTTCACTCCATGGCAAGGTGGAATACTTATACGAAGACCTTGTTAAAAGACAGGAAGCGAAGGAAACGGTGGTTATCTTAGCGTCTAACCGTTTGCGTGGTGAAAACCTTGCAGGAACTCTTAACGACAAGGGTATAAAATGCCGATATATTCACGATGATGCAGAATTTGAAAAGGGTGAAATAGTAATTCTTCGTGGGGAACTTGCCAAAGGCTTTGAAGTTCCAGACATTGGATTCACTCTGATTTCTGATAGAGAAATTTTCTCCGTTGGAATCAAAAAGTCAAAAAGAAGAGCGGAGAATGCAAACCGCTTAAAGGCTTACACCGACATAAATGTTGGTGATTTTGTGGTGCATCGTGCTCACGGAATAGGCGAGTATAAAGGCATAAAGAAGATGACCGCTTTGGGCGTAACCAAGGACTATCTTCATATTGCATATAGAGGTACTGACAGCCTGTATGTTCCTGTTGACCAACTTGATATGCTTTATAAGTATTCGGGAAAAGAAGGAACAACAAGGCTTTCAAAACTTGGCGGAAGTGAATGGAACAAGACCAAGCAAAGAGTTCGTGAAGCGACAAGCGATATGGCAAAACAGCTTGTAAGCTTGTATGCCCAGCGTGCACATACTAAGGGCTATGCCTTTTCTTCTGATACGCCTTGGCAGAGGGATTTTGAAGACAGATTCTTGTATCAGGAAACAGAGGACCAGCTTCGGTCTATAGAAGAAGTTAAAAAGGATATGGAAAGCGAAAAGCCAATGGACAGACTTCTTTGTGGCGACGTTGGTTACGGTAAAACCGAAGTGGCACTTCGAGCTGCATTCAAGGCTGCCACAGACTCAAAGCAGGTGGCTTATCTTTGCCCTACAACGATCCTTGCAATGCAACAATACGAAACCTTTTCAAAGAGAATGGAAAAGTTCCCGATAAAGGTTGAGATGTTGTCCCGATTCAGAACACAGGCAGAGCAAACCAAGATTTTAAAGAAACTTAAAACAGGCGAAATAGATATAATAATAGGAACTCACAGAATACTTCAAAAAGATTTGGAGTTTAAAGATTTAGGCCTTTTAATCATAGACGAAGAACAGCGATTCGGCGTTGCACATAAGGAACGCTTAAAAGAGCTTAAAAAGAATGTGGACGTTCTTTCAATGACAGCAACACCAATTCCAAGAACACTTCATATGTCAATGGTATCCGTCCGTGATATGAGCCTTTTGGAAACACCGCCAGAAAACAGATATCCAGTTGCAACCTATGTTTTAGAGCATCGTGAAGACGTTTTAATAGATGCAATGAAAAAGGAGCTTTCACGTGGCGGACAGGTGTTCTATCTTTATAACCGTGTTGCGGGAATTTACCGAACTGCGGAATGGATTAAAAAGCAGATTCCTGAAGCAAATGTGGCGGTTGGTCACGGAAAAATGAATGAAGACGAGCTTGAGGATATTATGTATGATATGGTTAACGGCAAAACCGATATTCTGGTTTGCACAACCATTATAGAAACAGGACTTGATATCCCAAATGCCAATACAATTATCATAGAAAATGCAGACAGAATGGGACTTTCGCAACTTTATCAGCTCCGCGGAAGAGTGGGAAGAAGTGCAAGGAATGCCTATTGCTATTTGACCTATAAACGTGACGGAATATTGTCCGAAACGGCGGAAAAACGACTTAGTGCCATCAAGGAATTTACCGAGTTTGGTTCAGGCTTTAAAATCGCCATGCGTGACCTTGAAATACGAGGTGCAGGGGATATTCTGGGTGCACAACAACACGGACATATTGATTCTGTAGGATATGATATGTACTGTAAGATATTGGCTGAAAGCGTGAAAGAGGCACAGGGACAGGTGGTTAAAGAGGACGTCAGCACCAATATTGATATTAAGGTGGACGCATTTATTCCTGACAGGTACATTAAGAGCAGTAATATAAGAATAGACACCTATAAGCGAATTGCGGCAATAGAAAACGAAGATGATGCATCGGAGGTAACCGACGAACTTTGCGACCGTTTTGGTGATTTGCCACAGCCTGCGCATAACTTGATTTTGATTGCCCAAATTAAGGCACTTGCCAATAACATAGGCGTTGAAGATGTGGTTGAAAAGGGTGAATATATACATTTTGAATTTGGTGAAACAGCATTACTTCCTGAGTATGTTCAGTATATAATACAAAACCATTCGAAAAATGCAGTTATAAGCGCTCTTAAAAAGCCGACAATCAAGTACAGGTATGAAGATAAGAAGAAAATGCTTGCTAATATTAAGTTTATATTACAACGCTTAAATGAATTGCATAATGGAAATATATAATGTATAATAGCAATGTAAGATATAAAATTTAAGAAGAGAGGTGTCGTAAAATGAAAAAGCTTTTAGTTTTAATGCTTTCAGTATTGCTTTTAACCGCCTGTGCAGGAAAACCTGTTGCTACGGTTGGAGATATAAAGATAACACAAAGTGAATTTGAGTTCTATTTAAACTCTATTAAAAACCAGATGAGCGATACCGAACTTCAGACCGATGAAGATTGGGAAAATAAAGAAATTGAAGGGAAGAAAGCCATTGACGTTGCAAAACAGCAGGCGATGGATAATGCTGTAAGAAACGCCCTTTATATTGAAGCGGCAGAAAAGGCAGGTCTTTCTTTAACCGAACAGGACAATAAGACAATAGAAGCTACAAAGGAACAACTTGTGGCAGGCTATGGTTCTGATAAGGCATACAAGGAATTTTTAAAGAGCAACAATATTACGGATGAATTCATTGAAATGATGTGCAAATCATCTGTTTATTACAACAAAATCGGTCAGCTTGTAATGGAAGAAACAACAGTAGAAGATGCAGAACTTGAAGCATTCTATGCACAGAACAAAGCCGATTTTGAAACAGAAATCCGTAAGGCAAAGCATATCTTGATTGCCACAATTGACCCTATGACAAATCTTCCAAAATCACAGGAAGAACAGAATAAGGCAAGCAATTTATCAAAAGAAATTCTTGACAGGGTACAAAAAGGCGAAGATTTTGATACTTTGATGCATCAGTATTCTGAAGACCCTGGTCTTACAACAAATCCTGACGGTTATGTATTTGGAACAGGTGAAATGGTCCCTGAATTTGAAGAGGCTACAGACTCTGTAGGCTTTGGCGGAATTGCCTTTTGTAAATCAGATTTTGGATACCACATTATAAAAAGGCTTCCAATAACATTTGCTGAAGCAAAAGATATAGTAAAGAACAAAGTTTATGAAAAACTTATTGACGAAAAAGTCGAAGAGTGGAAAAAAGAATATTCAATAGAGATTAAGCAAAACGAAGAATTGCTAGCAGAAATAAAGTAATAAAAAAGTCCGGAAATTTCCGGACTTTTTAATTTTGTTCATCGTTTAGTTTTTTTGAGAAATTTATGTATGCACGAGGTGAGACAGACTCGTGATTTTTAAACACAGTTGAGAAGTAGTTGCTGTCGTCAAAGCCTGACAACATCGCTATTTTTGTTATGCTGTAATTTGTGGAATGCATAAGGTTTTTAGCAAACAAAATCTTCGCAGAAATAATGTATTCCTTAAACCCGAACCCTGTTTCCTGCTTGAACTTTCGTGAAAAATGGGTAGGACTCATATAAAACTTTTCCGCAACAGAAGTAAGGGAAACTTCGTTGATTTCAGGCGTTCCGACAAGACTGTTTATGTACTTTACCGATTCTTCAATGACCGTTGGTTTATGCTCTGTTGCAAGGGTAGCATCGCCCTTAGAAACAAGCCTTGAAAGAGTAATTAAAATCTCGCCAAGCTCATATTTTAACATAATATCATAGCCGTCGCCCTTGTTTTTAAACTCTTTATAAATCTTTGAAAATAATAGGTCAATAAGGGAAAAGTCCTTTTCGTCAATAGAAAATCTTCTGAATTTGAAAAGGTTAAAAAGGGTATCAGAAAGCGACTCATCAAGGGAAGTTGAATAAAATCGTATAATAAAATATGTACTGTCACCATTATCATATAGCCTTGCTTTATGGATGGTGTTTTTGTTTGTTAAAACAATGGTTTTTGGCTCAACAGGAATAATTTCATCATCAATAAAATAAGTGAAATTTCCGCTCCTTACATAAAGAAGTTCATAGTAGGGATGGGAGTGATTTTCTGATTCAACTTTGCGATGATTTTTTGATTTTGAGACGTTTATTCCATAAATATCAGAGAATTCAAGCATGATTTTACCTCCCATTTCAAACTTGCTTTTATTATACAATAACCTTTAATTTTTTGTCAATTGGTTTTTTGCTAAAAATAGTAGAAAAAGGTAACAAAGTGCAAAAACGGGTAAAAAATGTAAAAAAATGACCTGAATAGATGACAAAAAATTAAAGATTTAAAAAAAGATGACAAATTTGTTATAGAAAATAAGGGACATAAGATTTATAATGTAATTGAAATCATATATTTCAAAAAAGGAGATGAGATGTTTGGAAAGACTATTTAAAGGGGCAAACGCCATAGTTTTAACACCTTTTACAGAAGATGCAAAGGTGGACAAGAACCTACTTGAAAAATATGTGGCACGTGCAGTTGACTCAGGTTGTTTGGACGGTATCATTATGTGCGGTTCAACAGGTGAATTTTCAAGACTTTCTTTCGAAGAAAATGTTGAAATTATGAAGATTGCACAGGATGTTTGCAGAGGCAGAACAAAATTCATCTGTGGTGCAACAGCAGGTGACAGCTATACGGCTTGCAGATACGTTGAGCAGATCGGAAAACTTAATGCTGACGGTATCTTGATAGCACCTCCATACTACTTCACTCTAACCGATGAAGAAGTTTTGGAATACTACAAGAGTGTAATCAATGCAAATGATGCAAATGTACCAATCATCGGTTACAACATTCCTCAGTGTACAAACCCACTTTCAGTAAAAGTGTTTAAGGAACTTCTTAAGTACAATTGCGTTAAGGGATTCAAGAACAGCTGGAACGATATGCAGCAGATCACTGAAGAAATCGCAATCCGTGACGAAAAAAGACCAGACGTTTCAATGCTAACAGGTCTTGATGCTTGTCTATACGGCACATTGTCACTTGGCGGAGACGGTGTTTTCTCTGCAATTGCATACCTAATGCCTGAAGTTTCTGATTTCATTATCAAGAACCACGGCAAATATGATAAGGCATTTAAGTGTCAGGCAGACCTTATTAAGCTTATCAACGTAGTCAACAGATTCACATTCCCATTCGGTTACCGTGTGCTATCTGA
This sequence comes from Clostridia bacterium, assembly GCA_045655325.1. GTDB lineage: Bacteria > Bacillota > Clostridia > UBA1381 > UBA1381 > UBA1738. The sequence continues at coordinate 64,777 of JAZOOY010000062.1, forward strand.
TGCACTTGGCTGTCCTTTGGGTGTTGGTAGAGAAGAAATTCCTCCAACAATGGCTCTTTCTGTTGAACGCGCAAAACAGGAAATGAAAGAAATTTACAGAGATATCATAACAAAATATTTATATTAATTTAAAGGGGTATAAAACTATGAAAATCACAAAAGTAGAACCAATTCTATTATCTTATGAATACAAGCCAGACGAACAGTGGGGCTGGTCAGGCGGAGAAGTTAAAGTATGGCACACAGCTCTAGTTAGAGTTTGGTCAGACGAAGGAATTTACGGTCTTGGCGAAATGGGTACAGGCCACTACATTCCAGAAGCTGCAAAGTCAATCTGCAACTTCCTATCATCAACACTTGTTGGTCAGGATCCATTTGAAATCAACGTACTTTTTGAAAAAATGTATAAGCTAGGTGCAAACTGGGGTAGACGTGGTATCGCTATGGGCGTTATCAGTGGTATCGAAAATGCACTTTGGGATTTGAAGGGTAAGGCTCTAGGCGTTCCAGTTTGGTCACTACTTGGCGGACGTTTCAGAAAGTCAATCCGTACATACGCATCAGGCGGTATGGAACAGCCAATCGAATCTCTAATCGCTGAAGTTAACAGCTACATTGAAAAGGGCTTCACAGCAGTTAAAATCCGTGGTGGATACGACGCTAAGCGTGATATCGCAAAGGTTAAGGCTATAAGAGAAGCTCTAGGTTATGATTTTGACCTTGCTCTTGACTGTGGTCAGGGATACGTTCCATTCGCTTGGTCAGCAAAAGAAGCTATCCAGGTTGTTAAGGGTCTTGAAGAATATAAGCTAATGTTCATCGAAGAACCTTGCCGTACAGACGAACTTGATGTTTATGCAAGAGTTAGAGAAGAAAGCGGTTCAACACCAATTGCTGGTGGTGAAAACGGCTGTTCAATCTTTGAATACAAGCAGTTAATCGATAAGGGATGTCTTGACATCATTCAGCCTGACGTTACTCACGCAGGTGGTATCGGTGAAGTTAAGAAGGCTGCTGAATACGCTGCTCTAAATGGTATCACAGTTGCTCCTCACGTATTCCGTTCAGGTGCATCATTTGCAGCTCACTTACATTTGCTAAGTGCTATTCCAAACGCACTTATCTGTGAATTCCAGCAGATTGCTAACCCACTAAGAGAAGAACTTCTAAATCAGCCACTAAAGATGGTTGACGGTAAGCTTCTTGTTCCAGAAGAACCAGGTCTTGGTATCCACTTAGATGACGAAATCATCAACAAGTATCCATATAAGCCAGGTACAGAACAGAGATTTAAGGTAGAAACAGTGTGAGGAACTAACAATGTATAAGGTTACTTTGTTAAAAACTGCACACATTGACTGTGCTGAGAGTGTCCTTTATAAAGGCGGCGATCCAAATATCGCCTCAACAATCGGTTGTCACGCATTCCTTATTCAAAAAGGTGATGAGTATTACCTTATTGACACAGGAATTGAAAGCATTTCAGAGGCTAATAAAACCAAGTCAAGTAAAGCCGATTGGGCAAGATTTGAGGACGAGTACAGTATAAAAGAAAACCTTGACAGATTAGGAGTTGACTGCGAGAGAATTACGAAAGTTTTTCTGACTCACAGTCACTATGACCATATTTCGGGTGTCGTTCATTTTAAAAATGCAGATTTTTATATGACAAAGGAAGAGTATGACCTGTTCCTTAATGACACCAGCGTTCACCGTATAGTCAATGCACCTGTATATGAGTTTTTTAAAGATAAGAACATTATCTTAGTTGACGATGAAATGCAGGTAGGCGATATTACGTTGAAGCACAGAGGCGGGCACACAAAGGGGAGTATGAGTGTAGAGCTTGGCAATATGCTTTTCGTGGGTGATACAGTTTTCAATCACAAAAACGTTGAAAACCGTGTTACCCCGGGCTTTACACAATTCCCTCAAATATCGCAGGAGCTTGTTAATGAATATGCTGACTATAAGGGACGCATTGTGACAAGTCACGACTTTAAGGAGGAAATCTAATGTTTGATTTAAACGGAAAAATCGCTCTTGTAACAGGATCAAGCCGTGGTATCGGTAAAGCTATCGCAACACGTCTTGCTGAAGCCGGAGCTGAAGTTATCCTTCACGGAAGAAGCGAAAGCGGAGCTTTAAAAGCAACTGCAGAAGAAATTATTGCAGCAGGCGGTAAGGCTCATACAGTATTTGCTGATACATCAAGCATCGAACAGATTGATGCTATGTTTGATAAAATCAAGAAGGAATTTGGCCATCTTGATATTATGGTAAACAATGCGGCAATCGTGCTTCGTGCACCATTCTTAGAAATCACCGTTGAGGATTGGGACAGAACAATGACCACAAACTCAAGAGGCTATTTCTACTGCGGTCAGCAGGCTGCAAAACTTATGCTTGATAACGAAAATGGCGGAAGAATTATTAATATTTCTTCTATTTCACAGTTTGAAGCAGCATCAGGAAGATGTCACTATTGTGCATCAAAGGGTGCAATCGGTATGCTAACAAAGGGAATGGCGCTTGAACTTGCTGAAAAGAATATCACAGTAAACGCAGTGCTTCCTGGAAGTATCCACACAGACTTCAACGATGACGTATTAAGCGATAAAGAATTTTACGCAAAGTGCGTAGCAGGTATTCCTCTTGGAAGACTTGGTAAGGCTGATGATATTGCAGGTGCAGTTGTTATGCTTGCAAGCGAGGAAGCTTCTTACATAAGCGGTGCCGAAATCGTAATCGACGGTGCTAAAACAGTATTTTAATTAAGGAGAATCTAGATATGTTTAAAGGATGTTGTCCGGTTGTTAACGTTCCTTTCAATGAGGACTATTCAATCGACTTTGAATCACTAAAGAGCGAAATCGATTTCATATATGACGGAGGCTGTAAGAGCATTTGTCTATTTGCATTCAACTCAGAACCATATAAGCTATCATTTGATGAAAAGGTTGAAACAATTAAGCAGTTCCTACAGATGGTAGACAAGAGAATGGAAACACTAGTTGGTCTTGTTGAAAACTCTCTTGGCGACGTTATCAATCTTGGCAAGGCTGCAAAGGAATATGGTGCTGACGGTGTTATTCTTTACCCACCTGCACTTTCAACTCCGCAAGGGGCAGCTTTGGTTGAATACTTTAAGACAATTGCAGACGCAGTTGATCTACCTGTAATGATTCAGGATAACCCACGTTCAACAGGCGTAACAATGCCACTTGAAATGCTTCTTGACGCATTCCGTGATATTGAACAGTTCAACTACATTAAGGTTGAATGTCCAATCCCAATGAGAAAAATGCGTGAAATCATCAAGAGAACTGACGGAAAGCTACTTTGCTACAACGGTAACGGCGGTATCTTCGCTATTGACGCATTCATAAGCGGTGCTACAGGTATTATGCCGGGTGCACTACTTGCCGGCGAATTTGCTGAAATGACAAAGACATTTGAAAGCGGTAATCTTGAAGAAGCAAGAGATAAGTTTGAAAAGATTCTTCCACTTGCTTGGTACGAAGACCAGTCACTTGAGTTCTATGTAGCTTGTGAAAAGTTCCTTCTAAAGGAAATCGGAGTTATTAAGAGCGATACAGTAAGAAAACCTGGCGTTCAGCTAACAGACTTCGAAAAAGAAGAACTATTAAATCTTTATAAGAGACTTAAATAAATGTAACAGTTCGGGTAGGGCGGCTTGCCCTTCCCGAATTTGTATATTATAATCATATCGGAGGACTTGATATGAAATTCGAAAACGGAATTGGCCTTACAACTGCAGTGCTTTTGCCATTTTTTAATGACCTTTTGGAAGATACATTAAAAACAATAGAATGGGCAAAGGAAAACGGTTTTTCCTGGGTTGAGGTACGTGATAAAAACGTGGAGCTTAATAGAGCTGGCGTTGAAAAAATCCGTAACCTTGCGAACAAGCTTGGCATAAGAATCCACTATGCTTGGGACTCAAACGATATGCTAAAGCCGGGAAATGATGCGCTTTTTAAGAAAGCTATTCAGAATGCGGCAGTTTTTGGCACAGATACAGTTGCAAGACTTACTTTTGCAAACTCTGTATTTATGGAAAACCCAAAAGCTTGCGGATTTACAGAACGTCAGGCTGATTTGATTTGCGAAAAGGTTATTTCATATAACCGTCTTGCAAAGGCGTCAGGCGTAATCCTTTGCTATGAAAACGCCCTTGAATCTTTATATAATAAAGGTGACGAAAAGGGAATAGAATACTTCTTAAATAGACTTGGCTTTATGAAGATGACCTATGATATGGGTAATGCGCTAAATAAAAACGCAGGCGCTTCTTATTCTTCTCCAAAAGAAACAGAAGACTTTTATGAAAAGTATAAAAATAAAGCACCATACATCCACTTTAAAACCACAAAAGACGGCATAATGCAACCAAAAATGGTTATGGATGCCGATGTTGACTTCGAAAAATACTTTAGAATGATACCGGATGACGCTTGGCTTTGTGTTGAAATCCCTGCAAGCGAAACCGAGGCTCAAACTAAGGAAAATATAATAGATGCACTTGTTTCAATGAAATCATTTGCAATGTAGGAAAAGGACAGAAATCTGTCCTTTTTTTATTGTAAATTAGATAATGGGTGTGGTATAATATAGGAAGATGGTAAAGAGGTAAAAAGTTTTTATTAATTTTAGCGCCTGACTTGACACGGGTCTATAAAATAATTCAAGGAGAGAACTATGAAAGATTTTATTTACTATGCACCTACCAAAGTATTCTTTGGAAAGGACAAGCATAAAGATATAGGAAAAATAATAAAAGAGTTCGGATACGATAACATAATGCTTCAGTATGGACAGGGAAGCATAAAGAAATCCGGACTATATGATGAGGTAATGACATCCCTTACTGAAAATGGTATAAATGTTGTGGAAATGGGCGGTGTTGAGCCAAATCCGAAGATTACCTTTGTTCGAGAGGCTGTTAAGTTAGCAAAAGAAAAAGGCGTTCAAATGATACTTGCAGTTGGTGGCGGAAGTGTTCTTGATTCTTCAAAATACACCGCTGCAGGTGCTTGTAGCGATTGTGACCCTTGGGATTTTCCAACAGGCAAAGCAAAGGTGGAAAATTCATTGCCTTTGGGATGTATCCTTACTATTGCCGCAGCAGGAAGTGAAATGAGTTCATCTGCGGTTATCACCAATATGGAACTTAATATGAAACGTGGGTTTAACAGCGAATTTAACAGATGCAAATTTGCTATTATGAATCCTGAACTAACATATTCGGTATCAAAATATCAAACCGCCTGTGGCGTGGTTGACATTATGGCACACACAATGGAGAGGTATTTTATGCCTATTGAACCAACAGACCTTACAGACAGAATCGCCGAAAGTGTTTTAAAAGCGACAATTTCAGCAGGTGCAACACTTATGGAAAATCCTGAAGATTATGAAGCTCGTGCCAATATGATGTGGGCATCAAGCCTGTCTCATAATGACCTTACAGGCTGTGGCCGTCAGAATGCACTTCCTGTGCATCAATTGGAGCATGCTTTAAGCGGTGAGTATGACCAGATAGCTCACGGTGCAGGACTTGCAGTGCTATTTCCTGCTTGGGCAAAGTATATCTACAAGCATAACATTCCACGCTTTGCACAGTTTGCACGAAGGGTTTGGGATTGTACCGAAGAAAATGATGAAACTGCAGCACTTTGTGGAATTCAAAAAATGGCTGAATATTTCAAATCAATCGGTATGCCATCAAGCCTTGCGGACTTTGACCTTGACGAGAACTGCATAGAAAGACTTGCAGAACTTTGTACTTTTGGAAAACAAAGAACAATTAAAAGCTATATCGATATGGACTTTGATGTGATAAAAGAAATATTTGAAATTTGTGCGAAGTAGAACAATGGTACTTTACTATTGAAAGGAGAACGTACTATGAAAGGATTTTTCATATTAACTGTTGTCAGTTGTTTATTGCTTTCTGCCTGCACTAGCTCCGATGTTGGAATAATAGGCGGTGCAGACGGTCCTACAAGTGTATATGTAAAGGGTCAGTTTGGTGAGCAATACGAGAAAAAGCCTATCAGAATGTTCAATGTTGACGGGGATTTATACTATGATTCAGGTCTTGTAAGCGGGACAGAAGCCCGTTGCGGAGTGATGGATGGAAGCCTTAAAAAGACGGTAGAAGAAAATGAAATCCCGCAAAAATCAGGAGAGGCAAACTTTGATGTTGATGGCTATCAACACGCGACAAGTATTACCAAAGAAGTTTGTATTGACGGAGAATGGATAATTTTTAAAAAGTTCAATCCTGAGCATTCCAAAGGAATTGGCGAATTAAAATATGGATTTTATATCAAAGGGCGTTTGAATAATGCGGTAATAGACAGCGAAATAGTTGTATTAACCGATAATAAAGACATAACCTTTTCACAGGTATACGAGCCACTATTAAGCTCACAGCTTGATGCAGGTAAGGACAATGGCATTGTAGTGTTTGAGCATATTGTATCAGGCGACGAATGGGGACTTACTCTATATGCAGACAATGTCACCAATAAAGGAATGACCATTAAATTTGAGCAGTTTGGCGGTAATCCTGATGGGGAATTTGGAACAGGCGCATGGTATAAGATAGAAAAACTGGTTGAAGATGAGTGGCAGGATGCTGAAGCTAAAATAGACAATCCGGTATGGAATATGATTGGCTATATAATAAAAAGAAACGATATAACTGAATATGAAATAAATTGGGAATTTTTGTACGGAGAATTACCTGCAGGCTCATATAGATTAAGTAAAGAAATTGATTTTGGAAAACCAGGTAATTATGAAAAGAAGATATATTACGCATGGTTTGATATTGAGTAATTTTTTCACAGCGGGATATACTATTACCGAGGTGATTAAATTATGGGCAAAGAGAAAGAGCAGGATAACAAGAAAACTGCAACCGATAATCAATGGGTTTCCACTGGTGTAACCCGTCCGACAGATAAATCAGTACGAAAAGATGGTCCTGGTGGAGAAGGTTCAAAATAAACCATATAAATCAAGAGTAAACCAAAAGGTGATGCTCTTGATTTTTTTATGGATTGAAAAGAAGTTAAATGTATGATATAATTAGTCATTGAAAAGAAGTAAAAATAAGGAGAAAAAGTATGCAAGACGTTACAAAAGATAACAAATTCGGTGTTGAGATATACGATTATAAAGGTGAAGACTACAAAACTGCAATGAGTTTTGGCGCTTGGCGAGTTGCATATCTTAACCACGGAGAAGAGTTTTCTGAAGAAAATTTCATAAAAATAGAACGTCACAACGAAAGTGATGAAGTGTTCGTACTTCTTGAGGGCAAAGCCACTTTGATTATCGGCGAAGAACTTAACAAAATAGAAATGGAAACACACAAGCTATACAACGTGCCAAAAGGCGTGTGGCACCACATTTTCACATACGATGATGCAAGAGTACTGATTGTGGAAAATGAAGACACAGGAATTGAAAACTCGGATTTTATATACATTGAAAAGAAGTGAGGACATAAGTTATGCTAAATACAATTTCTTATGTTATTGAAAACAGAATACTGAAAAAGCTTGTTTTAAGTAAGAGTGTGGATAAGGAAATCATCCGCACAACAGGCAGGCTTATTGAGATAAAAGGCGAAGTGTATCTGGCACTTGAAAGCTTTATGCAGGACGGAAAAGCTATTCAAAAGAACATCCCCGAAAAGGAGGCAGTACAGAAACTATCCGAACTTGTGCCAGCTACATATAAGCAGGTTAACATCATAACAACTCAAGGTGATGCCGAAATTAAGGTTTCTAAAAAAGACAAAATCACAGTTATTGATAAGATAAAAAAGGACAAGCCAGGAAAAACACAGGTGGAAAAGAATAACAAGGACAAAAACTACATTATTCCTGACGGTGAGCCTGTTGATTTCTTGATAGAGCTTGGTGTTCAGGACAAAAACGGACGTATTTTTGATAAAAAACGCTCAAAATTCCGACAGATAAACCGCTTTTTGGAGCTTGTATCTGACGTAGAAACTGACATTATTAAAGGCGATGATTTATATATCCTGGACCTTTGTTGCGGAAAAAGTTATTTAAGCTTTGCGATTTACTATTATTTCACCAAAATAAAGGGACTTGCCGTTCAAATGGACTGTGTTGACCTAAAAAAGGACGTTATAAAGTATTGCGGTGACGTGGCAGAAAAGCTTGGTTATAGTGGACTTAACTTTGTCTGTGGCGATATAAAGGACTTTAAGATAAAAAGAGCACCTGACCTTACAGTATCACTCCACGCATGCGATATTGCAACGGATATCGTGCTTGCAAAAGGCATAGATTCTGCTTCTAGAGTTATAATGTCAACGCCGTGTTGTCATCACGAAATGATGGGACAGCTAAAGGCAAAAGGCGAAGTTACTGATGTTTTAATGAAACACTCAATCTTAAAGCAGAAATTTGCGGATAGTTTAACCGATGCACTAAGATGCAAGGTGCTTGAAATAAACGGATACGAGGTAAATGCTTTAGAGCTTATTGACCCTGAAGAAACACCGAAAAATGTGCTTATACGTGCTGTTAAAAAGGGCAAAATATCAAGTGGAGATGCGGATAAACTAAAAGCCGAATACAAAGATATTTGCGATATGTTCGGCATAAACCCATACCTTTGGGATTCTTACGCAAAATAGTTTGACAAAATAATTTTATAGCAGTATAATTACAAGGATGCTATTTGATATATAGGAGGAAGAATAAATGAGTGAAAGTTGTTCACATAACTGCGAAAGCTGTTCTGCAAATTGTAGTTCAAGAGAAAAAGAGAGCCTTTTAGCTCCTTTAATGGACGGAAGCTCTGTTAAAAAAGTTATTGGCGTTGTAAGTGGTAAAGGCGGTGTTGGAAAGAGCCTTGTAACATCACTTTTAGCTGTTCTATCACAAAGAGCAGGATATAATACAGCAATTTTGGATGCGGACATTACAGGCCCATCAATCCCAAAAACATTTGGTATCAAAGGAAGAGCAGAAGCCTGCGAGTTTGGTCTTTTGCCATCAAAATCAAAGATGGGCACAAAGATTATGTCATTAAATCTTTTAACTGAAAACGAAACTGACCCGGTTATCTGGCGTGGCCCTGTAATTGCAGGAACAGTAAAACAATTCTGGACAGATGTGGTTTGGGAAGATGTTGACTATATGTTCATCGATATGCCACCGGGAACAGGCGACGTTCCGCTAACAGTATTCCAGTCCATTCCGGTTGATGCAATCGTAATTGTATCATCACCGCAGGAGCTTGTTGGAATGATTGTTGAAAAGGCTGTTAAAATGGCAAAGATGATGAATATCCCTGTTCTTGCGCTTGTTGAAAATATGAGCTATGTAACTTGTCCTGACTGTGGCAAGGAAATCCGTATTTTCGGCGAAAGCCACATTGAAGAAATCGCAGAGAGAAACGGAATTAGCCGAACTGCAAAAATTCCTATGGATATGCGCCTTGCGGGTGCTTGCGATAAGGGTATGATTGAACTCTTTGACGGAAACTGGCTTGACGAAGTGTTTGGTGCAATAGAGAAACTATAAAAAAAGACCTGAATTTCAGGTCTTTTTAATTTTCTTCGCGGAATTTTGCAGGGGTTGTACCCTTGATTTCTTTAAAGGTCTTAATAAAATAGCTAAGGTCATTAAACCCTGAAGAATATGCAATATCAGTAACGCTCATATCAGAGTTTAAAAGCTTTCTTGATGCCTTTTCAATTCGGTATGCTTTAAGATATTCGGTAGGTGTCTTCAAGGTCATTTTCTTGAAAAAGGCACAGAAGTATTTTGGCGACATTACCGCAATTTGCGCCATATCATCAAGTGTTATTGGCTTGTCATAGTTGCTTCTTATATAGGAAAGCACATTTTTTAGTTTAGGGATATTTTTGTCTTGTAAAACTTCATTTTCGCTACTGTTTGAGTGGTACAGGTGATTATCAATGATAATACCGAAAAGCCTATAAAGTGCACCGATTACGCTGAATTTATAGCCAGAAGACATATTGTTCATAGAAGAAAAAAGATTCTCTATACTTTGGTGGAGTTCATCATCTTGGTAAGGAAAAAACTCGTCAATTTTGTATTCAAGGTTTAAAATACTATCTATAAAATATCTGCAGGCAGCATCCTTTGTTGAAAGCATCTCCATATTCATTACTACACATTCATAAGTGCAATCTTCTGTTGGGAAAGCACTGTGGACAGTTTCGCAATTAACAAAAACTATATCGCCTTTTTTTGCAGTATATTCCTGGTTTGAAAGTCGCACTGTTAAAACACCGTCTAAAACCTTGATTATTTCGACGTTTGTGTGCCAGTGGGATGCCATTTCAAACTTCGGGTGATGTTTATCTACGTGATAAAGCTGAATAGGGAAATCAAGTGTTCCGTGTTGCTTTAGTTCGTTATACCCCATAAATGTCTCCTTTGTCTATAAAATCATATAAAATACATAAAAACGGAATATTTTTAGTAAAAAATGTGAATATAATTATACTTTTTATTATTGTAGCACAAGTATTTAATTAAAGTCAAGCGTATAATTTATAGTATAAAATAGCGATAGGAGGATTTTGATATGGCAAAAAACAGACTAGTAGGAGATTATCCTGTTATTGGAATCCGTCCAACAATTGACGGACGAAGAGGACCACTAAAGGTAAGAGAATCTTTAGAGGACCAGACAATGAATATGGCAAAGGCAGCAGCCCGGCTTATTACATCAAATCTTAAATATTCAAACGGCGAGCCTGTAAAGGTAGTTATCGCTGACACAACAATAGGTAGAGTGGCAGAAGCTGCAGCTTGCCGTGAAAAGTTTAAAAAAGAGGGCGTTGACATTACACTGACTGTTACACCTTGCTGGTGCTACGGATCAGAAACAATGGATATGGACCCTATGACAATCAAGGGCGTTTGGGGATTTAACGGAACAGAAAGACCAGGTGCTGTGTACTTAGCAGCAGTACTTGCATCTCACGCACAGAAAGGACTTCCTGCATTTGGTATTTACGGTCACGATGTTCAGAATATGGACGAATCAGACAAGATTCCTGAAGACGTTGCAGAAAAGATTTTGAGATTTGCTCGTGCAGCAGTTGCAGCGGCAACAATGCGTGGCAAGTCATACCTACAGATTGGTTCAATTTGTATGGGTATAGGCGGTTCAATTATTGACGTTGACTTCATCGAAGAATACCTTGGCATGAGAGTTGAATCAGTTGACGAGGTGGAAATCATCCGCCGAATGACAGAGGGTATCTATGACGAAGCAGAATTCAAAAAGGCACTAGCATGGGCAAAAGAAAAGTGCAATATGGGCTTTGACAAGAACCCGGAAGATATGCAAAAGAGCGATAAGGAAAAGGAAGAACAGTTCGAGTTTGTTGTTAAGATGATGTGCATCATCAAAGACTTAATGAACGGTAACGAAAACTTACCTGAAGGCTGCGAAGAAGAAATGGTTGGTCATAACGCTATCGCAGCAGGATTCCAGGGACAAAGACAGTGGACAGACTTCTATCCAAACTGTGACTTCCCTGAATCAATGCTTAACACTTCATTTGACTGGAACGGTGCAAGGGAACCTTACATATTAGCAACTGAAAATGACGTACTAAACGGTATTGGTATGCTTTTCGGAAAACTACTAACAAATAGACCTCAAATGTTTGCAGACGTGAGAACATACTGGAGCGGTGACGCTGTAAAGCGTGCTGCGGGATACAAGATTAAGGGCAAGGCAAAAGATGCTGACGGATTTATTCACCTAATCAACTCAGGTGCTTGCTGTCTTGATGCTTGTGGTGAAGTTACGGACGAAAATGGAAATGCTGTAATGAAACAGTGGTGGGAAATGACAGAAGCTGACCAGGATAAGGTTATGGCGGCAACAACCTGGAATATGGCTGACCTTGGATACTTCCGTGGTGGCGGATTCTCATCAAGATTCCTAACACGCGCTGAAATGCCTGCTACAATGATAAGACTTAACCTTGTTAAAGGTCTTGGCCCAGTTCTTCAGATTGCAGAAGGCTGGACAATTAATCTTCCTGACGAAGTATCTGATACACTTTGGAAGAGAACAGACTACACATGGCCATGCACTTGGTTTGCTCCAAGATGTGATGGTAAGGAAGGTAGCCCATTCAAAACTGCTTATGAAGTTATGAATAACTGGGGTGCAAACCACGGTGCGATTTCTTACGGACATATCGGTGCTGACCTTATCACACTATGTTCAATTTTAAGAATTCCTGTATGTATGCACAACGTACCTGAAGATAAAATTTTCCGTCCAGCTTCTTGGAACGCATTTGGTATGGATAAAGAAGGTCAAGATTACAGAGCTTGTAACGCTTACGGCCCAATGTATAAGAACATTAAATAATTTAAAAATACCCGATTCGTCGGGTATTTTTTTGTTGCAAAAAAAGGCGAAATATGGTACAATATACACAATTACTATATTAAATCGATAAAGATTTAAGAGAAAGGAGAGTATTGATGTATTTAAAAAAATACATCATACATTACGATTATGAAAAAAATGTTCGGTTTTTACACAAAAACACCGCTAATAGCTAAAATCGCAGTTGGTCTTATTATCGGTATTTGCCTTGGACTATGGGTGCCACAGGCAGCGTTTGTCACATTATTTGGTGACATATTTGTTGGTGCATTAAAAGCAGTTGCACCTGTTTTGGTTTTTGTGCTTGTAATTGCGTCCCTTGCAAGTGCAGGTCAGGGAATCGGTAAAAGATTCAGTAAAGTTATATTCTTCTATATGCTAAGTACATTCTTGGCAGCGGTTGTTGCAGTTATTGCAAGTTTCATTGTAAAGCCTACAATTCCTCTTGCGCAAGCAGTTGAGCAGGCAGCTCCAACAGGACTTGGAGAGGTGTTTAAGGCACTACTTTCAAATATGGTAATGAACCCTGTAAGTTCACTAATCAATGCTAACTATGTTGGTATTCTTACTTGGGCAGTTGTATTTGGTCTTGCACTACGTGTTGGAGCAGGTGAAAAGACAAGAGAAGTTTTAACAGACATTTCAAATGCGGTTTCAAAGGCTGTTTCTTGGGTAATCCAGCTTGCACCATTCGGTATTTTAGGTCTTGTTTACGGATCTGTTAGTGAATATGGTATCGAGATCTTCACAGATTATGGTATTCTTCTTGCAGTATTGGTTGGAAGTATGATTTTGGTAGCTTTAGTTGTTGACCCACTGATCGTAGCTATTGCTCTTAAAAAGAACCCATATCCATTGGTATTCAAGTGCTTCAAGGAATCAGGCGTTACAGCGTTCTTCACAAGAAGTTCTGCTGCTAACATTCCTGTTAATATGAGCCTTTGCGAAAAGCTTGGACTTGACAGAGAACACTACAGCGTATCAATCCCTCTTGGTGCGACAATCAATATGGATGGAGCGGCAATTACAATCACAGTTATGTCCCTTGCTGCGGCATTCTCACAGGGAATTGATGTAAATATTATAATTGCTATTATCTTAAGCTTTGTTGCAACATTGGGTGCTTGCGGAGCATCAGGCGTTGCAGGCGGATCACTTCTATTGATTCCGATGGCTTGCTCACTTTTGGGCATAGGTCAGGATATCGCAATGCAGGTTGTGGCAGTAGGATTCATCATCGGCGTTGTGCAGGATTCTTTGGAAACTGCAATCAACTCATCAGGCGACGTTATCTTCTGTGCTACTGCAGAATATATGGAATGGAAAAAAGAAGGAAAAGACCTTCCATTTTAATCGTAAATAATGATAAAAATACCCGACAGTTTTAAGGATGAAGTCCTAAAGTCGGGTTTTTGCTACACAATAAAAGCCATATCAAAATGTTTCATTTTGATATGGCTTTTTGATTCTACTCATTTAATAAATCAATCGCAAACAGAGCATTCTTTTCTGCAGTTTCCTTGAGTACCTTATTGGTTTGATGTAGCTGTTCTTTTCTTTGATTTAATTCATCCATTATATGTGTAAAGATGGATGTAGCATCAGAAGTGGTCATATTTTCCACATTAACCCAATCCGGTTGGTTTAATGATTCCATAAAAGCACTGATCTTTGGATCGTAAACAAGAGCCATTGCAGGAATTCCTAGAGTTGTTGCATAAATCAGGGAATGAAGCCTCATACCAACAACAATTTCTGCACTTGATAAAACAGAAAACATTTCCGGAACTGAAAGTTCTCGGTTGATTGCATAGGAATCATTCTTCATTTTTTTCATCACATTGCGAGATACTTCCAAATCGGCAGGATACTGCATAGGAACAAAAAGCGGATAAATATTGTGATTTTCAACCATAAAATCGCAAAATTCTGCCATTGTTGTTTCAAAATTGTGTGCAGATTTTTTCCATTCGCGTATAGAAACAACACACAAACGTCTTCCGTTAGGAACACCGGCCATGTTAGTAAAATATTTACCGGAAAAATCTTCGGAAAAATCTAAAGTGAATGCCGGATCAGCGGTTATTGTGATTTGAGGTTTTGAAACCCCCATAGACTTTAATTCTTCATCGGATTTATCATCACGAAGGGTTATAACATTTACCTTGTTTAGTATTTTTGTGGCAAGGAAGCGGTTAAATTTTTTATTTATTGGCCCAACACCATTTGCATAAAGCATAGTCTTTATTCCGCATTTCTGTGCCAGGTGAATAATTGTCAGATAGTAAAGCAATGATTTACTGCTTGTCACATCCTGAAGAAGACTTCCACCACCAAAAAGCAACATTTTTGATGATTTCAGTTCTTTAATAATTTTAAACAGATTATAGCGGTATATAGATTTTACTCCGTAGACTATAGCGGTTGATTCGGGAGTTTTTGAAAGAACAGTAACATCAAGGTCTGGCTTTTTGCTTCTTAGTGTGTTAAGGATGGCAAAAAGCAGCGCTTCATCACCACTGTTTGCAAAGCCGTGATAGCCGGATATAACGATATCAGCCATTATCTCATCTCCGTATTCTCTAATCTTTTGCAGATTATCTTAACTATTTTTAAAAGTACCCAATTTGCCACAAATGCCACCAATGAAACCAATATGCCAACTAAAAGACCGTTTATGGTACGCATAACGATTGTCTGGAAATTGGTAAATACATGGCAGAAACTATTAGAAATTGATGCAGCAAGAACAGATGAGGCAATTGCCAGAATCCATTTTAGCGCATCTGCATTTGTGTTTTTAACATAGTATATCAAAAGGATAACAGCAGGATAACCGATGAGAAATTCCTTTGTTCTAGGACGTGCCGGGAAAATTTCAGTAAGGGTACTTCTCATAAGTTTTTCTACTTCACTAATTTCATTCACATTTCCGCTACGAATAATATAGTAGATACCAACAGCAGCAATAACACCGCCGATAAGTAGCCAGTAAACCTTAATACGTGCATTCAGAACATTTTTTATGTCTGACAAAAATCTTGAGTTTACTTTTTTAATAAACATCAGGTAGAAGATACATGCAGTATATGCAATAGGTACAATCAAAGACAACTTTATTCCACGGAATATATCAGTATTGATGTAATACGAAATTCCGGAAAGAAGAGTTCCCTGACCAACGGCGCCTATAAGAAGTGTACCAATCATAAGTACAACAGCCGAAATGGTAAGGAGTGGCAGGGAAAGTTTGTCTTTTGCCATTTTTACGAAGTAAAGGAACACTGTCATGGCAAAACAGGAGTGCACAAATGCGTATACTGTCGGGTACAATGAAAGAAGTACTTCCGGTATAATGAACGAAGCCACAAATGCAACGGCAGAAAGTGCCAGTACAATCATTACCAAAGAAAACTTCTTACTTCCTGTTACCATCTGATATGCAAGAAGCATACACATTATCATAATAACTGCGCAGATAGCGGAGTTAAGTCTTTTATTTGGTATATAATCAAGTCTGTTTATTTCAGAGGTCTGTGTGAAACCGTTTTGTTCAATCTTTTCTATATATTCTTTTACTGCCTTAACTGTGTAATCAGCACAATCTATATATGAAACGCCTGTTGGCTCCATAGGTGTTACAGTAATAAATCTGATGTTTCTATCAAGTGTTGAATTGAAGAACTGTTCAGTTCTGTACTTATAGTTTGAATCATCGGCATGTGTGTCATCGTATGTTTCGTATGAGCGCATAATCTTTTGTGTACCGCCACTTTTGATGACATCATTAAAAACTTCCGTATATCCAAAGAACTTCTGGTTTGAAAGATTATCGGTGTTTTCAGTAACTACAAGGGTCATATCGTTATTTTTTATCAGCTTTGAAATTTCCTTGTAGTTTGCAGTATTTTCTTTGCCTTTTGGAACGTCGTATGCATCAGCTTTGAGATTCAAAAATTCAATGTCATACTTTTTTATGAGATGATCGATATCTTTAAAATGTTCCACGTTTTCATAATTTTTCACTTTATAGATAAGTGCAACATCAAAGCCCTTGTTCTTAAGAGTTGTTATAACATTTTCGTTATAACCGATAGCATAATCCCATAAGTTTTTGCGTCCGTCAAAGAATACATATATGTCAAGACCGTCAACGTTGCCTATTTCTGCATATTCGCTGGCAGAAAATTTTCTAGGCAAAGAGTGTCTGAAAAGTTCCTTTTTTTCTTCATCGTTTATTAAAACAACGTAACTGCCGGGAGCAATGCTGGGGCAACGCTCTTTGATAATTTTTGCGATTCTAATGCTTTGCTCATCATATTTGGCGCGTAATTTATTATATTCTATGGTAGTAACAGCACCGAGTGTATTAAGTTGGTTCAGGTCTTCTTCCATAACAGATACGGTTGTTACCCCTAAATCCTTAAATTCATCAAGAACTTCGTCGAATTTATCCTGAGGAATTTTACTCATCATGTTGTTATATAGCACAGAAACGGTAACGTTATTGTTTTTTGTTTCTGAAGAAATGCGCAAACCTATTCCAGGTAATAGCATAACAAACATAACGGCAAGAATTATCCAAGCTCCAAATCTAGTAATAAAATTTTTCATTGATATCAATCCTTTCTGGCGCTTTTTAGCAGATATTTTAAAGTTCCGGTTGCAATCAGCGAGCCTGCATAGACTATTCCGCAAATTATAAGAGGAATAACAAATGTGATATATCCGTGAGTGAATTCCGGCATAAGGGTATTAAAGATAATATACACCACAAATGCCAAAGCTCCTGATATAAAAATTTTGGCGATTGTAATAAGTAAATCCTTTTTCCAGTAAGCTCCCACAACTTTGCGTATGCCTGTTGCAATCAAAATGGCATATCCTGACAGCAAAACCGATGTTGATATTGCGATGCACAAGGATTGAAGTGTAATATTCATTCCGTTTAGTGTCACATCAGGTACAAAATATTTAATCGCTATATTACAAATTGCATTAATCAAAATGATAACTAAAGTTCCGATAACAGGGTAATTATATTTGCCGGCGAGGTATAGTATTTTGTTGAAAAGTTCCTGACAAACATAACCCAAAATACCAAGACTGTATATGAAAAACATAATTGAAACGCTCATGGTTGACTCTGCAGTGAAAGAACCTCTTTCGTAAAGCAGTCTGATTATGTCAGAGCCAAACACACCGATAACCAGCAAAAACGGAAGGAAGATGGCAGTCATTGTGGAGATTATATAACGTAAAAGGTCGTTTACATAATCTATGTTACCTTCTTCATAGTTCTTAGAAATTGCGGGGAAGATAACTGTAGACATAGCAACAACAAAAATACTGGATATTGTAACGAATAGTGTTGATGCATAATTGAATGTTGAAGCCATACCGGCACTGTCAGTAACAAAAGCACGGTCGGTATAAAAACATAGCTGGAACATCATATTTGAAATGAAAATCCACATAATTTCGATGTTTTTACCCGAATGGTTTGAGTACTTGTCCTTTGAAAGTAAGGTGTATTTCTTTTTATAGAATGATGGCAACAGAATAAGTATGTGCAAAAACCATCCTATAGTGGTCACCACGCCTATTGTAATGATAGAAACATCAAGCATGTACAAAGTCAGAATGATAAGTATGTTATAAGGCAGGCTCATAACCGACGTGATAAAGAATGCACGTTCGTTTTGAAGTACGCCTGAAATGATGTATGCAATAACAACAAAAACCAGCGAAGGAATCATTATATAGAACAATTCTGTTGCAATGGCAAAGTTCTCCGGGCTAAGGTTTGGAAGTATAATGTTGATAATAGGTTTGGAAAAGAGTGCCATTAAAACCGATGCAACAACTAACCATCCAAAAGATTTTTTAATAAAATACGAAACATAGGCTTTTTCTTGCCCTGAATTCTCCGGTTTGTTTATGTTTTTTATTACAAGTGTTGACAGAGCTACACCAATACCGGTAAATATCAATGTTACAAGCCCGAAGACCTGAAAATATATGTCTGCCATTGTGCCTGTTCCGAAAAATTGCGCAAAAATAATGTCACGGAAAAATCCCAGACCTTTTGCAAAAACTATTCCTAAAACTACCATTATATAAGCATTACCCATTGTAAAGAAACTCCCTAAATAGAATTATGATATAGATTTAATATATTTAATAAATATTATACACTACTATGGTATTTAAGTCAACTTATAGCATAAAAAAATCGAACAATATAAGTCATTTAAAACAGAATATTGTTGCTGTGAAAAACCTTGTAAAAAACAATTGGTAATTTATTCTCTTCTTGACACAATACTCAGGATTCAGTTATAATTATAGTTGCGATAATATTTATTTGGAGGACTATATGAGAGCATTTACTGCATTTATTATAGCGGCAATACTACTTAATACTGTGGGGTATGCCGCACCAATACAAAAATATGAAGAGGTTATTCCGATAACACCCGGTATAACACTAACAAAAATTCAGGAATTTCACTCTGACCATAGTATAAGTTATTCGTACATTAAAGCTGACCTTACTGACGAAAACACAAAACTCAAACTTTTAAAGTCAGAAAATGGAATTGACGTAGTTGATACTGTTAATAATCTTGCAAAAACAAATGAGGATGTAGTTGCTGCAATCAATGCAGACTTTTTCTCAATACAATCGGGTAATAAGGGTTTTTCACTGGGTATAGAAATTGAGGACGGAGTTTTAAAACAATCACCGATTAATCCTTCAACAATGGCTACGATTGCGTATTTAGACGATAAAATAGCAATGTCATATCTTGACTTTAATATTTCGGTGGTTGCACCAAACGGAGAAAGCAATAAGATTACACACCTTAATAAGCATACTACGTATTATGGTGATATCCTTATGTATACAAAGGGATTTAATGGCGGAATGTCACCTGCACCGGGCGGTGAAGTGGTTGAAGTTTTGGTAGACGATGGCAAGATTGTTGAGTTCAGACGAAATATGCCACCGGTTGAGATCCCTGAGGACGGTTGTGTACTTGTGGTTTCCGAAGGCGTCAATATGTTCCTTGCAAACAACTTTAACGTAGGAGATGAAGTTGAATTTGATTACTATATTTCGCCAGATATACAGGAAGCCGAAATCGCATTTGGTGGCGGAGCTATGCTGGTTGAAAATGGTGTAGAAGTAGGTGAATTTTCACATGTTGTCAGCGGAAATCACCCAAGAAGTGCAATCGGAGTTGCTGAGGACGGTAAAACAATGTATATTGTTGCAGTTGATGGTCGTCAGGATATCAGCCGTGGAATGAGTATGTCGCAATTGGCTAAATTGATGTTATCACTTGGTTGCCATAATGCGGTGAATCTTGATGGTGGCGGTTCTACGAATATGGTTGCTTCAACTATGTGGAATCCTGAAATTCATACAGTAAACTCCAAGACAGAAAACCGAAAAGTAATTAATGCAATAGGTTTGACATATACTGCACAGAGTGATAACAAAGTTCATAAAATTGATATGAAAACGGATAAAGACACAGTTTTTGCAGGTCATCCTGTAAAGATATCTGTGGCAGCGTATGATAGTAATATGAGACCTGTTTCAGGTAAAGTGGAATTGTCTTCAGATTACGGCACCATTAAGGATGGCGTATTTATACCTGAACGTTCAGGAGAAGCATTGGTGAAAGCAAAATGTGGAGATGTATCAGCACAAGCATCGGTTTATGTTGTGGACGAAGTTGCAGGAATTGAAACTGATAGTTACATCAGGCTTGAAAACGGTGGAAGCTGTGAATTCAGTATAAATGCTTTTGACAGTCTGGGACATTATGTAAGAGTTACAAATACTGAAAAATTTGAAATATATTCTTCGAATGAAAAGATTGTATCGGTTGACGGAAGAAGACTAACTGCGCATTCGGAAGGAACGGCGATAATAACCGTGAAAAAAGATGGTGCAGTATCATATATTTCGGTAGCGGTTGATGATAGTGCCAGCGAAAAGAAGATAAAATTCAAAGCACCGTCTACCAATTTGTATTCACAAAACTTAATTCCATCACATAAGACAATGGTTGTTGGTGCGGTTTGCGGTGATGTAAAAAACCTTATATCAGGTTTTGTGAATTCCAAAGTAAGAAAAGAAATGTCAAATAACCCTGACGGGGTAGTGATTGGTGACCTTGGCGGGTTTAAAAACTATGAAACAGAAAATGCGTTGTGCGTGAATATTGATACATCTTCAGGCGGTATCAGGAGTACTTCGCCAGAGCAGTGGAATAAAATTGTTGATGCAATTAGTAAGTCACAAAAGAAGAACGTATTCATATTTTCCGATAATTCCATATTTGGAAGTTCAGATTTTGAGAATAAAGTAATTAAAGACTATTTTTCAACACTTGATAAAAATGTATTTATAGTTACAGCGGGTGAAAACAACACGTATAAAAACATAAACGGCGTAAATTATTTTACAGTAGGGAACCAGACGGGAGTAAGTCTTGATTTAGGTTATTTATCTAACTATAAATATCTTGTTTTTCATTTTGGCGAAAATGTAACTTTTGAGTGGAAAAACTGGTTTTAATCCATGAAAATACCCGAGAAATCGGGTATTTTTTATTGCGAAAGGCTATAAGTTGTGGTATAATTAAATGTAGATTGTTAAATCAAAAGGGAAAATAAAAAAGTAGTATAAAATGCAAAAGAAAATTTACACAAATGCAATCACTATATGAGAGGTGAAATTATGTTACTATACTATTTACGTCATGGTGACCCTATATATAATCCTGATTCATTAACTCCATTAGGACACAGACAGGCAGAAGCACTCGCAAAACGCTTGGCGGTTTATGGACTTGATAAAATTTATGCGTCAACATCCAACCGAGCAATACAAACAGCACAGCCTACTTGTGAGCTTTTGAAGATGGAAATGGAAACTCTGGCTTTTGCCGATGAACGATATGCCTGGGAAGACCTTGCGTTTGAAACGGAAGAGGGAAGAACCTGGGGAGTTAAAAGCAAACGCCTAATGGAACTTGCATCAAGCCCTGAAATGATGTCTTTATACCACAAATGGTACGAGCATCCTGAAATCAAGGAACTTGGTATGCAAAATGGAATAGAAAGAATCGCAAAAGAAAGCGATGAGTTTCTGCGAAATTTAGGCTTTGAGCATATTAAGGATACGGGTACATATAAAGTAACAGAGCCGAAGTACGAAAGAGTGGCACTGTTTGCCCATTACGGCTTTGGCATGGCATTTTTGAGCTGTATTTTAGACATTCCGTACCCAGTACTAATCAAGCATTTTGATATATGCCACACAGGAATGACCGTAATCAATTTTGAAGAAAAAGATGGAATTGCAACTCCAAAAATTCTGACAATGTCATCCGATTCTCATATTTATAAAGAGGGTCTTCCTACAAACCATGTTAACGAAGTAAGATATTAAAGGAGCAAAGAATGAGTTTAAGAAAAGCATTTAGCGAAATAAAGATTAAGAATTTAATACTTCTGACTATCGCAGGTTTTATTAACGCCTTTGGTATTACTGTGTTTTTGGCACCTGTAAAGCTTTACGACAGTGGTATATCAGGAACATCAATGTTACTTTCGCAAGTAACACCTGAAATGTTTTCTTTGTCTTTGTTCTTGCTTATTTTGAATATCCCACTATTTATTTTCGGTTACAAAAAGCAAGGATTGACATTTACTGCATATTCGATGTATGCTGTTGCGATGTATTCTTTGGGATCATACCTTATAACCGATGTTCTGCCGATTGACGTATCTTTGGCATCTCCGCTTGCGGGAAATGACCTGCTACTTTGTGCACTATTTGGCGGACTTATTTCGGGTGTGGGAAGCGGTCTTACTATTCGATTTGGTGGTGCAATTGACGGTGTGGAAGTTATGGCGGTACTGTTTGCCAAGAAACTCGGTATCACCGTTGGTACTTTCGTAATGATATATAACGTAATTTTATATATAATCTGCGGAACTGTAATGGGAAGCTGGATTCTGCCGCTTTATTCAATTGTTACTTATGGCGCAGGACTTAAAACCATTGACTTTATTGTAGAGGGTATTGATCGTTCAAAAGCGGCTATGATAATAACATCAAAGCCTGACGAAATCTGCAAAACCTTAATGGAAACCTTTGAAAGCGGAATTACCAAAATCCCTGCAAAAGGCGGTTATTCAGGCGAGGATATGACGATGGTTTATTTCATTCTTGACCGTTTCCAGATTTCAAAGATGACAGATGTAGTTCATCAGATTGATGGAGGTGCATTCATAACGATTTCTGAAGTTGCGGATGTGTTTAAGTCAAATATGACCATGGAATAAAAATTATAAAATTGAAAAAAATAATACAGAATATAAAAACAAATTTTAGTAAAATTTGCGAAAATTTTCTCGCACAAAAATATTGAAAAATGAGTATTTTTATGTTATAATATGTCGGTGATAAAATTTTAGATAAATTCTCGCATATATGTTGAGATGAATTTTCATAGAAATGAAGGGATTTAAGATGGCAAACAGTGAAAGAAGAGTAGGTACAGTTTCAAGAGGTATCCGTTGCCCGATTATCCGTGAAGGCGATAATCTTGCAAAGATAGTTGCAGACAGCGTACTTGAAGCTGCACAGTATGAAGGCTTTGAAATTCGTGATAAGGACGTTATTTCAATTACAGAGTCAATTGTTGCAAGAGCACAGGGAAACTATGCTTCTGTAGAAGATATAGCCCAGGATGTTAAGGCAAAGCTTGGAAGCGACACAGTTGGTGTTATTTTCCCAATTCTTTCAAGAAACAGATTTGCAATTTGTCTTCGTGGTATTGCAAAGGCAGTTAAAAAGGTAGTTTTGATGCTTAGCTACCCATCTGACGAAGTTGGAAACCAGCTAATCAGTATGGATATGATAGATAATGCAGGCGTGAATCCATATTCTGACGTACTTTCACTTGAAAAGTATCGTGAACTTTTCGGCTATGTAAAGCATGAGTTCACAGGCGTTGACTATGTTGACTACTACGCTGACCTAATTCGCGGATGCGGTGCTGAAGTGGAAATCGTGTTTGCTAATCAGGCAAAGGCAATCCTTGACTATACAAAGTATGTTATAAACTGCGACATCCACACTCGTGCAAGAACAAAGCGTATCCTAAAGGAAATGGGCGCTGAAGTTGTTCTTAGCCTTTCAGATATTATGACAGCTTCTATTAACGGTAGCGGATATAATGAAAAGTATGGTCTTTTAGGCTCAAATAAGTCTACAGAAGATAAGATTAAGCTTTTCCCTAAAGAATGCAAGGATTTAGTTCTTGAAATTCAGAAGGACGTTCTTGACAGAACAGGAAAGCACGTTGAAGTTATGGTATACGGCGACGGTGCTTTCAAAGACCCACAGGGTAAGATTTGGGAACTTGCCGACCCGGTAGTATCTCCGGCGTTTACAGACGGTCTTATCGGTACACCAAACGAGCTAAAGCTTAAGTATCTTGCAGATAATGACTTTAAGGATTTATCAGGCGAAGAACTTAAAAAGGCTATTTCTGAAAGCATTAAGGCAAAGGACGGAAACCTTGTTGGTAATATGGCGTCACAGGGAACAACTCCTCGTCAGCTTACTGACCTTATTGGTTCACTTTGTGACTTAACAAGTGGTTCAGGTGACAAGGGTACTCCTGTTGTATTGGTACAGGGTTACTTTGATAACTACACAAACTAATTTAAAAGACCTGATTTATCAGGTCTTTTTTGTTGAAAAAATGTCACAGATGTGGTATAATTATACAAACTAACAAAGGAAAAGAGAAAACAGAATGAAAAACATAAAAGTAAAAGCAACAATGGCGTCACTTTGTGCGCAAATAATCTTCGGGTTCAGTTTTATGTTCACCAAAATTGCGTTGGGAAGAGTATCTCCGATTACGGTGATTGCCGACAGGTACATTGTGGCATTTTTGGGTATGAGTCTGGTAATGCTTTTTACCAAAACAAAAATCAAGTTAACAAAGGATATATGGAAGCTAGTGCTTATGTCACTTTTTCAACCGGTTTTATATTTCATATTTGAGACCTACGGAATAAAACTGACAACCAGCGCATTTTCGTCAATTATGATTGCACTGATTCCGGTTGTGTGTATGATAAGTGGAATTTTCCTATTAAAAGAAGTACCAAGACCAATGCAGTATGTATTTACAGCACTTTCCGTTTCCGGTGTGGTAATGGTGGCGCTGGCAGGAAAGGCTGACGGAACTGTAACTCCACTTGGTGTATTGCTTCTTTTGGGAGCGGTGTTATCTGCTGCTACATATAACATAACAAGCCGTAAGATTTCAAAGGATTTTTCACCACTTGAGAGAACTTATGCGCAAACTATTTTAGGTCTTACTATATTCTTAACAATAGCACTTGTTGAAAACAGAAATGCACCACAAAACCTTGTAATTCACTTTGCAAACCCTGAATATTGCTGGTCGATTTTCTATCTTGGAATTGTGTCATCAGTACTGGCATTCGTGCTACTAAACTATGCAAACACACACTTGCCGGTTGCAAAAACTACTGTATTCTCTAATATCACTACAGTTGTTTCGGTAATTGCAGGAGCTATTTTCTTAAATGAAACTTTTACATGGCAAACTGCTCTTGCGACAATAATGATTATAACAGGTGTATGGGGAGTTCAGGCGCTAAAAGTTAAAAACAAAGAGGAATGACTATGGCAAAGAAAAATGAAAGAAACACTAAAGGTAAAATAATAAATGCGGCATGGGATTTGTTTTATGAACAAGGCTATGAAGACACAACAGTTGAAGATATAATAGCAGAATCAGGCACGTCAAAAGGCTCATTTTACCACTATTTTGAGGGAAAAGACGCACTTTTGGGGTCACTTTCATACATTTTTGATGAAGAATATGAGAAGTTGAAAGATAAGCTCACAGAAGATATGTCCTGCTTTGATAAACTTTTGTATTTAAACCGTGAACTGTTTTTAGTGATAGAAGACCGAATTGATATTGACCTTTTAACAAGACTCTACTCAACTCAGCTTGTGACAAAAGGCGAGAAGCATCTTCTTGACAATAAGCGACTTTATTATAAGCTTCTTCGTAAGATTGTAACTGAGGGTCAGAAAAATGGGGAACTCACCGATAAAATGACGGTTAATGAAATTGTAAAGCTTTATGCCATGAGCGAAAGGGCACTTATTTATGACTGGTGTTTATCAGGTGGAGATTATTCACTTTCATCATATGCCAAAACGGTAATGCCTACATTTTTGTCGGGAATTCGTATGTGAAATAGTCTTTATAAAATTTCTTTTAATAATGCGGAAAACTGTAAAAACATAGAGAACGAAGTATAGAATGCAGTCTATACTTCGTTCTCTATTGCTTTTTGTAAAATTATGTGTTATAATAGCCAAGTATTGTATAAAAATTCATAAAAAAAGGAGATTTTTTGAAATGAGAATGGATATTTTAGCATTTGCACTTTATTTTGTAGCAATGCTTGCTATCGGTGTGTACTTCTTCTTTAAGTCCAAGGAAGTGAGTGAAAAGGATTATTTCCTCGGTGGCAGAGCAATGGGCCCCTGGGTAACGGCAATGAGTGCGCAGGCATCGGATATGAGCGCATGGCTTCTTATGGGACTTCCCGGAAGCATTCTTGCTTTTGGTTTTGGTCAGGCATGCATTGGTATCGGTCTTGCAATCGGTACGGCGGCAAACTGGATTCTTGTTGCAAGAAGGCTTCGTAAATTTTCAAAGGCAGCAGGGGATTCAATAAC
>JAZOOY010000063.1:0-2316 GCA_045655325.1 Clostridia bacterium
GCGGTCTTAGGAAGACAATCCAGGGTTCCAACTCCTTGGCTCACAGAACGACATGGCTACGATCCGACTTATACCGTTTTCCTTGCAGTATGCGGTGTCAACATTGTCATAGCCTGTTGCCGCAACACAGATAAGCTTTAAGTTTTTGGCACCTGAAAGATTATGCTCGCCAAGTTTGATTTTATTGATGATAACAACTTCCGCATCTTTTATTCTCTCTGCCACCAGTTCCGGCTCGGTTGTGCCGTGAATTTTGGTATCGTCACCGAAAATATCAAGGTTTATATCATCACCTAAAGTTTTTCCGTCTAAAATAACTGTTTTCATTGTAAAGTCCTTATTTCTTTGCAGAAAGCGCCGCTCCGATTATTCCTGCATCGCCGAATAGTGTGGCAATTTCCACCTCTGCCTTGTGCATATAGCGGTTGTAATCGTCCTTATTAACACGTTCCTTGATAGGATTCAAAAGATAGTCACCCTGTTTTGATACACTTCCGCCGATAACAACCTTTTCCGGCTGGAATACGTTTACCATATTTGTAATACCCTCTGCAACATAGCCAAAGTAAGCATCAAGCACTTCCTGTGCCACCTTATCGCCCTGCTGTGCCGCATCAAAGGTCATTTTTCCTGTAACCTTGCCTTCTTTTTCTGCAAGCTTGTGAAGCAAGCTGTCAGGATTTTTTGCCATAGCTTCCTTTGTCTGACGAATCAGCGCTGTAACCGAGCCATAAGCTTCCCAACAACCCTTTCTTCCGCAGGTGCAGTCCTCGCCACCTGATACGATTACAGTGTGTCCGATTTCAGCACCAACGCCGTTGTGACCACGGAAAATTTTTCCGTCCAGAATAACGCCACCGCCGATACCTGTGCCAAGAGTTACGAAAACATAGCTTTTAGCACCCTGACCGTTTACTTCGTATTCACCAAGCGCTGCTGCATTTGCATCATTTTCAAGGTTTACCGGTATATCAAAATGCTTTTTGAACTCCCCTGCAATATCTGCCTTTTCCATCTTGATGTTGTTTGAATATGCGCAGATTCCGTTTTCGTTGTCGATAGAACCAGGACAACCGATACCAACACCTGCAACTTCTGAAATCTCAACACCTGCCATATTTATAACATCTTTTGCAAGAGTTGCCATATCAGCAACGATTTCCTGCCATGGTCGTTCTGCTCGTGTTGGGATTGACTTATTAGAAAGGATTTTTGCATCCTCTGTAACAAGACCTGCTGCAATATTTGTTCCGCCTAAATCTATTCCTACATAATACATATTTTTATCTCCTATAAACTTGAAACTATAACTTCCATTTGACCGTTCATTTTAATTTCGCCATTCTGTGCCGGTACGAAAATGCTGTCGCCCTTTGTTACTGTTAACTTATCTTCGCCAAGAGCGATTTCTCCGTCACCATTAACTACGATAAGGCTAACAAATGAGCTTTCGTCAATTTTTAGTGCAGTATCGCCATTTACCATTGCCTTTTTAACGGTAAAGTATTCGCAAGATGCCAGAATATCGTTTTCTGCGCCTTTAAGTTCAGGTGCCTTTGTAAGCTTTGAAACCTCGATTGCCTTTTCAACGTGAAGCGGTCTTGCATTTCCTTCCTTATCACGTCTGTCATAGTCGTAAACACGGTATGTAGTATTCGAGTTCTGCTGAATTTCGCAAATCATTAAGCCTGCGCCGATTGCGTGAACTGTACCTGCATCAATGAAGAACACATCTCCTGACTTAACATTTACCTTATTTAGAACTTCAAGAATTGTATTGTTCTTAATCCTTTGAGCAAATTCTTCCTTTGTTATGTCACGGTTGAAGCCGTAGTAAAGGTATGCACCCTCTTCTGCTTCCAAAACGTACCACATTTCTGTTTTGCCGTATTCACCTTCAACTTTCAGCGCATAATCATCTGCAGGATGCACCTGAATTGAAAGGTTGTCTTTTGCGTCAATGAACTTGATTAAAAGTGGGAAGTAGCTGAACTTTTCCGCCTTTTTACCAAGAGCATCTTTTCCCAGGATTTCAACATATTCAGATAAAGTTTTTCCCGCATATTCCCCTGTTATAACAGTGCTTTGTCCATCCTTATGGCAAGACATTTCCCAGCTTTCTGCTACAATTTCAAGGTCAGATTTTTTATTATATTTCTCTTTTAGTTTTGTTCCGCCCCAAAGGTAATCCTTAAAAGCAGGTGATAATTTTACAGGTGATAAATTTGACATAATCATACTCCTTTAATATAAATCAAGACTGAAAGAAATATTTGTAGATTGCCACTTTGAGTGATGCTTGTAGTGTATATACTC
>JAZOOY010000064.1:0-2049 GCA_045655325.1 Clostridia bacterium
GAAAGGATATTGACCTTATTGCTAAAATCGAGAACAAGAGCGGAATTGACAATATTGAGGGCATTTGCGAGGAATGTGACGGAATTATGATTGCACGAGGCGACCTTGGTGTTGAAGTTCCTTTTGCAGAGCTTCCGTCCATACAAAAGTATCTTATTACAAAGTGCCGTATGCTTGGAAAACGAGTTATAACAGCAACTGAGATGCTTGAAACTATGATTTATAACCCACGACCAACACGTGCGGAAATTTCTGACGTGGCAAACGCTGTATATGACGGCACAAGCGTGGTTATGCTATCAGGAGAATCTGCTGCAGGAAAATATCCTGTGGAAACAGTTCGCACAATGGCAAGAATTGTTGAAGAAACAGAGAATCATATTCACTATAAAAAGAGATTTTTGAACTACGATTTCAAAATAAGAAACCAGCTTGACGCAATTTCCCACGCAACTTGCGGTATGGCTATTGACATTGGTGCAAAGGCTATAGTAGTAAGTTCCATTTCAGGAATGACAGTACGAATGGTATCACGTTTCCGTGCACCGGTTGATATTGTGGGAATGGCAATTAACAAAAAGGTGTGGTACAAGCTTGCCATGTCTTGGGGTGTTACACCGGTTTTGAGTGAGAAGTTTGATTCTACCGACGTAATGTTCTATCACGCACTAAAAAAGGCACAGGAAGTCCTTGGTCTTGAAAAAGGTGACAGTGTTGTTATGACAGGCGGTAAAGCCGAGGGTAAATCGGGAAATACAAACATAATCAAAGTAGAAACAGTTTAAGTATAAAACGGAGGTAAAATTATGGGAGGCTTTTTTGGAGCGGTATCCAGCAGAAGTGTAATATCTGACGTGTTTTTTGGTACAGACTACCATTCACACTTGGGAACACGCCGTGCAGGTATGGCGGCATTTGATGAAGAAAAAGGAATACAGAGAGAAATACACAACATTGAAAACTCTCCGTTTCGTACAAAATTTGGTGATGTGTTTGGCGAAATGCAGGGAACAACTGCAATCGGTTGTATAAGTGACTATGACCCACAGCCAAAGATTATACGTTCACGCCTTGGAACTTATGCAATCTGTATGGTAGGAGCTATTACCAATGCAAGCGAGCTTATTGAAAAGTACCTTAATGATATTGGCGGACACTTTGATGCTATGACAGGCGGAAAGGTAAACTCAACAGACCTTTTGTCTGCTCTTATAAACCAGAAAGAAAGTTTTGCAGAGGGCATCAGGTTTGCACAGGAGGAAATAGAGGGTACTGCATCTGTTTTGATTATGACAGAAACAGGAAGCCTTATTGCAGCACGTGATAAGGTGGGAAGACTACCAGTTTTGGTTGGAAAATCAGATGACGGACATTGCGTAAGTTTTGAATCTTTTGCTATGTATAAGACAGGTTACGATTTTGAACGTGAACTTGGACCTGGTGAAATTGTTGAGATTACAAAAGACGGCATAAAGGTCTTAAAAGAAGCAGGCGACGAGCTTAAGATTTGTGCATTTTTGTGGTCATACTACGGATTCCCGACATCTTCTTATGAGGGTGTTAATGTTGAGTGTATGCGATACAAAAACGGCGAAATTATGGCAAGAACCGACAAGGAAACCGGCAAGTGCGAGAATATTGATTACATCTGCGGTGTGCCGGATTCAGGAACACCACATGCAATTGGATACTCAAATAAGAGCGGTATTCCATTTGCAAGACCGTTTATAAAATACACACCAACCTGGGCAAGAAGTTTTATTCCGACACATCAGGAAGAAAGAAACAGAGTTGCTAAAATGAAGCAGATTCCTATCCACGAGCTTATTAAAGACAAAAAGCTTCTTTTCGTTGATGACAGTATCGTAAGAGGTACTCAGCTTCGTGAAACTGTTGAATTCCTTTATGAAAACGGAGCAAAAGAAGTTCATATGCGTTCTGCTTGTCCTCCGATTATGTATGGATGTAAATTCCTTAACTTCTCAAGAGGAACAAGTGATATGGACCTTATTTCAAGAGCCACTATTATGGAGCTTGAGGGTGAAGAAG
>JAZOOY010000065.1:0-26074 GCA_045655325.1 Clostridia bacterium
CGAGCTGTTGGAAGTTACTCCGAATCACTTGAGAATGAGAAAGAGAATCTTGAAAACTGACTTAAGAGCAAAGTCTAAAGCAAGAGCATAAGAAAGGAATTTCTACAAATGATAACAAGTAAACAAAGAGCGTATTTAAGAGGCCTTGCAAACGGAATTGACCCGATTTTTCAGATAGGAAAGGGCGGTATCGGCGACGAGCTTTTGGCTCAGCTTGCCTTAGCACTTGAGGCAAGAGAGCTTATAAAGGTGCATATTTTAGAAACAGCACTTTTGGATACCAAAGTTGCCGCAAACGAAATTGCAGCAGCACTAAAAGCGGAGCCTGTTCAGGCGATCGGTTCAAAGTTCGTACTGTATAAGCAGGCAAAAAATGTTAAGAACAGAAAGATTGAATTACCGAAAAAAAGATGAAAATTGGTATTTTAGGCGGGACCTTTAATCCCATTCATAACGGACATATTAAAATAGCGCAACTTGCCAAACATGAATATCACCTGGACAGGGTGATATTTTTGACAAGCGGAAATCCGCCACATAAAAGGGATAAGCAGATTCTTGATGCGAAAATCCGCCACATTATGGTGAAGCGTGCCATTGACGGGATTGATGGGTTTATTGCATCAGATTACGAAGTTAAACGAAAAGAGTATTCTTATTCGGTTAATACTTTGAAGCATTTCAAGGAATTTATGCCGGATGACGAGCTTTTCTTCATCATCGGCGGTGACTCCCTTCGTGACTTCCACAAGTGGTATCAGCCTGACGAGATTTTAAAGCTTTGCACACTTTTAGTCTATGACCGAGATGGTGGGAAGCACACTTCTGATTTCTCAAAACCAATCCAGGGTGCTACAATTGATATTTCTTCAACCCAGATACGCCAAAAACTTGAAAAGGACGAAGACGTTTCGGCCTTTGTTTCCCCTGCTGTTTTGGAATTTATAAAAAGAAACAATATATATAGGAAGAAACTCGGGATGCAGGAGCAGTTAAAGACCCTTTTAACCCCTGAAAGATACGCTCACAGCATCGGCGTTATGGAAACAGCGGTGGAGCTTGCAAAAATTCACGGTGCGGATGTGGAAAAGGCAAGAATAGCAGGGCTACTTCACGATAACGCAAAAAATCTTGACAATATTTATGAACGCTCTAAGGATTTGGAAGCGGACCTTGATGATTTTGAAATGAAATCACCACCACTTGTTCATGCAAAACTTGGTGCAGAAACCGCTAAAATTGAGTTTGGTATCAATGACCCCGAAATTTTAGATGCAATAAAGTGGCATACCATCGGCAGACCGAATATGACCCTGCTTGAAAAAATTATTTTTGTTGCCGACCTTACTGAGCCGGGAAGGGATTTCCCTGATGCAAATCCTTTGGCGGAGCTTTCCCGAAAAGACCTTGATAAGGCCGTAGCAGAGTGCATTAAATCTACAATCCGCGTGAACGAAAAGCGCGGAAATATAATTCACCCCAATGCCTTTGCTATCTTAAATGAAATTAACCAAAATAACTAAAAAAACACTGTCAAATTTGTTACAAAATTATTTACAAAAAAATGTGATAAATGCTTGACAGTGCTCTTTTTTTGTGATAAAATGGGTGTGTTAATAATGTTTTACTATGTATAGGACTATAAAATGAAAGGAAGATTTTTTAAAATGAAAAAGTTAATGGCTTTATTGTTAGCTGTTTCAACTATGGCAATGTCAACAAGTGCGTTTGCTGCTTTTACTGTTCATCCGGTAGGTGAAGGAACAGGTGCAAGCAGAAACTATATCGCAAACAATGAGCATAGAGATGGTTCAAGCTCTTTTGTTAAGGAAGAAGCAAACATTGGCACAGCTAATTTACCTACATACAGAAACGGTGATGTAATTACTTTTGAAGTAAAGGGCCCAGAAGTTGTAAGTGATGCAACACTTACTTTCATCTGTTCAAAGATAGACAAAAATGGCTCTGATTATACAAACGCTAATGTGCAGATGATTGACCAGGTTCAGTTGGTTGCATCAAATAATACTGCTTCTTGCACATATAAATTGCGTAAGAACCTTGTAGATGGTTTGTATAAGTTGGAAATGAGAATTGGTGATTCAGATACTGCAATATTCTCTTTCCTAATCGGCACACCAAGCGTTGAACTTCTATATGTAAAACCCGAATCAGAAAGAACCAAAACAAATGCAGACGTATATCACTTCGAAAACGGCAATGCTTACTGTTTTGGTAGAGCTACTATAACAGGCGGTGCTAGTTTCTCTCAAACTGATACTGATTTTGGTTTTGTTTTCAATGGAGTTCATAATGATGAATATATCAAGAAGACAGAGAGAAGCAATACCGCTTTTACAAAGCAGGAGGCTCAAGAAGCTCTTGTCGTAAGTGCACCAAGCAATAACCCTGTTCAAAGTGAAATTGAAGGTACAGCTCAGTATTTCTTTAGAATGGAAATAACAGGTGCTACTGAATCTGATCTTGATAAATTACCTGATGTAACTGTATACTTAAATAAATAATTGAAGGAGGCATGTGATATGAAAAAGATTTATAAAAAGCCAAGCCTTCTTTCAGAAACATTCGTTACTGAAAACATTATGACTGGAGTTGACTTGTTGAGTACAATGGATACAAATCTTTGGACATTCACAGGAACTGAGTTCCAGGGTATCCAGTTCAATACTGATGGCGGTAACACATTGTATAAAGTTAGCTTTGAAAGCTTTATGGAATAAGATTTTAAAAGAGATGTACAAGTTACATCTCTTTTTTGTTTCTATTTTTTATATTTAAAAAGGTCATAGAAAGTTCTATGACCTTTTAACTAGTTTTGCAACATCTCCAAATGGCTCAAGGCTTCGTTTTAAAATACCATTCATATTAGCAATCGCCACACCATAGTTTGTAATGGCTATTCCCTCGTCTTCGCTATATCCAAGCCTTGACTGCATTTCTCTGCTATTCAGCATACATCCGCCACAGTGCAAGATAAGTTGATACTTCGACAAGTCTTCAGGGAATTCTGTTCCTTGAGTGAACTCAAAGTTTAGTTTCTTCCCTGTATATTCGCCTATCCATTTAGGGAGTTTCTGGCTTCCTATATCTCCGCACTGTCTGTGATGAGTACATCCCTCTGATATTAAAACGGTATCTCCGTCCTTTAATTCATCAAGAGCCACCGCACCTTGTACCAATGTCTCAAGCTTTCCTTTGTATCTTGCAAAAAGAATTGAGAACGATGTTAACATCACATCTTCCGGTACAATTTTAGAAACCTTGCCGAACACCTGTGAATCTGTAATTACCAGCTTTGGCTTTTTAGACAGCATCGCAAGAGTTTCTTCAAGCTCTATGTCCTTACAGCACACAGCAGTTGCGCCAATATCCAAAAGCTCACGTAATGTCTGTTGTTGTGGCAGGATTATTCGTCCCTTTGGCGCTGCGCTATCAATAGGAATTACCATTACCACCAAGTCACCTTTTGAAACAATGTCTGCTACAAGCTTCTTGTCATCGTCACTGTTTTTCAAAAGTCTTGCCATTTTTTCTTTAAGTTCGAATATGTTTTCGCCTGTTTTTGCGCTTACGTATATCTCGTTTTCTTTTAATTCTTTCTGGGTTTTCAACAAATCCAATTTGTTATATGCCACAATATACGGAATCTTTTTCTTTTCAAAAAATCCCACAAGCTCATTATCCTGCTCGCTCATTCCCGCTTTTGCATCCACGCAAAGTATGGCAATATCCGTAAGCCCCAAGATTTGACGTGCTTTTTTTATTCGCAAATTTCCAAGCTCACCTTCGTCGTCAAGTCCCGGTGTGTCTATGATAACAACAGGCCCCAACGGCAAAAGCTCCATAGCCTTTTTTACAGGGTCTGTAGTTGTTCCCAAAACATCGGACACAACCGACAGGCTCTGGCCTGTAACCGCATTTACAAGGCTTGATTTTCCGGCATTTCGCATACCAAAAAAGCCAATGTGTATTCTTTCACCTGAGTGTGTTTCCATAAAAAATCACCTCTTTTTAAAATGGCAAGAAACCGAAGTTTCTTGCCGTTTTATTACTTTCTTTCAGCCATTGGAACATACGCTGTATGTTTTGCAACGTTCTTATAAGCAGGACGCACAATCTTGCCTGAGTTCATAAGTTCCTCAATTCTGTGTGCACTCCAGCCAGCAATTCTTGCAATTGCAAAAATCGGTGTATAAAGTTCTAGCGGAAGACCTAGCATACGATATACGAATCCTGAGTAGAAGTCTACGTTAGCACTAACAGGTCGATTTCTCTTCTTAGACAAAAGTTCTGGTGCAATACGCTCTACCATTTCATAAAGCGCAAGTTCCTTTTCTGTTCCCTTTTCCTTTGCAAGCTGGCCTACGTATTTCTTAAGGATTTTTGTTCTCGGGTCGGATAGCGAATAAACTGCGTGTCCGATACCATAGATAAGTCCTGATTTATCAAAGGCTTCCTTGTCAAGAATCTTCTGAAGATAGCTTCTTACCTCTTCTTCATCTTCGTGATTCTTTACATTTGCCTTAATGTCTTCAAACATCTCAACAACCTTTTTATTTGCACCACCGTGCTTTGGTCCTTTTAGTGAACCCAAAGACGCTGCAACAGATGAGTATGTATCTGTACCTGATGAAGATACAACGTGTGTTGTAAATGTTGAGTTGTTACCGCCACCGTGCTCTGCCTGTGCAACCAAGCAAATATCCAGAAGCTGTGCCTCAAGCTGAGTGTACTTGCTGTCAGGACGCAATACGTGAAGAATTGTTTCCGCAGTAGAAAGCTCCGCAGGTGGTGTGTGAATAAACAGGCTGTGACCCTTTTGATAGTGGTTATAAGCCTGATAGCCGTAAACTGATAATAGCGGGAACACCGCAATTAACTGCAAGCTCTGACGAAGCACGTTGGATATGCTTGTGTCGTCTGCAAGCTCGTCATATGAGTACATTGTCAAAACGCTTCGTGCAAGAGTATTCATCATGTCCTTTGATGGTGCTTTCATGATAATGTCACGAACAAAGCTTGTTGGAAGCATTCTGTATTCTGCTAATAGTTTACAAAAATCGTCAAGCTGGTCTTCTGTTGGTTGTTCGCCGAACATCAAAAGGTATATTACTTCTTCAAAACCGAATCTGCCTTCAGATGTAAATCCCTCAACAATCTGCTCAATATCCACGCCATGGTAATAAAGCTTACCCTCGCAAGGAATCATTTCACCGTCGTCGATTGTGTAGGACTTAACTTCGCCGATTTCGGTAAGACCTGTCAAAACGCCTCGTCCGCTCTTATAACGAAGTCCACGCTTAACTTCATATCTGTCATATAGTTCCGGGTCAATATGCCCGTTGTTGTCGCATTTTTGTGCAAGCATTTCTACCTTAGGTAGCAATTCTTCAAATCTGTTCATTTCTTCTTCTCCTTAATTTCGATTTTTTATGCTAAATGCAAGTCGTAAGGCAAGAGCCTTAAGATTTACATATCTCTTTCTCATTTGTTGTGCTAAAAGCACTTCATCAATAGCTTTAACTATCTTTTCTTCCTGTGCTTTGTTTGCAAGGTTTATAAGTACATCTATATAATCCGTGCTTTTAACAAGATTTTTTGCACCTGATACTATTAAAAGCATATCCCTTAAAAATCCTTGCCAGAATCTTAATATAAGGTCTGCATCTTCCTTATTTTCTTCCAAAAATTCTGCTACCTGATAGGCGACAACCTTGCGGTCTGACAGCAAATATGGTAGCTTTTCAAGGCTTTCTCGTCTTAGCGGTACGAAGTTTTCGGTGCTTAATATCTTTTCAACATCGCCCACAACTCCGCCTGCATACTGAACCAAGAAATCCACCGCCTCAAGGCTATCAGGGAAGTTTTTTCTTATATATTCTTCCACCTTTTTATCCGCTACAGGATTAAATCTTATGGAAGTACATCTTGAACGGATAGTCTGCAAAAGGCTTTCATTATTCTCCGCTAAAATCACAAACACCGCATACTCTGGTGGTTCTTCCAATACTTTCAAAAAAGCATTCTGTGCCTGCTCGTTCATATCGTCGCCATAGGCGATAATATAAACCTTTTTTCCACTCTCATAAGGCTTTGTATACGCATCGGTAACAACGCTTCGTATCTGGTCAACGCTGATGTTGCGCTTTCCGTCTTGGGGTGTCAGCTCGTAAATGTCAGGGTGAGATTCCGCTTTTGCCATAATGCAGGCGTTACAAGTACCGCAAGGCGCAGAAGTCGTATTTTTACATACCAATGCGGATGCAAACAATCTTGCGCATTCCTTTGAGCCAACGCCACGTTCACCCTCAAAGATGTATGCCTGATTGGCAACGCCATTGCGTATGTTGTTTATTAAGTTTTCTGCGATTTGCTCGTGCAAAATCTCATAACCATACATAGCTTAATCCTCAATTTTATAAACTCTCTTTGCGTTCTGGAAAGTGATTTCCTCAACGTCTTTTGCAGAAATTCCTTTGATTTTCGCAATTTCATCTATCACATATTTTATCAAGTCCGAGCTGTTTCTTTTTCCACGAAACGGCTCAGGCGCAAGGTACGGTGCATCGGTTTCAAGAACAATTGATTCTATCGGCACATACTCTGCAACTTCTTTTATTTTTCTTCCGTTTTTAAAAGTGACCGTTCCGCCAATTCCGATATGCATTCCAAGATTCAAAACCTCCCTTGCCATTTCACAGCTTCCGGAAAAGCAGTGAACTATTCCGCCAACATCCCTTGCATTTTCGCTTTTTAAGATGTCGATTGTGTCACCGTGAGCATCACGGTCGTGGACTATAATCGGCAAATTGCTTTGTTTTCCAACATCAATCTGGCGTGCAAACCACTTTTTCTGAACATCCCTTTCCACACTGTCCCAATAGTAGTCAAGACCAATCTCACCAATTGCTTTCACCTTTGGATGCTTTGTGTACTCTAAAAGAATGTCCATATCCTTATCTGTAAGTTCCCCTGTTTCTTCAGGGTGTACCCCAACGCTTGCAAATACGAATGGGTACTTTTCTGCAATTTCAAGAACCTTTTTAAGGGATTCCATTGAATCCGCCACGTTCATAACATAGGCAACATTTCCCTCTTTAAGGCTTCCTAAAACCGCATCTCTATCCTCATCAAATTTTGATGAATTATAATGGGCGTGTGAATCAAATATCATCTATAGTTCCCTCATCAAATGTGTCTTATAATGGCAATCACAATACCCAGAATTGCACCTGCAAAAACCTCTTTTGGGGTATGACCCAAAAGCTCCTTTAATCGCTTGTCCGTCTGGGTAAGGTCTTTATGTTCCCATGCTTCAACAATTTTATTAAGTATTCTTGCCTGCTGGCCTGCAGCTCTTCTGACACCTGCCGCATCATACATAACAACAAGGGCTAAAACCACAGTTATAGCAAACTCTGTGCTTGAAAACCCGTCAATAAGTCCCACAGCTGTTGCAAGGGATGTCACAAAGGATGCGTGGGAACTAGGGAATCCGCCTGAACCCACAAAGCGCCTGAAGTCAATCTTTTTATCTTTAATAAGTGTTAAGATAACCTTTATAAACTGTGCGATAAACCACGCCAGAATACAGGTTACAACCACGTTATCTTTCCAATTCATATTTTATGCCTTTCTTCCCATAAGCTTGTTTGCTAAGTTTACAAGCTCACCATTATCTGCAAATACATTAAGGCTTTCAATTGCTTTTTGGGTATATTCCTCCGCCAACTTTTCTGCCTTTTCGATACCAAAAAGGGTTACATAGGTGGACTTGTCATTTTCGGCATCTGAGCCAATTGGTTTGCCAAGCTCCGCCTCAGTTCCTGTTACGTCCAAAATGTCGTCCTGTATCTGGAAGGCTATGCCCAAATTGTCGCAGAAGCTTTCAACCGCTTTGATTTCTTCTTCTGTGCTACCAGCCAAAATAGCTCCGATTACGCCTGATGCACGAATTAGGGCACCTGTTTTTAGTGAATGTAGGTACTTCAAAAGCTCCGCATCTTCATTTCGACTTTCGATGTCAACCACCTGTCCACCAATCATTCCGTTATCGCCAGCTGATACCGCAAGAGTTGAAATTGCTCTTAAAACTCTTTCCTTTGAAACTGTTTCGTCGCTAAAGCTTGCCACAACTTCAAACGCCTTGGTTAAAAGTGCATCGCCTGCTAAAATTGCCATAGCCTCGCCGTAAACCTTATGGTTTGTTGGCTTTCCACGTCTTAGGTCGTCATTATCCATAGCCGGCAAATCGTCATGAATTAAAGAATATGTGTGTATCATTTCAATTGCCACGGCAAAAGGAATCACTAGTTCAGGTGACTTTCCACACATCTTTGCGGTCATCATCATTATAACAGGGCGAAGTCTTTTTCCACCTGCCATAAGGCTGTATTCTTCCGCTTCGTATATTTTCTTTTGCGGATTATTTTCCACTTTCATATATTCTGAAAGGGCTTTTTCTGCAAGGTCAATATATTTTTGCATAACTATTCCTCGTCTATGTCAAAATCTTTCTTTTCTCCGCCCATTAGGATGGATACTCGCTTCTCTGCCTTATCAAGCATATCGTTACATTCCTTTGAAAGTTTGATTCCTTTTTCAAAAAGGTCAAGGCTTTCTGAAAGTCCGCAATCACCTTTTTCAAGGCTTTCAACAATCTTTTCAAGTTCTTTTATTGAATCTTCAAACATGGCCTACATCTCCTTTACTTCGCATTGACATTCGCCGTCTGCAAGTCTTAAACTAAATTCCTTGCCCGGCGACATTTTGGATATTGTTCTGATAACTGTTCCATCTTCTTCCTGTGCAATCGCATATCCTCTTGCCATAACGCCAAGTGGACTTAGTGCATCAAGCTTTGCACATATCTTTGAAAGTTCCTTTTTCTTTCCCTCAAAAGTTAAAAGGAAACTCTTTTCTGCTTGCTTTAGTAAGTTATCGTTCTTTTGTCTTAAATCGTCAATTCGGTTTTTCGGGCTTCGCATTGAAAGTTTTTCAATGATGAGCCTTTTATTTTTAAGTCTGTTTATAACTGCCGACTGCATTCTGGTTGACATTGTGGATATCTTGGACAAAAGCTCAAGCTGTGACGGCACCGCAATTTCTGCCGCAGCAGAAGGTGTTGGTGCACGTAAGTCCGCCACAAAATCTGCAATAGTGAAATCGGTTTCGTGACCAACTGCAGAGATTATCGGGATTCTTGAACCCGCTATAGCTCTTGCCACAATCTCTTCATTAAATGCCCATAAATCTTCGATAGAGCCACCGCCACGACCCACAATCAATGTGTCGCAAAGTTCTTTTTCGTTAAAGTATTCTATACCTGAAACGATGCTTTCAGCCGCTCCCGTGCCTTGCACCTGTGCAGGGTAAATGATGATTTCGCAGTATGGGTAGCGTCTTGTTATGACGTTTATTATATCTCTTACCGCCGCACCTGTTGCCGCAGTTATAACGCCCACTTTTTCAGGATATTTTGGAATAGGCTTTTTCTTGTCATCGTCAAAAAGGCCTTCTTCCCCAAGTTTCTTTTTAAGCTGTTCGTATGCAACGTATAGCTCCCCAAGTCCGTCCGGCGTCATTTCGCTGATGTAAAGCTGGTATGTTCCGCTTTGCTCATAAACACCGATTCTTCCACGGGCAATAACTTTCATTCCGTCTTCCGGCTTAAAAGTCAAGGTTGACGCTGCTGCCTTAAACATAACGGCTTTTAAAACACCGCCGTCATCCTTTAAGGTTATATAAAGATGACCCGAATAATGGTCTTTGAAGTTTGAAATTTCGCCCTTAATCCAGATGTCATTAAGAGCAGTTTGCCCGTCAACAACTCTTTTCATATAAGCGTTCAGTTGACTGACCGTTGCCATAATCGGTTCCATTTTATCATCTCCTTATATAAAAAAGCTTTTGATAGAAGCCCCGCCTGCGGGCGTGAGACTAAGGAAGCATTTTTGAAATATACGTCATTGCGCTTTTCGCAATTTCCTATATTATAAATGCTCTTCGGCAAAGCTCCGCAATTCCCACAGCGTTATCAGAGGATAGCTCCTTTGTTGCGAAGTAAGTTTTTGCATCAATTTCCTTTTCAAAATACTCACGTAGCATTGTGTTTGATGCAACACCGCCCACGAAAAGCACTTTCTTTGGTTTATGGAAATTGATAGCTTCGGTTAGGCTTTTGCCGATAAATGCAAGGGCTGTTTTTGCTAAAAGCCCTGCATCTTCTTTATCTATCAATTGTGTTAGTTTTGTTTCAATCCCCGAGAAGTTTATGTATCCATCTTCCACCGAGGTTTTTAATTTTAGTGGCTCTACTTGGCAGGAAAGGCTTAACTTGTCCAGTTCCTTTCCGCAAGGGAATTTCATTCCAAGTGCCACACCCAATCTGTCAATTAGCTGACCTGCAGAAATGTCCTTTGTTCCGCCAACGATTTTTGCGGTAAAGTGGTTGTCTTTATACTCGCATCCTAAAATCTCGGTAGTTCCGCCTGATAAATGCACCGCAAAAAATGGTTCGTCCAGAAGTTCTTCTGCCTTTTGCGTGAGTATGCCTGCCATAATGTGTCCATCCTGATGAGAATATTCTAGCATCGGCACGCCAAGGCTTTTGGCAATTACCTTTGCAAAGCTCTCACCTGCCAAAAACACCGGCATATAGGAACCCTCAACATTTCGGGGTCTTGTCGAAACGCCAACGGCTGATACGCTTTTCATATCAATAGAAAGCTTTTCAAAAAGCTGTGGCAGTTCCTTCAAATGCACAAAAACGCCGTCTGACTGACGGATTCCCCGCATTCCCTCTTTTATATCAATAATCTTTCGTTCGTTTATAAAAACGTCACCCACCGCCGCAACCGACGTGGTGTAGTTTGACGTATCTATTCCAAGATAAATGCTCATTTGTTCACAACACCGGCCAAAACGCCGTTTACGAATACAGATGAGTCCGGCATATCAAATGTCTTTGCAAGCTCCAAAGCTTCGTTGATTGCAACCTTTTCCGGCACGTCTTCCACATACTTGATTTCATAAATCGCAAGCAAAAGTACGGCTCTTGCCACTTTGGAAATACGCTCAACCTTCCAGCCTTCGGCTAAATTCTCGCTGATTATTCCTGTAAGCTCGTCATACTTTTCCATAACACCGTACACCACGTTCTTTATGTACGGCATAGATGTTATGCTTGCCGGAAGCTCGTTCATAAGGTTATCAAGCAAAAAATCAACGTCATCCATATGTTGATTTAGCTGAAAAATGATTTTAAATGCTTCGCATCTTGCTTGACTTCTTGAAAGTTTTTTGCTCATATGCTTTCCTTTCTGTGTTACGCTTTATGTATTCTCAAATTTTTGCGTACACCTACCCATTTTCTTGTACTATATATTATACCCTTTTTTTTTGGAAAAAGCAAGGAAAATACACAATTTCCCGCCAAAAAGATTGACTAATAAAGGGCGTTTATGCTAATATTAAATTACAAAGAATTTTTGAAAAAGTGAGTGTGAAATTTATGGTATATGTTCTTATGGTAAACGGCTTTGAAGATGTTGAAGCAATCGAGCCTATTGACATTATGAGAAGAGCCGGAATCGGCGTTAAAACTGTGGGTGTTATGGGCAAAAATGCCACATCGTCTCACGATATTACCATCGAAACTGATATATTGATTGATGACGTTAATAAAGATGATATGGAAATGCTTGTACTTCCGGGTGGACCTGGTCATACCAACCTTGATGAATCACCAGAGGTTCAGGACCTTATAACATACGCATCGGAAAAGGACATATACATTGCCGCAATCTGCGCTTCTCCGTCAATTCTTGGAAAGCGTGGCATTTTGGACGGCAAGAACTACACCTGTTTCCCCGGCTTTGAAAAATACGCTCCAAAGGGCAATTTTACAGGCGAAAAAGCCACTCTTGACGGTAAAATTTTAACCGGAAAAGGTGCTGGTGCAGCAAGCGATTTCGGTTTTAAAATGGTAGAAATTCTAAAAGGCAAGGATATCGCTGAAAACTTGCGAAAGGAAATGCAGTATATTTAAATATACGAAAATACGGTGCTTTTGCACCGTATTTTTATTTTTGAAATATCTCTTTTACTACCGCATCTTTTAGGGTCATAAACTCTTTTTCACATAATCCTTTCGCAAGATAATATTCCTTTTCTTTCATATATAGCTTGCAAAGGCGCAAATATGCCATACCCTGTGAAATTTTGTGTCTATATCGCTCCTGTACGTCAGAAAGTTCCTTTTCGTACCTTTCGTCAGTTCCCAAAAGTCCTGATTCTTCATAAAAATCAAGAATTTTGTCCCTTTTAGTTTGCGGGAACATTTCGTGTGGTGCGGTTGAATCAAAAACGCAGAAATCAAGCTCCGGCACAATCACCATATCAAGGCTGTTCTTATCAAAACTGCAATAATAAATCTCGGTATCAAAGCCTTTTTCGTTTGCCTCACGTACAAGCCTTTTTAAGAATGTAGACTTTCCTGTTCCGGCTCTTCCCTTTATGAAAAATCTTTCAGAAAGGTTTTCCGTCAAGTTATCTATATAATTCACCGAACCATCAGGGGTTGATGCTCCAAAAAATCTGTGGTAATTTTTGTTCCCAAAATTCCCATTTTTACCCGAAAGCAGATGGTCTATAACGCCTTTTTCATACGCCTCAAGCTTTTTATAGTCCATATTCCCCATATAAATTTTTTCCCATTCGTCGTGTATCATTTTGGCATCGTCATAGCAATTGTACATCTGGTCAAGCGCCCATTTTTCCTTTTTTAAAAGCTCATAGACTATGTCAGACGGTTGGTGGTTTACTTCGCATAAATCTATGTTTTTCGCTGATATTTCAGCCGTAATATAGTCCCTATCCACCACCGCAACGCCTTTATCCCTGATTATTACGGCGTCGATATTTTTAATATCAAAAGGGCTTACAACACATTCCGCATCTCCCGAAATTTCTGCTTCTTTTAGTATGATTTCAAGAATATCCGTCTTTTGTTTTTTGGAATCTCCCGATACTGTAAACACCCTGTCTATCCCCGCCAGATTGTTCTCCATAAGGTTGGTAAATCCGCCTGCGCTGTTTGATGCAGCAAAATATTTTCTTACCATTTAGCTAACTCCCTTTCTGCTTTTTAACTAAATATAGTATATGCAAAAGGTTCTCCCAAAATCTCTTTAAAAAAATAAACAGTGCGTTTGCACTGCCTATTTTTTATAGTATTTAATTATAGTTTCTATAAGTTCACGGTTACTATCGGTGTCCTTCATAAACTGCAAAATTTTCCCCATAGTATCGTAAGTATTCTGAGAATTCGTGTTACGGCGAATTGCCCAGCTTGCATCCTGTTCTTCCTTGGTAAGAAGTTTATCTTCTCGGCGAGTTCCCGATTTTAAGATGTCAACCGCAGGGAAAATGCGTCGTTCCTGCATACCACGGTCAAGCTTTAACTCCATATTTCCTGTGCCCTTAAACTCTTCAAAGATAACCTCGTCCATTCGTGAGCCTGTTTCCACCAACGCTGTGGCAAGTATGGTAAGGCTTCCGCCTTCTTCCACATTTCGTGCCGCTCCGAAAAACTTTTTCGGTTTGATTAGTGCATCAGGGTCAAGACCGCCTGACAAGGTTCGTCCTGTAGGGTTCACCGTAAGGTTATAGGCTCTTGCAAGACGTGTTATTGAGTCCATAAGTATAACAACGTCCTTTTTCTGCTCAACAAGGCGCATAGCACGTTCTAAAACCATTTCCGCACATTTGGTGTGGTTTTCAG
This sequence comes from Clostridia bacterium, assembly GCA_045655325.1. Classification (GTDB taxonomy): domain Bacteria; phylum Bacillota; class Clostridia; order UBA1381; family UBA1381; genus UBA1738. Next base: position 13,805 of record JAZOOY010000065.1, read on the forward strand.
GAGTCTGGTCAAAGGTTGATGCGATAACTTCGCCATCAATACTTCTTCTTATATCAGTAACTTCTTCCGGTCTTTCGTCAATTAAAAGCACTATCAGGTTTATATCAGGGTAATTTTTCGCAATTGACTGGGCAATCTGCTTTATGATAGTGGTTTTTCCTGCCTTTGGCGGTGCCACAATCATCCCACGCTGACCTTTTCCGATTGGTGCAACTATGTCTAAAAGTCTTGATGCAAATTTTTCCTTTTCACCTGTTTCAAGCTTGATTTTTTCTTCAGGATATACAGGAGTAAGTTTTTCAAAGTTCGTTCTCTTTAGAGCAACTTCAAGGCTATCCCCGTTAATTTTCTTTACGAATAATAGCGGTGAATACTTATCCTCTTCCTGTGATGGTCTTGCATCGCCTGTGATTTCATCGCCGGTTTTTAGGTTGAATCTGCGGATTTGGGTTGGCGATACATAGATATCTTCAGGACCAGGTTTATAGTTATCAAACCTTAAAAATCCGAATCCGTCTGCCAAAACTTCCAAAACGCCCCGCACTTCAACAACATCTTGCGGTCTTTGGCGTTTCTTTGGCACTTCCGCATCCAGCTTTGCTCTGTTTTCGTCACGTTTTGCAAGTATTGCATCAATAAGCTCATCCTTTTTTAAAGCTGAAATTCTTGCAATTTCAAGGCCTTGGGCAAGCTGTTTTAGTTCTTCTTTAGTTTTGCGTTCAAGTTCACGTCTCTCTTCCAACTTATCACCTCTATTAAATCAGTAAGCCTAGCAGTAGGTTATGGTTATAAACATATTTTAATAGCATTGTCTGGTCGATTGCCTGGCTGACTATTGCCAGCTTGTCGGTAGGCGTGAAAACGCTTACCAATCCGCAAATTATGTAGATAACAAGGAACGCATTTACGATTCCAATTACCGCTCCTAAGGTTTTGTTTATGGTCTTAAGACCCGGCAGGCCGAAAAGACTTTCCAGAATCTTCACTGCTAAAAATACGAAAACTCGTACCAGTATAAATAGCAATATAAGTGCGATAATTCGCATAATAAGTAGGGTTAGCGAGTCGGTTATGACTTCCATTACGTTGTTTTTAATTTCAGACATCTCACGGATGCTTGCCTCAATACTGTTTGACAGGAATGTTGGAAGAGACATAGCCTCGCAAATCATAATTGATTTTTCTGTGTCGGTTGTGTCTGTTCCTTCCGGAAGATTTTCCGCCTGATATGTTTTGGTTACGTTCTGGCTCACCATTTTTTTCACGTTATCCCCAAGGGGTGAATTCTGCAGTGCCTCAAGCACCACGCCTTGCATTGACGCAAGCAAAGTCACAGTTAGAATCAATGTAATGATGTTCTTGGATGCTGATATAAATCCCTTTTTTGCAGACATCATAACAAAGAAAACTATCACTGCAATAAGTACAATATCAAGTACGCTTCCCATAATCTATCCCTTTCTTACTCCGCTGTTATTACAATAACGTCCTGTTTTTTTGCTCGCACAGGCTTTTTAACCTGTATGCTGGAATTATATACACAAAATACCTTGTTCTTTTCTATTGCCAAGGCCTGCTTTATGTCCGCACTGCAAGTGGCTCTTTTTGTGCCTTTTCCCTTGAAGTTTGAAACAATAACATCTCGTCCACTATTATATGCGATATAATCTGACTTGATGCTTACAACATCAGGCATAGACTCGGTTTTTATTGGTTCATAAGCCTTTCCGCCACGGGAAACTACCACAATTTCACCAACTCCGCCATTTTCAAATAAAAGTAGCTTTGAGCCGTTTACCGCAATGTCATAGTTCTTTAAAAGTTTACCCGCATAGTCATATTCCCATAGAATCTTTCCGTTTTTGGAAATTCCGATACACCTATTGTCAGAAATAGCATTAAGTTTTTCGCCATCAAATTCCAAGTCAAAAATTATTGAATTGGAGAAATTATCTGTTCTGTATTTTTCTTTTCCGTTTACGTCAAGGCAGGCAATCAAGCTATCTGCGCCAATGTCGGTATTAAGTAGCGAAATCGCCACATTTCTGTCATTTGAAATTGCTGCATCAAGGATGTTATATGAGCCTGAATCCCAGGCAAATATCACCTTACCGCTTGAATTTAGCACCACAACCTGACCTTTATAGTATTCCTTATCGGTAACTGCTACCACATCGCCTTTTTTAGAAAGGTCACAAGTTATAATATTACCCTCTGTGGTTGCTTCAAAAACCTGTTTTTTGCCTTTATATAAAAGTATCTTTTTAGCACCGGTTTCGTTTATCAGAACATACTCACCACGTACTGTTAGCTGCGGTGACTGCATCTGTATCGGAAGTTCCCACAAAAGCTCACCCTTACTATTAAAGCCTCGATATCTTGTTTCGCTTGCCGCTACCACATCGCCCATATAATCTGCAAACTTCGCATTAGCTGCACTGTCAAGAGCCACAGGCAAGTTCTCGCTTTTAACTGTTTTTATCGGGGATTGCGGAGTAAGAGCGGTTGTTCCTTCTTTGGTAACAACTTCTTCCTCTTCAGGATATCCAAGCGCTTCTTCCAATGCCTCAATCTCCTCTTTCGGAACCATTGTCGGCTTTGGAGCAGGCACAGATTCATCGTCTAAATAAAGTTGAACCCCGATAGGAAGTTCTATTCCCAAAAGGTTACTTATTCCGCTCACATTGTGCTTGAAATTGGTTTTATACGTCTGAAGAAACGGTATCTCAACACCCGCCGCAACCAACGAAAACAGTGTAACACTACAAAGGCATACGATGATAAGTATTATTTTCATAATATTTGATTTCTTTTTCATCAATAAAATACCTCCGTTAAAAATAGTCCTTCCGGCGGTGCAGTTATGCCTGCACGTTTTCTGTCACAGGAATTTATTATGTCTTCCATTTCGTCAGCTTTGATTTTGCCACAACCAACAAACGCAAGAGTTCCCGCCATAATTCTTACCATATTGTATAAAAATCCGTTGCCAAGAACAGATATTTTAATTAAATCTCCGTTTTTTTCAACGCTTATGTCATAAATAGTTCTAACCGTTGTTTTCACAGTAAATCCGCTTGCGGCAAAGCCGATAAAATCGTGCTCACCCAAAAACGCCTTTGCTGCTTTTTGCATGGCGTCAATATCCAATGGATATGGGAAGTGCCAGGCATAATTCACTTTGAAAACATCAGGAAACTGTGAATTTTGAATGTAATAAGTATAGCGCTTCTTTTTTGCGCAGTATCTTGAATGAAAGTCAAGGTCTGTATCTTCTGCCTTTAAACAGATTATGTCATTTGGCAGATAGGACTTTATTGCAAGGGGTATTTTGTCCGCAGGAATTGTGGTTTCTGTTCCAAAATTGCAAACAAACATCTGGGCGTGCACACCTGTGTCGGTACGACTACAGCCGGTAACCCTTGGTCGAGCACCGGTAAGCTTTAATATTGCGTTTTCCAAAACATCCTGAACAGTTACCGCATTTTGTTGGCTCTGCCAACCATGATAGCGGGTTCCGTCATACTGGATTATCAGCTTAATGTTACGCATCCTATCTTCCTTTCATAAAGTTTATATCGCCAAAAATATACCTGAAGCCAAAACTACCACAAAAGTAGCAACTGCATCACGCCAGGTCATCTTCATTTGTTTCATCCTTGTTCTGTTCTTTCCGCCGTGGTAACAGCGTGAGTCCATAGCAACTGCCAAATCATCAGCACGTCTGAACGCACTTATGAAAAGTGGCACCAGTAGCGGTATCATAGCCTTAGCACGTTTTAGGATGTTTCCGCTTTCAAAGTCCGCTCCTCGTGCAGTTTGGGCCTTTATTATCTTTTCCGTTTCTTCCGAAAGTGTTGGAATAAAGCGGATTGCAATGGTCATCATCATTGCGATTTCGTGTGCCGGTACCTTTATTATCTCAAATGGTTTTAATAGTTTTTCTATTCCGTCAGTAAGCATTAGTGGTGATGTGGTCAAGGTCAAAAGTGATGTTACCACAACCAAAAGTGACAATCTTACCACCATAATTACTGCAGTTTTTAAGCCTAATTCTGTGATTTTTACCTTTTCAAAATACGGGAAAGTCCACAAAACTTCACCACCCTGTGTCATAAACAGGTTGATTAAACTTGTGAAAATCAGGATGTAAAGCATCGGCTTTAGGCCACGTATAATGTACTTTACAGGCAGTTTTGACAGCCAAACAAGGAATGCCGTAAACAAAAATACAAGGGCATACGCTAGTGGCGATTTTATCAAAAACAGTATAACTATATAAACTAAAGACAACAAAATTTTAATACGGGCATCCATCTTGTGTATGAAGGAATTTCCTTCAATATACTGACCGATTGTAATGTCTTTAAACATTTTCTGCCTCCTTTAAAAGCTGGGCAAATATCTCCGACGCAAACTTGACAGTATACACATCAGGTCTTATATCAACGCCTGACGCAATAAGTCTGTGTGTAAGCTCGGTAATCTGCGGTACATCAAGTCCCATCTCGCGAAGTTCTGCGGAGCGTTCAAAAACTTCCGCAACGCTTCCTTTCATTGCAAGTTTTCCCTTGTTCATAACAAGCACGTTGTTTGCCAGCATAGCAACGTCTTCCATTGAGTGAGATACGAAGATTATTGTCATATATTTGTTTTCCTTATGAAGGGTTACAAGCTGATTTAAAATCTCGTCTCTGCCCTTTGGGTCAAGGCCCGCTGTCGGCTCATCTAAAATAAGCACCTTTGGCTTCATTGAAAGCACTCCTGCTATGGCAACTCTACGCTTTTGTCCGCCTGATAATTCAAACGGCGATTTTTCCAAAAGGTCCTCTGATAACCCAACAAAGTGCATCGCATCAAGAACTCTTTGTCTTATTTCATCATCGGAAAGTCCCATATTCTTTGGGCCAAAAGCGATGTCCTTATACACAGTTTCTTCAAAAAGCTGGTGTTCAGGATACTGAAAAACTAAACCCACATCACGGCGCACTCTTCTTAAATCAACATCAGGTGCTGTTATGTTTACGCCGTCAATCTCGATTTTTCCACTTGTCGGTTTTATTAAAGCATTAAGATGCTGTATCAATGTGGATTTTCCCGAGCCTGTATGCCCGATTACCGCAACGAAATCCCCGTCAGGAATTTCAAAGCTGATGTCGGACAAAGCTGTCGACTCGAACGGCATCCCTTGCTGATATATATAACTTAAATTTGTTACCTTAATCATTTCTTTAGTCCCTTTAATTTCTGAAGTAGAACTTCTTTGCACTCATCAACTGTGATTATGTCATCAGGCAGGTCAAATCCCATATTGCGAAGCCTGAATAACAGTTCGGTTACCTGTGGCACGTCAAGGCCGATTTTCTTGATTTTCTCAACCTCGGAAAATACCTTCTTCGGCACATCGTCTATTACCACCTTACCTTTCTCCATAACCACAACTCTATCGGCAAGTGCTGCTTCTTCCATATAGTGTGTTATCAAAACAACTGTCATTCCGCGCTCACGGTTAAGCTTTTTAATGGTTTTCATAACTTCCTGTCTGCCTTTTGGGTCAAGCATTGCAGTTGGCTCATCAAGGATAATAATCTGTGGCTCCATAGCAAGAACGCTTGCGATGGCAATTCTCTGCTTTTGTCCGCCTGATAGCCGTGACGGAGTGCTTTTTGCGAACTCCGACATATTAACTATCTCAAGGCACTCGTCAACTCTGTGTCTTATTTCATCAGACGGTATGCCTAAATTTTCAGGTGCAAATGCCACTTCGTCTTCCACAACCGCCGCAACAATCTGATTATCAGGGTTCTGGAAAACCATTCCTGCCGTGCTTCTTATATCGAAAGTATTTTCCTCAACCTGAGTATCCATTCCGTCGATAAACACCTTGCCACCTGACGGCAATAAAATTCCGTTAAGGTGCTTTGCAAAGGTGGATTTCCCCGAACCGTTATGCCCAAGCACGGCAACAAAGCTGCCCTTATCAATGTGAAGGTCAAGCTCTTTTATAACATACTTTTTCTCTTGTGTTTCTTCGTCATCATAAGAAAATGACAACTTTTCTACGTCAATCATATCAGTCTTTACTCCAACGGCTGCTCATTCCGCAAGGAAGTACCAATCCCTTTTCCTGCATCATAAGTCCTATTTCATCGCAGGCAACTTTTCCTGCGTATTTTTTCTTCATTGTTAGTGTTAGAACGTTTTCCATAATGGTCTGTGAAAGACCTGTTGTGTATGAATTTATCAAGAAAAACAATGGCTCGTCCGATAAAATCTGCATACAGTCCTCAACCAGGCAGTAAAGCTCATCTTCAATTTTCCAAAGCTCGCCATTTGGGCCTCTGCCGTATGATGGCGGGTCCATAATAATGGCATCGTACTTTTTGCCACGTCTTGCTTCCCTTTGAACGAACTTCTTAACGTCGTCAACGATGTATCTTACAGGCTTATCTGAAAGTCCTGATGATGCCATATTCTCCTTTGCCCAGGATACCATTCCCTTTGATGCATCCACGTGACACACTTCAGCACCTGCTGCAGTTGCCGCAACGGTTGCACCGCCTGTATAGGCAAAAAGGTTTAAGACCTTAATCGGTCTTCCCGCATTCTTTATAAGGTCAGAAAACCAGTCCCAGTTAACTGCCTGTTCAGGGAAAAGGCCTGTATGCTTAAATCCCATCGGCTTTATGTTAAAGGTCAGGTTTTTATAAGAAACTGTCCATCGCTCCGGCATTTTCTTATTGAAATACTCCCAGCTTCCGCCACCTTTATCACTTCTATGATAGGTAGCATCGGTCTTTGTCCAAAGCGGAGTTTTTGCCTTTTCGGTCCAGATTGCCTGCGGATCAGGTCGACGAAGAAGTATATTCTTCCAATATTCAAGCTTTTCACCGCCTGCTGCGTCTATTAAAATGTAGTCTTTCCAATCTTTTGCACACCACATATTATTACTTCTTTCTAATGTTTATAAGTCTTACAATTACAGGGCTTAGGACAAGGTTTACGCCTACTTCAATAAAGAAGTTTAGGCCAATAAGTCCCACAAAAATGAACTGTACCCCATTTGCTCCGCCTGCCCATTCGGTAATTGTTTCCATAAAGAATGCAAAGCATCCCAAAACGAACACGCCTGTGTTTACAACAGGACATACAATTGCAGATAAAATAACCGCTAATGTATGGTTTACCTTTTTTAAGCTATTATATACAAGTCCTGCTACCAAACCACAAAGAGTACCCTTTACAAGCACAGTTATAATTGTTCCTATCACACTAACTGCCAGAAATGCATTGGCATCTCCGCTTGCAAGCACTGCAATACCTGACACCAAGCCAAGCCAGGCACCAATTCCGGCTCCGCAAGTTGCTGCTCCGATTGCTATCGGTACCAAAACCAAGTTGATTGCAAACATTCCTGCAGGAATTCTTATATATGTTTGCAATACCCACACAAGTGCTGTTAAAATTGCCGCTAATACCATGTTTTTTGTTGTCATTTTACTCATTTGTAATTCCTCCTTAAAAGCCTAGAAAAGGACATTCTTTTTCAACTTAATATTTTATCATATTTTGAAAAATTCGTCAATACAAAACACGCCTTGCACCAAAAAAAATATATGGCTCAAAACCGCTCTGCTATTGACTTTTTTTCCTTTTTTTGCTATACTTTTTTAAGAAATGAAAGGTGATTTAATATGAAAAAATCCAAAACAAGTTGCGAAACCTGTGCATACTACGCCTATGACGAAGATTGGGAAAGCTATTTTTGCGAAATCAATCTTGACGAAGACGAGATGATGCGTTTTATGCAGGGTAGCTTTTATGACTGCCCTTACTGGCGAAACGGTGACGAATATGCGTTGGTACGCCACCAGAACTAACATAAAATACTGCTCTTTCGGGCAATTTATTGATATAAACTATTTAGAGAAGAGGTCCTTTTAATGATTAAAGTAGGAATTGTTGGCTACGGCAACCTTGGCCGTGGCGTTGAATGTGCTATAAAACAGAATAGCGATATGGAGCTTTACGGCGTGTTTTCACGAAGAAACCCTGATAGTTTTGAAACTTTGACAGGCGCAAAAACATACCATATTGACGAAATTTTAAACCATAAAGATAATATTGATGTGCTAATCCTTTGTGGCGGAAGTGCAACCGATCTTCCACATCAGACACCAGCCTTAGCAAAGAATTTTAACGTGATTGACAGTTTTGATACACACGCAAAAATCCCACAGCACTTCGAAAATGTGGATAAGGAAGCCAAATTCGGCGGAAATATCGCCATTATATCAGTTGGCTGGGACCCGGGAATGTTTTCTTTAAACAGACTTTACGCAGAAGCAGTTTTGCCTGACGGAAAGGACTACACTTTCTGGGGCAAAGGTGTAAGCCAGGGCCATTCCGATGCAATCCGCAGAGTTGAGGGCGTTTTGGATGCAAAACAGTACACAATCCCTTGCGATGATGCTTTAGCAAAGGTACGAGCCGGCGAAAATCCTGAACTTTCAACCCGTGAAAAGCATTTGAGAGAATGTTTTGTTGCTTTAAAAGACGGTGCAGACGCCGAAAAAGTTGAAAAAGAAATCAAGGAAATGCCTAACTATTTCGCAGATTATGATACAACAGTTCACTTTATTTCAAAGGAAGAACTTGACCGTGACCATAGCGGTATCCCACACGGCGGATTTGTTATAAGAAGCGGAAAAACAGGACTTTCAGGTGAGAATAGTCACATTATTGAGTATAGCCTGAAGCTTGATTCTAACCCTGAATTTACTTCATCAGTTTTGGTTTGCTACGCAAGAGCAGCCGTACGAATGAGCAAAGAGGGTATTTCAGGATGCAAAACCGTGTTTGACGTAGCACCAAGCTACCTTTCACCACACTCAGGCGAAGATTTAAGAAAAAGATTACTATAATAAATAAACTTACAAAAAGGCTTCTCCTTGAGGTAGCATAGCGGCAAATCGGTAGTGAATAACAGTCATGTGGACTGTTAGAGCCGATTTGTGACCGAGTCGCAACGAGAAGAGCTGTCACGAAGTGACTGATGAGGTGTAGATTGCAAAGCAATCGTTCTCACAATTCAACACAAAAAACCACCTGCAATTGCAAGTGGTTTTCTTTTTTTATTACATAGCGTCTAGTTCTAAGAACAACTTTTCAAGTCTGTAAAGTTCGCTTTCCTTATTAACCTGCATCCAGCTTTCACGATAACGCTTTAGCCATTCCTGAGTATTTGATACTCTCTCATGGTCATACTTTCCAAACTTCGCAAGCATTTCAGCAACCACGATAATGCCTTCTGCCGCCAAAATAAACTCTGTTCTGTACTTATCAAGCTCCCAGCTCTGCTCCTTAAGTTCAGTAATAATGTCTTGGCAATTCTTAATGCAATTTTCAATCTCTTCTAAAGTTGGAAGTTCATATTCATGAGTTTTGGTATTCATAGTCTTTTTTGAATAGCTCCAAATAATCTTGTTCCATGACATTAGCACATTGGCCTGACTCACTATTTCAAGATATTTAACGGCATTTTCGTTTTTGTAGCAAAGTGCATTTATGCTGGCTTCAAACTCATCGTCTGCCTTTGTTTCAATATTCCATGATTTTGCAGCACCAAGAACAAATCCGTGCATGGAAAGTTCGATAGAACATAAATGTCCAAAATCGCCCCAGTTTGTGTTAAGCATACCTGTTGCGCCGTGTTTGTAGCCGTAATCGCACATTTTAATTATGTTCTGGTTTGCTCTTTCAACATCTTCAGTAAAGCCAATCCAAGCAGAAACGCCCGGGCAAACAATCTGCTCACGACCTGATTTTTCAAAAGTTTCAAAGGTTTCTTCCGGAGGATTTTCAGAATAGTACCAGTTTAGAAGCTGAATGTCCTCTGGAAGCTCGTCAATTGTTTCCGGATGCTGAAGCAAAACATCGCCCCACATCATTATCTTCTTGCCCCTTGACTTTAGGTGAGCAATAATTTTCTTAACAAAATCAACGTATAGCTTACCTGTGTCTTCACCCTTATATTTTCCTTCTTTTAGGTCAAAAGTCTCGTCACCGCAGATATTGAATCTGTCACTTCTGAAAAGTGGCAATATCTGGTCCATAAGGCTCTTAATAATCTCAATACTCTCAGGATTTTTTGGGTCGATTGTATGGTGGCTCATACGCTCCATCCAGAATAGTCTGTCTGCTTCATAGTTTTCAACGGTCTGCAAATGACGGTATTCTTTCTTATTTAAAAGCTCAAAAAGATGACCAAATGTGGCAATAGACGGAACATGCTCAATGAAATTATCGTAGCAATAATCGTCAATTTCCTTGATTTCGGAAGGTGTCAAGTAGCCAAACTTCTCAACATCGTCGCCAAGTTCCTTGAATGGGAATGTGTGCTCTATGTAAAGCTGAAGCTCGTTCATTTTATAGTACGCCATCTTGTCAATAAGGCTCTTTAGTGTGGCAACCGTTGGAACTCTGCCTCGTGTCACGTCGTGATAAAAACCACGGTGTATCATGTCCGGCTCGTCCTCGATTTCAAGACAAGGAATAACATTGTTTTCAAAAATCTGCTTTAGCGTCTGGATGCCATAGAATGCACCTTTGACGCTCTTTCCTTCAATTTTAATTTCGTTAGGAAGAATTACAAGGTTGTATCCCTCGCTTGACTCACCTAAAGCGCTTACTGTTAAAACAACATCTCCGCCCTGCTCAAACACGGCTAAAGCCTTGTCAATTCTGCTATCAGCAATAAGATTCTTGATAGTCAACTTCTTCGATACAATACTACCTTCTTTTATTTCAATCTTTTTGGGTTTTGGTAATAAATGCATAGTTTTTCTCCTTTGTTATTGCTTTTGTAAAACCTATACCCGCATTATACCATAGATTTTCATAGAGTTCAACACTATTCGTTTGAAGTATTTTTTTTATTATAGATGCAATTATTTTAACTATCAGACTTTAGTCTCACTGCTTATGCAAATAAAATTATCATTACTGTCAAACAGCAGTGTTATATGATATCCTGTGCTGATCCATTGTCTAATTTTAATGATTTCTCCAGCATCATTAACAGTTGTTGAAATAGAATTCTCAGCTCCGACCACACTTTTAATTTCACTATATGTTTTTCCACTCATATCTCCAAGTGTCTGAAACTTTATTGCTAAAACATTCCCTGGTGCCTTTACTACCGCACCCATAATTGCATATAATATTATTCCACCTATTGTTGTTAGTATTGAAATCCAAAAAAATTCCATAATTTATCCTCCCAAAACTTTTTTTGCATCTATGCATACAATTATACTTAATTTATTGAGTATTGTCAATACTTTAAGTATGATAAAATTATTTTGGTGATAAGAAATGATTAGTTACAAGCCGTTTTATGAAACGCTCTATAAAAAAGGTCTAACTGAATATTATTTAATCTTCAAGCAAGGGTTTTCTGCCAATACTATTCATCGAATAAAAAAGGGAGAAGCTATTAGCACAAAAACGCTTGATGCTCTTTGTTATGCCTTGGATTGCGAAGTTAGTGACATAATAAAATTTGAAAAAGACTAATTTTTAGTATTTTCTTTAATTAAAATTAAATCCCACCTGTAAGGTGGGTATTTTTTTGATAACTAAATAACTCTGAATCAAATCTTAGTGAAATATCTCACTTTGCTCGATGTGAAATAATTTCTTGTAGAAATTGTGAAATAGAAAGCTATGGCTTTCTGTGAAATAAAACAAATCCTTTATCACACGCCTCAAGGCGTATTTCACATTGCGTAGCAATATTTCACGCACGCAGTGCATTTCACAAATCCTGAAAGGATTTATTTCGTTGAAAAAAGCGTACTGAAATTCAGTACGCTTTTTTCGTGGTGGGCCATCAAGGACTCGAACCTTGGACCGTCCGGTTATGAGCCGGATGCTCTAACCAACTGAGCTAATGGCCCAAATTCGCAAAAAGCCTCTCTTTCGAAAGGCTTTTTACAATTTGGTGGTGACCCGTGGGGGAATCGAACCCCCGTTACCGCCGTGAAAGGGCGGTGTCTTAACCGCTTGACCAACGGGCCATTTGCGATAACTCGTTATTAAATTATCGCAAGCTGAACTTCAAGTTCAGTTCCGGCAACTATCTACTTTCCCAGGCAGTCGCCCACCAAGTATCATCGACGTTAAAGAGCTTAACTTCCGTGTTCGGGATGGGAACGGGTGGATCCTCTTTGCTATCGTCACCGGATATTAAGGATATCTTGTACCCTC
>JAZOOY010000066.1:0-44658 GCA_045655325.1 Clostridia bacterium
TCTTGCTTCGTCAATCAAAATTGAGTCAACTTCGTCCACGATGGCGTAGTTGTGACCGCGTTGTACCTGTTCTTCCTTATAGGTAACCATATTGTCACGAAGATAGTCAAAGCCCATCTCGTTGTTTGTTCCGTAGGTGATGTCAGCTCTATATGCCTGTCTTCTTTCGTGATTATCAAGGTCATGGATAATAAGACCTACTGAAAGGCCTAAGAATCTGTAAACCTTACCCATCCATTCAGAGTCACGCTTTGCAAGGTAATCGTTAACTGTTACGATATGCACACCTTTTCCTGATAATGCATTTAGATATGCAGGAAGTGTTGAAACCAAAGTTTTTCCTTCACCTGTTTTCATTTCCGCAATTCTGCCCTGATGAAGAATGATTCCACCGATAACCTGAACGTAAAAATGCTTCATTCCAAGAACACGCCATGATGCTTCACGCATAACAGCAAATGCTTCAGGAAGAATTGAATCCATATCCTCGCCATTTGCAAGACGTTCCTTGAATTCTAAAGTTTTATTGCGAAGTTCGGCATCTGTTAGCTTTTCCATTTCAGGTTCTAATGCCATAACCTTATCTGCAATCGGCTTTACTCTTTTTAGTTCTCTATCGGAATATGAGCCGAATAGTTTATCAAATAATCCCATCATTTCACCTCAAATAATTTATTTACGTATGTGGCTTTAGCACATATTATTCCTTATTTTACACCTTATCTTACAGTATATCACAAATTCTATAAAATTACTATACTTTTTCTAAAATTTTCTAAAAAGAAATTTCTATATTAAATATATTTTTGCAAAAAATCTTGACATCACCCAAGAATTGTAGTATAATTCCTTTTGTTGTGAATGCCCAAGTGGCGGAATTGGCAGACGCCCAGGACTTAAAATCCTGTGGGACTTATCTCCCGTGCCGGTTCGACCCCGGCCTTGGGCACCAGAAAAAAGCATCGACTTTTGTCGATGCTTTTTTCAGTGAAATAAATCCTTTCAGGATTTGTGAAATACCCTTCGGGTGTGAAATATTGCTTCGCAATGTGAAATACGCTCTTCGCGCGTGTGGATTTATTTCATTTCACAGAAAGCATGAGCTTTCTATTTCACAATTTTCGAAGAAAATTATTTCACATCGAACGTAGTGAGATATTTCACTTATAAACAAATATTAATATTTTACAAAAAAAGAGTGCCTAAGGCACTCTTTTTACATCTTATACAAATAAGCATAAATCCCGTCTTTTGCAAGTAATTCTTCGTGTGTTCCCTGTTCTTCTATGCCGTTTTTGGTTAGTACCAAAATAGTGTCGGCGTTTTTGATTGTGGTAAGCCTATGGGCAATAGTGAACACAGTTCTGCCTTTTGCTAAACGCTCAAGTGACTTTTGTACCACCTTTTCGCTTTCGTTATCAAGGGACGATGTTGCTTCGTCAAGAATCAGAATCGGTGGGTTTTTAAGGAATACCCTTGCGATAGAGATTCTTTGTTTTTGACCGCCGGAAAGTTTAATTCCACGTTCGCCAACATAGCTATCATATCCGTCAGGTAAGTTTCTTATAAACTCATCTGCTCCTGCATCCTTTGCCGCAGCTACCACTTCTTCCATAGTAGCACCCGGTTTTCCGTAAGCAATATTTTCAAATATTGTTCCCGAGAAAAGGTAAACGTCCTGTTGCACAACACCGATATTTGACCTTAAAGACTTCAGCGACATATCAGCGATATCCACACCGTCAATTGTGATTCTTCCCGAAGATACATCATAAAATCTTGGGATCAAGTTGCAAAGAGTGGTCTTACCACCACCTGACGGGCCAACAAGTGCCACGCTGTTGCCTGTTTTTATGGTCATATTAAGGTTAGTAATAACATTTTTGTCCTCTTCATCGTAACGGAAAGTTACGTTTTCAAAGGCAATATCACCTGTTTTAAATTCTTTCGCATCGCATCTTTCCACAATTTCTGCGTCGGCATCCATAATCTCCAAAAATCGCTCAATACCCGTCATTCCACGTTGGAACTGTTCTGTGAACTGCATCAGGGTACGGATTGATGCAATCAAGGTTGTGACGTACAAAAGATATGCAATAAGGTCAGATGCATCAATTTTGCCTGTTATGATAAACACGCTACCAGCCACCACTACCGCAAGGTGCATAACACCGTCGAAAAATCTTGTGGTTGTGTGGAATCCTGCCATATACTTATAGGCAAATTGCTTGATGTCAAGGAATTTTAAGTTGCCCTTGTCAAACTTCTCCTGTTCAATAGCTTCGTTGGCAAAGGATTTAACCACACGTATTCCTAAAAGGCTGTCCTCTACCTGTGCATTTATCTCGCCCACCTGCTTTCTTGATTCAGAAAACGCAAGGCGCATCTTTTTGCGGAATTTTAAGCTACATACCAACATCACAGGCAGGATTAAAAAGATAATCAGCGTAAGCGGTATGTTGATGTTTATAAGGATTATAAAGGATACTAAAACTTTAATTCCTGTTATGAAAAATTCTTCAGGGCAGTGATGTGCAAACTCGGTTATGTCAAAAAGGTCACTGGTGATTCTTGCCATAATCTGACCCACTTTTGTGTCGGTATAGTAGGAATATGAAAGGGTCTGCAAATGCTCGAACAGGTCGTGGCGCATATCGGTTTCCATTCGTGTTCCCATAACGTGGCCTGTGTTTGCCATAAAGTAGTTTGCCATGGTGTCAATAATTCGCAAAATGATATATAAAAGTGCGATTTTGCCGATAAAACCAAAGGTTAAAGAGGCTATATCGTTCTCCGCCAAGAATGTGACGCGTCTTATTATCATCGGGAAAATAAGTTCGCAGACCGTTGTCAGAGCTGCACACAAAAGGTCCAGTACCAACGTCCATTTATATTTTTTATAGTATGGCAAAAACCTTTTTATAAGGTATGCCGTTGTCATTTTTTTATCTTCCATTCCTGTCGCCTCCGAATCTTGATTTTATTATACTCCCTGCTAGATAAAAAGTCAATTTTGAGCACAAAAAAAGAATGCCCGAAAGCATTCTTTTACATTCTTACGTTAGATAGGAACTCCTGCAATCTTTTTGATTTTGGATTTGTAAAGATTTCGTCGGGCTTGCCTTCTTCTGCGATAACGCCGTTATCCATAAAGATAATTCTGTCAGAAACTCCTTTTGCAAACGCCATTTCGTGAGTTACGATAATCATTGTCATATTCTCGTCTGCAAGAGATTTTATAACCTTTAAAACTTCGTTTGTGATTTCAGGGTCAAGAGCTGATGTAGGCTCGTCAAACAGCATTATTTCAGGGTTTAGGGCTAGTGCTCTGCAAATAGCCACTCTCTGTTGCTGACCGCCTGATAGCTGACACGGATAATTGTCATATTTATCCCCAAGACCTGCGCTATTTAAAAGTCTTTTTGCGTTTTCTTCGATTTCACGATAAATTTCCGCCTTATTCTCTCTAAAATCTTCACGCTCTTTTGCCAGAAGTTTTGGCGCAAGAGTTACGTTTTCCAAAGCACTGTACTGCGGAAACAGGTTAAAGGACTGGAACACGAATCCGAAATTAAGTTGATTTTTACGAATTTCTTCATTAGACATCTTCTTGTGTTCTTCGCCGTCAAAGATAACTTCGCCATTTAGAACAATCTGTCCCTTATCCGCTTTTTCAAGGAAGTTGATGCAACGAAGAAGTGTTGTTTTTCCGCTTCCTGATGAACCGATAATTGACACAACTTCGCCTTTTTCCATTTTAAAGGATACGTCTTTTAAAACTTCGGTTTTGCCAAAGTTTTTCTTTATATTCTTAACTTCTAAAATTGCCACTTTTCATACCCTCCTTAACCCTTATAGTAATCAAGTTTCTTTTCCAAATGGTTAAAAATCAGGGTTAAAATTCCGCAAAGTGCAAGATAGAATAGTCCTGAATAGAAAAGAGGCCACAAAATATGTTCGGAGTTCATCATTCTTTTTGCATTCCATGTGATTTCATAAATCATAATTGTGTTGGCAAGGGATGTATCCTTAACAAGTGTTAAAAATTCGTTGCCCATTGGCGGAATGATTCTCTTGATAACCTGCAAAAGAACAACTTTAAAGAATACCTGTGTTTTGGTAAGTCCCAAAACCTGACCCGCTTCATACTGGCCCTTTGGTATGCTTTCAATACCGCCACGGAAAATTTCTGCAAAATAGCAAGCGTAGTTTAGAACAAACGCTATGATTACTGCAACGAACATATTCATGCCACGTATGCCTATAAGTCCCGGGCCTAAACCGAAAACTATAAGCTGTAGCATAAGCGGTGTTCCTCTTATAATCCATATAAGAGTTTTAATCGGATATTTAATTACCTTAAATTTACTCATAGAGCCAAGGGAAATGACAAGACCTAAAGGAAGTGCCATAATAAGAGTCAGGGAGAAAATTTTAAGGGTCGTCCCAAGACCTTCTAAAAGGCTCATAGTTACCTTTGTAAATAATTGCATAGTTACACCTTTTTATATGTATTTAAACCCACCAAAAAGGCAGATAAAAATCTGCCTTTTTGATATGTAATGTTTAGACTTTTTTAAGTTAAATTAGAATGCAAGGTTAAGCTCGTACTTTTCAGCTAGTGCATCAAGTGTACCGTCAGCTACTAGTTCGTCAATTGCACCGTTGATTGCATCTAAAAGTTCTGCATCGTCAAGTCTTACGCCGATACCATATTCTTCTGTTGTAAGTTCAACTGCATAGCCTAGCTTATCATAGCTTGTGCCTTCTGCTGTTGAAGCCTTTGCCATTGTGATATCGATTACACAAGCATCAGCCTGACCGCCTGCAACTGCCAAAAGTGCATCTGTCTGAGCTGCAACTGGTGTGTAGTTAGCATCTAGGCCATTATCCTTGATTGCAGCTTCACCAGCTGAACCTGCTTCTGCAGCAAACTTCAATTCTTTCATGCTTTCAGCATCAGCATACTTATCAAGCATATCCTTTGCCATTACAACAACCTGAGCGTTCTTAACATATGCCTTTGAAACTGCACAGTTAGCCTTAACTTCGTCAGAAATTGTCATACCGTTCCAGATACAGTCGATCTGACCAGCATCAAGTGTTGGGAACTTTGTATCCCAGTTGATTTCGATGAAAGTAGGTGTCTTTCCAAGCTTTGCACAAACAGCTTCTGCAAATTCTGTATCAAAACCTGTAAGCTCGCCTGCATCGTCAAGGTAGTTCATTGGTTCATAAATTGTGTAACCAATTAGAAGTTCGTCTGCTTTCTTTTCACCACAGCCTGCCAAAGCAAAAAGCATAACTGCTGCCATTAAAAGTGCTAATAATTTTTTCATTTTTCATATCTCCTTTTCGGGTTTGTTTTTGATTATGGCATTATTCTATCACATCACTTTAGCGTTGTAAAGTACTAATTCGATAAAATATTTATTTTTGTGCATCTTGGATAAAAAAAGAGAGCGTCTTTTAGACACTCTCTACACTTTTTAATCTGATTTGTTCGTCTACGTATGGTTTTACTGCGCATTTTAAGTCAATTGGCATAACTTTTTCCTTCGAAATCCGTTCAAGAAACATTTTCGTTTCGCCTTTTGTGAAAAATAAATCAGGAATGCTCTTTTTTTCACGCATAATGCGTCCACTTTTTGACATTACCTCTTTTTCCACCAAAACTCCGTATATTTTAAGGTCACAGTATTCCTCACTTATGTTTCCTTCTAATAAGTAATATGTAAGAGTTATTCTGTTCTTTGTATCTTTCAAAATTTCGATGCGTTTAAAAAATTCTTTCTCCAAAACCTTTTCCTCCCTTTTTATTCCTGCTAGTAAAGTATAATACACAAAAGATGCAAAGTCCAGTAAATTCCATCGCAAAAACCGCTTGGTTGTGCGGTTTTTCGACATATTCATTGTCGGATTTTGGCGTATTTTTTTATACCTTTTCTAAAAAGAGAGAATAGGTGCGAATATTCCCGAAAGATTTTAAAAGAACGAAATAGCACACAGTTCGTTCTTCATAGACGGAAGAAGCAAGCCTCTTCCCTACAGTTATCTTTCAAAAATTACGCAAAAAAATACTGCCACTTTCGTAGCAGTATGATTTTATATTAGCCCTCAACAGGAGCGCCTACAGGACATGTACCTGCGCAAGCACCACAATCGATACAAGCATCAGCGTCGATAACGTATGTTGAATCGCCTTCTGTGATAGCGCTTACTGGACACTCATCTGCACAAGCACCGCAGTTAATGCATTCATCTGTAATTTTGTATGCCATATCTTCGCACCTCCTTATTTTATTACCCTTATAATATCACACTTTTTTTTAATCTTCAAGTGCTTTTAACATTTCTTCTTCGTTTTTTTCAAGTTCCGGCTGATTTTTTCCTTTTTTAAGGATTTTAAGGTCAGCCACATTGTATTCAGAAACCGCATTTTCACGGTCACCTTCAAGTCTTACTTTTACAAGACCCTTTAGCATCTCAACGTATTCTACTGTGCCTTTTCCGTCAGGTGTCTGAACCAAAGCACCCTGTCTTGGGGTTACTTTCAAAAGGTCTTCATAAGTGTCCTGCTCAAATTTCAGACAGCACATAAGTCTTCCGCAAGTACCTGAAATTTTTGTAGGGTTTAGTGAAAGACCCTGTTCCTTTGCCATTTTAATTGAAACAGGCATAAACTCGCCCAAAAACTTTGAACAGCAAAGCTCTCTTCCGCAGATACCGATGCTTCCCACCATTTTGGATTCGTCACGAATACCAATCTGGCGAAGCTCAATACGAACACGAAAACGTGTTGCAAGGTCTTTTACAAGCTCTCTAAAATCCACTCTGCCGTCGGATGTGAAGTAGAAAAGCACCTTTGTTCTGTCAAATGTGTATTCAGTTTCAACAAGCTTCATGTCAAGCCCGTGCTGTTTTATCATTTCAGCGCAGATTCCAAAAGCTTCTTTTTCCTTTTCCTTGTTTTCGCGAACTCGCTTTATATCTTCTTCCGTTGCAATACGGATAACATCCTTTAGCGGTTTTGTTAAGGATTCAGGAGAAATTTCCTTGATTCCAACGCAAATCTCGCCCATTTCAATACCACGGGCAGTTTCAACGATTACCTGATCGCCTTTTTTTATGTCATGGCCCGCAGGATTGAAATGATAAATCTTCCCTGCCGGCTTAAATCTTACTCCAACTATTTTTGTCATAGATATACTCCTTTATATATGAAAAGGTTTAAAACCTTACAGAGATGATTATAGTATATTTTTGTGCCTGTGTCAAGTATGGCGAGTTCTATCTGTAACTTTATTTTTCTATAAAAAACAGGCATAGTCCGTGACTATGCCTGTATCAATAACAGAAATTAGCATTCCTCAATTTCAAACTTGTCATTTGACTCGATTGTAATTTCGTAAGTTTTGCCTCTGAAAGTTCTCTTAACCTTTGCTGGAAGCATCTCGTCTGGAAGACAAGGTTTAACCTCAAGACCATTCCAAGTTGGCTTGATACCGAACATATACTGTGTTACTGCAATATACATCCAAGCAGCAGTTCCTGAAAGCCAGCTCATATTTGCAAGACCGAATTTGTCATTATCAGGTCCGAAAATATTTGAGCTGTAAATATACGGCTCTGCCTTATATCTCCATTCTCCTGCTTTTTTCTGTGCAACCATCGGAAGAAGCTGATGGTAATACTTATATGCTTGCTCTGGGCGTCCTAACATACATTCTGCAATAACTGCCCATGTATTTGAGTGGCAGAAAATACCTGCGTTTTCGCTGCAGCCCTTATTGTATTCCATAAGTGGGTCTTCCTTTGAAGGATAGCCTTCTACCGGTGGGTGTACTTTCTTAATTCCAAGCGGTGAGTCAAGATATTTTGCCACGTTGTCCATTGCTATACGTCCGTTATCACCCTCACACATTCCTGACATAACTGACCATGTCTGTGCATTAAGCCATATCTTAGCCTGTGGTTCTTTGTCTGAACCGATAAACAGACCGTCATCGTTGATAGCTCGGATATACCACTGGCCATCCCATGCAATGGTATTGATACGCTTTTTCTGGTCTTCGTAAAGGTCAAGATATTTTTTGCTGTCTTCGCCACGAAGTTCTGCAAGCTCTGCAATCTGCTTTAGCACTATTCCGAACTGCATTGATGTCCAGATACTTTCGCCTTTACCCTTTCGGCATATCTTAAGCATTGCATCATTCCAGTCTGATCTGAACATAAGCGGGAATCCGCGTTCACCACAATTGTTCTCAGTAAATTCAACGGATTTCTTAAGATGTTCCCAAACAGTACCTTCGCCGCCGTCATAGAATTCCACAACTTCGTCAAGATAATCAAGTTTGCCCTCTTCAATTACGATATGGTACGCAGTCATAATCAGCCAAAGGTGATTATCGCTTCGGATACTGTCATACGGAGGAAGGCCTTCAATTGGGTAGCAGTGATGGTTTGTGTGACCGTCATTATACTGCTGAGCAAGTATCAGATTAAGCTTGTCTTTTGCTTTTCTTAAATCGAAAGGAACCGTTGCAAGAATGTCCTGTGCGGTGTCACGAACACCCACACCACGAACTGTTCCTGTTGT
This sequence comes from Clostridia bacterium, assembly GCA_045655325.1. GTDB lineage: Bacteria > Bacillota > Clostridia > UBA1381 > UBA1381 > UBA1738. The sequence continues at coordinate 8,600 of JAZOOY010000066.1, forward strand.
ATAATAGCTTATATCTCTTGAGAACAGGTAGTTTCTCTGTGCCTGATACGGATTCCAGATGTTTATCATTGTTTCGGCATCTTTGTCAGGAATTTCGCATCTGAACTTTGACAAATAGTCTTCCCATTCAACAGCTAAAGCCTCATAAGACTTCTGAACAAAACCTTTTTCTCTGCTTTCGCAAACGGCAACTTCAATTTCTTCTTCTGTCATTTCTGTACCAAAGAAAATATTGATTTCCTTTTCTTCGCCTGCTTTTAAGTCAACATCAATCTGGAATGCAAAACAAGGGTCACCGCCAAACAATACTGAATTTGAGCATTTTCCGTTTTCAACACCGATTGGGTTCTCTTCACTTCTGTATGTACCAACAAATTCGTCTCTATCGCAATCAAATGCAGTTACATTCGCATCTGTCGCAAAATATACAAGCGGAGTTTCCTCCATCTTCGGATGTCCCGGACATTTGCACGTATATACTAATATGTCACCCCTGTTATAGCATCTAAGATGATGCTTAAGGTTACCCTGCCACTGGAATTCACGAACTGCTTCCATCATAGAAAGCTCAACATACGGAAAAACTGTTATTTTCTTGTCTTCCTTTGATGTTAGCTTCAGGTTCCAGATAAGAGAATTCTTATATTTTCCTACGAAGTACACGCTTGATGCTGAAACTCCGTTCTTTTCTGCATCAAAACGGGTATATCCCATACCATGTGTAGAAGTCCACTTTTCAGGTTTTGAGTGGCATGGCTCATTTGTCGGGCACCAGAAATCCTCGCCGTCTTTTATATATGTATAAAATCCGCTTCTGTCTGTTGGAAGATTGTAAAATCTATAATGGTTGAGTCTCCAGATTTTCGGAGACCTATAAAAAGCAACTCCGCCACCTGCCTGTGACATCATAGTATGAAATGTTCCGTTTGAAAGATAATTCATCCAAGGTGTTGGCGTGTTATACCTCAGAAAAGTTATCTCCTTTTTTTCATTATTAAATTGATACATTTTTTTATTCCTCCTAAGTGAATACTTGCTACTTATCATTGTATTTATCAGCAAATAATTTGTCAACTCTTTTTTTGTTTCTTTTGTTTTACAAAAACTCATAAAAAAAGTAATTGCATTCTATCGAAAAATGTTATATAATGTAAATATACAATTTGCAGAGTAGAATGCTATGCGTAAAGTGCCTGTATGAACGGGGAGTTGTCATACGGACGAAAAGCCTATGCTTGCGGTATAGTGTTCGCATCCCGCTGCCGAAACAGAGGCAAAGCAAGCACCTCTATTTTAGTAGCTATGTAGCAAAAATATGGAGGTGTTTTTTATGTTCAAAAATTTTCAGATTTCGGCTAAAAGTCTTGCCAAAACCCGTGTGCTTTGCACGTCGGCAATACTTGCGGCCATGTTCGTTGTTCTTTACAGTATAAAGCTTCAGCTTGCGCCGGAGCTTCGTATCACATTCACATTCGTACCACTTGCCCTCGCAGGCTGGCTGTTGGGACCCGTTCCGGCAATGCTTGTTGGTCTTGTTGGTGACCTTGTTGGGTGTTTGCTATTCCCTGCCGGTCCTTATTTTCCAGGGTTTACACTGACCCAAATCCTTGCAGGTCTTATTTTCGGCATTTTCCTATACCGCAAAAATGCGCAGAAGATATTTTTACCGATTTTGTTTTCCAAAGCTATAATCAGCATGTTTTTAAATGTAGGGCTTAACGCCATATGGCTTTCTATGTTATACGGAAAGGCGTGGACAGTTTACGCCGCGTCACACTTAATCAAAAATATTATTGCCCTGCCAATTGAAGTTGTTTTACTTTTACTTATAATAAAAGTTCTTTCTTCACGTGGTATTCAAAAAACTGTATAAATAAAGAAAAAAATCCGCACCGAATTTGTTTATGTTGCTAATATAAAAAAAACAGGGCGTTTTCCCTTGAAAAAAATGTCGGATTGTGGTACAATATTTTTAATGGATATTTTACTTAGGAGGATATTATGGAACAAACATCAAAAAAGCCAATTTACGGTCAGCTAAGCGTTATCAGCATGCGTGGTTGCGAAGAAATCACAGACAAAATCGACTGGTATCTTCGTCAGTTCAGAAAGGAATATGAAAACGAAGAAACTTACATTACTCACATTAAGTGCCCACGTTTCGGTTCAGGCGAAGCAAAGTGCGTTATTAATGAATCAGTAAGAGGTCATGACGTTTATATTATCTGCGATATGTTCAACCATGGCGTTACATACACAATGTATGGTTTAGAAAACCGCATGAGTCCTGACGATCACTATCAGGATTTAAAGAGAATTATCGCCGCTATTTCAGGTAAGGCAAGACGTATAACAGTTGTTATGCCAATGCTTTATGAAGGAAGACAGCACAGAAGAACAACAAGAGAATCTCTTGACTGTGCGATGGCACTTCAGGAATTGGTTCAGATGGGCGTTTCAAACATCATCACATTTGATGCTCACGATGCTCGTGTTCAGAATGCTATTCCACTATCAGGCTTTGATGATGTTCAAACAACATATCAGATGATTAAGGCTCTAACAAGACAGGTTCCTGATATCCAGTTCGATCCAAAGAAGACTATCGTTATTTCTCCTGATGAAGGCGGAATGAAGAGAGCTATGTACTACTCATCAGTTTTGGGTATTGACCTTGGTATGTACTATAAGAGAAGAAACTACTCAATTATCGTTGACGGTAAAAACCCAATCGAAGCTCACGAATATCTTGGTCGTGACGTTCGCGGTATGGACGTTATGATTATTGACGATATGATTTCAAGTGGTGAATCTGTTCTTGATATCGGCAGAAAGCTTAAAGAACAGGGTGCTAACCGTATCTTCGTATTTACTGCATTTGGTCTATTCTGTAACGGTCTTGATAAGTTTGATGAAGCTTACAAGAACGGCGAAATTACAAAGGTATTTACAACAAACCTTATCTACAGAATCCCTGACCTATACGAACGTGATTGGTACTGCGAAGTTGATATGTCAAAATACATTTCACTTCTTATCAACACTCTAAACCACGACGAAACAATCAGCGGACTTCTAAACCCTGTACAGAGAATTGAAAATCTTCTTGAAAAGATTGGACAGAAGAAAAACTAATAATTAAAAGGACTTTGCAAAAGCAAAGTCCTTTTTTTATGCAGAGCTTTTATCAAAAGTGTTTTATATCGTAAGAATTCCGTCAGGTGATTCAATCAAAATCTGAACGTCCTCTTCTCTTCCTGTATCAGCGTTTATATATATGATAAAGTTTCTGTTGTTTGCAGTACCTTTAAATTCATAACAAAGCACTTCCCTTTTTGAATCTTTCGGGATAAGCGCCATGTTCACGCTGTCAATTGAAAGATGTGAGCTTACATATCCACGTGCTTCCTGTTTTGTAAGGCGTGGTGTTCTTATATCACGGGTATGGTGGTTCATAACGTATCCTTTTGCTTCCATACCCACAATCTCGCCATCATCCAAAGCAACCTTTACCTTGATAAGGTCAGAATAACACACCACATCGTTCTGCTTATATGCAAAATTCACTGTGGCAATTCCATTTGCCTTTTCGTAGTAGCTGTTCTTCATATCAGTAAAGCCTTTTTCCTTTAAATACTGCCTTGCTTTATAGATAGCCTCTTCAACAGGCACGTTTTCTTTGTTAACTCGTCTGTTTTTTAGGAAATAAACAGGGTATCCGCCTTTTTTTGTAAGATTTATTATAACTTCACTGCCGTCTATATTGCAATTGAAGCAATAAGAGTCCATGTGAGAATTCTGGGTTTCTCCGCTATATTCCACTCTGTCCTGTGGAATGCCAAAGAATTTTGCCGCCTTAGTCGCCGCTTCGTCTTTGGAAAGCTCTCTTGCACTTTCGGTCATTTTCGGCTTTATATTTTCAATATGCTCAGAAAATGGTCCGTCATAAATTAGCGACGGATACTCACCGAAATCCTTTTCAATGTCTGACCACGGGTCAGAGGTTTCCGCATAAGCCACTCTTTCAAGGGAAATATCGTGGTCATCGCCCAAACGATAGCTACCTGAATATATCTTGTTAGAAAGCTCGCCAAGGGACTGATTCAGCCCTGTTGCATACTCGCCCAAAGATGCAAGGCTTTCGTATTCCTTTTGTGTTATGGTTTTCTTGTCAATAAGGCTTTGGGAAAGGGTATGGGTATAGTCTGCCACCTGTGATAAAAACTTTTCGGTTTTGTCAAGCTGTACCTTTGTTGTCGGTATCTGTGCAAGGCAAGCCTTTGCCGCAGACGCCTGAACAGAAAGTTCACTTGATATATTCGCCATTTCCCCTGCCGATGTTACAAGCATTCCCTTTGCAAGCAGTGTTTCAATATCGTCCACATAGTCCGCAAGCTCAAAAAAGGAGCGGTTATATGTGTCTTCAAGACTCTGGCGGTATGCCCTTGCCTTGTAAAATTCGTAAGTCCCGAATACCGAAAGGGCAACTACTACTACGCTGAATATCCAATAAAATCTTCTCTTGTCCATTCTTCCTCCTAACTGCAGAATCGGTGTTTACCAATCTGTCTTATAAGTGGTCTTGACCATATCCACTTGTTTGTGGCAGTGTCAGGGTTAAAGTAATAGATAGCGCCATAGGTCGGGTCCCAACCGTTCATGGCATCCTGACAAGCCTTATATACTGTGGAATTTTCCGCAATCGGTACGTTTATCTGACCGTCAGAAACCGCCGTAAATGCACCTGGCTGATAAATTACGCCTGCGATGGTATTCGGGAAAGACGGATGCTTTACACGGTTTAAAATAACTGCCGCTACAGCCACCTGACCCTCGTATGGCTCGCCTCGTGCTTCGCCGTTTACCGCTCTTGCCAAAAGCTGAACGTCAGAAGAGTATCTTTGCGTCTGGGCTGTAGTTTCGGTAGTTTTTAGTCCTCCCAAAAATACAAGACCCATAGCCGCAACCAATGTGAAAATTGCCGCAAGTTTTGTTTTTTTCATAAATTCACCTCTTTTAAAATTCTGCCCTTATCTTTCCCTAAAATTTTCTTTATATGTATAACTTTTTCTTTTATTGACAACAATCAAAGCAGAACTTTGAAAGGATGTTTTAATATGAAGTATTTTTGTCTTGCGCTTATAACTGTTTTTTCACTTTTTGGTATATCGGGCGTGTATGCTGACAATATCCGCACAGATTTATCGCAAAATCTTTTAAGGCTTCACGTGATTGCCAACAGCAATTCTGAAAGCGATCAGGAAATAAAACTTGCGGTTCGTGACGAAATTTTAAAGGTTACATCGGATATCCCTGACAAAGCTAAAATTGATGCCGTTGTGAACCAAACTCTTGCAGAGCTTGGTGTTGACTACCTTGGTGAAACATCGGTTGTTCGCCGTTTTGTTCCCGAAAAGGAATATAAAAGCATACGGCTACCCCAAGGTGTATATAATTGTATAAACGTGGTTTTGGGCGAGGGCAAGGGTGAAAACTGGTGGTGCGTGGCATATCCGCCACTTTGCTTTACCGAAGAAGTTTTTGGTGAGCTTTCTGAAAGCGGGAAACTACTTCTTGAAAAAAAGCTTTCAAAAGAAAGCTTTCGTGCCATTTTATATAGTGGTGATATTAACGTAAGATTCAAAATTGTTGACGAATTTTTAAAGCTGAAAAACGCTTTGCGGTAAAAGTTTTTCCTTGATTTTAGTATAGGTGTATGATATACTTTTTTTAAGACACGAAAGAGTGTCAAAAGGAGGTATGTTTATGGGTATTTTATGGCTAATCGCCATCATCGCATTTGGCGTGCTTGAATCGGTAACTGCCCAATTCATTTCCATCTGGTTTGCAGGCGGTGCATTTGTTGCACTAATAGCTCACCTTTTAGGTGCGAGCCAGCCTGTTCAATGGATTGTTTTCGCTTTAGCATCCGCTGTGATTTTAATCCTTACAAGACCAATGGTAAAGCGTCTTACAAAATCAGACGTTTCTGTAACTGGCACCGATATGCTTATTGGAAAAAGTGCGGTTATGACCAAGGCTACCGATGGCCGTGGTGAATCTGGTGAAGCAAAGGCTGACGGCAAAATCTGGACCGTAAACAGCGTAGACGGCGAACCAATCGAAGATGGCGCCGTTGTTACTATTGAGAAAATACAGGGCGTAAAGCTTATTGTGAGAAAGTAATAGGAGGATATTATGGAACTTTTGATATTTTTACTGATTGTTTTGATTATCGGCATTATTGCCAACATAAAAATCGTTCCGCAGGCACACGCTTACATTATTGAGCGTTTTGGCGGATACAGTGCAACCTGGGGTGTTGGTCTTCACGTTAAGATTCCGTTTATTGAAAAGGTTGCAAGACGTGTTAACCTAAAGGAGCACGTTGTGGACTTCCCTCCACAGCCTGTTATCACAAAGGATAACGTAACAATGCAGATTGACACAGTAGTTTTCTATCAGATAACTGACCCGAAGCTTTTCACATACGGCGTTGAACGTCCTATGATGGCTATTGAAAACTTAACAGCAACAACGCTTCGTAACATCATCGGTGAAATGGAACTTGACGAAACTCTTACTACACGTGATGTCGTAAATACAAAGATGCGTGCTATCCTTGACGAAGCAACTGACCCTTGGGGTATTAAGATTAACCGAGTTGAGCTAAAGAATATTATCCCGCCTCGTGAGATTCAGGATGCTATGGAAAAGCAGATGAAGGCAGAACGTGAACGCCGTGAATCTATTCTAAAGGCAGAGGGTGAAAAGAAAGCTGCAATCTTGATTGCAGAAGGTGAAAAGGAATCTGCGATTTTACGTGCAGAAGCTGAAAAGCAAGCAGCAATTAAGGCGGCAGAAGGTGAAGCCGAAGCAATTCTTCAGGTACAGACAGCTATCGCAGAGGGTATCAAAAAGATTAACGAAGCAAATCCATCAGAATCATATATTGCAATTAAGTCACTTGAAAGCTTTGAAAAAGCAGCTGACGGAAAGGCGACAAAGATTATTATTCCGTCACAAATTCAAGGTTTAGCAGGTCTTGCAACATCTGTAAAAGAGCTTATGACAGAAGATAAGTAAAATTAAAAAACAGTCCGCAAGGGCTGTTTTTTTATGCGTAAAAAAAATCGGAGCAAGTTAAACTTGTTCCGATTTGGTACGCGATCAGGGGCTCGAACCCTGGACACCCTGATTAAGAGTCAGGTGCTCTACCAACTGAGCTAATCACGCATACTTTATTGACAACTCCTATATGATAACACAACAAAAACCATTTGTCAACACTTTTTTAAAATATTTTTAAAAAAAGCAGAAACTTTCGTTTCTGCTTTTTTATTTGGTTACAAACTTGCCGTCTTCGGCATCAATAGTCACCTTATCGCCGATTTCCCCTGAAATAATCTTTTCCGAAAGCATATCTTCAATCTTGCTCTGAATTGCACGGCGAAGCGGTCTTGCACCATAAATAGGGTCAAATCCCGCCTTTGCAATTTCGCTTATTGCGTTATCCGTGAACTCTGCAGAGATTTCGTTTGCCAAAAGTCTTGCCTTAAGACCCTTTAGCATAATCTTTGCAATTTCGGCAATTTCAGCTTCACGAAGACGTTCAAACACGATAATCTCGTCAATTCTATTTAAGAATTCAGGCTTAAAGGCGTCTTTAACCTTTGCCATTACCTTTTCACGAATTTTCTCGTTGTCGCTTCCCGCATCATCACTTGCTGCACCGAATCCCATCTTGGTTGTTCCCGTATTCAAAATATCTTTTGCGCCAAGGTTCGATGTCATAATGATAACCGTGTTTCTAAAATCAACGCGTCGGCCCTGTGCATCGGTCAAAATTCCGTCATCCAAAATCTGTAGCATAATATTGAACACGTCAGGGTGTGCCTTTTCGATTTCGTCAAACAGAATTACGGAATACGGCTTTTTCCTTATCTTCTCGGTAAGCTGACCGCCTTCGTCATAGCCAACATATCCCGGAGGTGAGCCGACAAACTTGGAAACTGCGTGTTTTTCCATATACTCGGACATATCGATTCTTATCATGGCATCTTCAGAGCCGAACATAGCTTCCGCCAGTGCTTTTGAAAGCTCGGTTTTGCCGACGCCTGTCGGGCCTAAGAACAGGAATGAGCCTGTCGGTCGTTTCGGGTCAGAAAGCCCTGCTCTTCCACGTCTTATCGCTCGTGATACGGCAGATACCGCCTCCTCTTGGCCTACCACTCTTGCGTGAAGAATTTCTTCCAGTTTCTTGAGTCTTTCGCCCTCTTCTTCCGCCACTTTGTTTGCAGGGATGTTGGTCCATTCCCCAATAATCTGCGCAATGTCGGTGTCATATATCACAAGGGCACTTGACTTGTTGGTGTCTTTCCAGTGGTTTTTGCCCTCTTTTAATTTCTCTTCAATTTCCCTTTCACGGTCACGAAGTTCTGCCGCCTTTTCAAAGTTCTGTGAAATTATAGCTTCCTGCTTTTCCTTTTTGATTTTTTCTGCCTCTTTTTCAAGGTTCTTTAAATCATCAGGAGCAGTTAGTGCAGAAAGTCTTTTCTTGCTTGCCGCCTCGTCCATCAAGTCAATGGCTTTATCAGGCAGGAATCTATCAGTTATATATCTTTCTGAAAGTTTTGCCGCAGAAATAATTGCACTATCGTCAATCTTCACGCTATGGTGTGCTTCGTATTTATCACGAAGACCCTTTAAAATTTCGATTGTTTCTTCCACCGTCGGCTCACCTACTGTAACAGGCTGGAATCGACGTTCTAATGCCGCATCCTTTTCAATATATTTTCTGTATTCGTTCAAAGTGGTAGCACCGATTAACTGAACTTCACCACGGGCAAGGGACGGCTTTAAGATGTTTGACGCATCAATTGCACCCTCAGCAGACCCTGCACCAACGATTGTGTGGATTTCGTCAATAAACAGGATTACGTTGCCAGAAGCCGTTACTTCTTCAATAGCTTTTTTCAGGCGGTCTTCAAATTCGCCACGGTATTTTGCACCGGCAACCATTGAAGACAAGTCCATTGTCACAAGGCGTTTATCCTTCAAAAGTTCAGGAACGTCGCCTGATGCAATCTTCTGTGCCAAGCCTTCTGCCACCGCAGTTTTACCAACACCCGGCTCACCAATTAAGCAAGGGTTGTTTTTGGTTCGGCGTGACAGAATCTGAATAACCCTTGCGATTTCTTCATCTCTGCCGATTACAGGGTCAAATCTGCCCTCTTTTGCCATCTTCGTAAGGTCACGTCCAAACTGGTCAAGTGTCGGGGTCTTTTCGTTACCTTTGCGTTTTGGCTGTGCTTTCTGCGTACCTGAAAGTCCCGGCTCTGTTGATGCCACGATTTCGTTATAGATGTTATTAAAATCAACACCGCTTTGTGCAAGAACATTTGCACCAACTCCGTCGCCGTCTTTTATGATACCAATTAAAATATGCTCTGTGCCGATGTAGTTATGACCCATACTGCGGGCTTCCATTGCGGCAAGCTCCAAAATGCGCTTGCTTCTTGGCGTAAGCGCAAGTTCAGCGGTATTGGGAAGTGGCATATTACTTCCCATAAGCTCTTTTATGCGGTCATAAAGCATCTCCTTTTTAACGCCTGCATTCTCTAAGATTTTTGCTCCAACGCCTGTGCCTTCGTCGATTATTCCCAAAAGCAGATGCTCTGAACCAATATATCCGTGACCCATACTGCAGGCAGCATCATGGGCTTTATTTATAGCAATTCTTGCTTTTTCAGTAAAATTAGAAAACATAATAAGTTCCTCCTTTATACATTTTCTCGCAAATATGCTCCTCTCTTTTTATCACGCTCTTGTGGTGACAAGTTTTCGCCGTTCATTAAAATAGCCGGCTCGGTTTCCACCATAAGTGATATGAGTGGCGTCTTTTCTTCAATATCTATTATACCCATATTTTTTCCCAGAATTACCTGTGAAATAAGGGATTTTGCTTCGGTTGATGAAACAATCCTTGCAAACTTTAGGGTTCCCAAAGCTCGCCATAGCTTGTCGGCAAATTCCTCATTTCCCTTTAGCCTTTCTCTTGCATCCTTTTCGTGCTTTTCAATTTGTTTTACGATATTCTCAAGGCTTGTTATAATCTCTTCCTCGCTGATTCCCAAAGTTACCTGATTTGAAACCTGATAAAGATTTCCGTATGCCTTTGAACCTTCGCCGTAAAGTCCACGAACTGTAAGGCCAAGTTTTGATGCGGAAGATATAATCTTGCTCATATTATTAGTTACGGTAAGCGCAGGAAGATGCATCATAACCGATGCTCGCATGCCTGTTCCCGTATTTGTCGGGCAGGCTGTTAAATATCCAAACTCTTCAGAAAAGGCATAGTTAACGCTTTCTTCAATGACGTTATCCACCTTGTCCGCAAGCTCCCAGGCTTCCTTTAAATGGAATCCGCCAAGAATTATTTGCAGGCGTAAATGGTCTTCTTCCAACATCATTATGCTCATATTTTCGTCTTCGCTGACTAAAACTCCGCCTCTGTCGCTCTGTGACATCTCAAGGCTTATTAAGTGCTTTTCAGAAAGTGCCTGTTTCTCATTTGCCGAAAGGTCCTGCATAGCCTTAAATGTAAAGTTCAAAGCTGAACCGGAATTTAAAACCGCATTTTTTAGTTCTTCCAATACCTTTTTGCAACCCTCATCATTTAGCCTTGCAGGGAATGGATACTTATCTAAGTTTCGGGCAAGTCGCACTCTTGTGCTTACTATAATATCGTTGTCGTTCTTTTCTTTGTACCAGATCATAGCTTAACCCTCCAATCCCTTTATTTCCTTGTGAAGCTTTGCGGCAAGCTCGTAATTTTCCGTTTCAACTGCCTTTGCAAGCTGGGTTTTTAAATCAGAAAGCTTGCGCTTTTTCAAAATTTCAGTAGAAGATTTTGACGGAATTTTACCCTTATGTTCTGTGCCCTTTTGCATCTTATAAAGCGCCTGTTTCACCTGTTCATCAAATGCTTTGTAACACTCACCACAACCAAGTCTTCCGCTTTTTTGGAACTCATAATATGTTCTGCCACAGTTTTCGCAACGTCTATCCTCACGATAAACCGGTACTACATCAAAACTATTAAAAAAATCTGCAAATAAATCGTACATAACCTATTCCTCCTTATAGTTCACAAAGTGCATTCTTTAATATATTGGCTCTCACCATATCACGGTGCGGGTTTGGGATTGCAATTGCATTGTCAGAAACCGCACCAATCAGTACCTTTGCCGTTTCCAAAGATATATCACCCTTTTCAAAAAGGTAGTTTATAATGGTTTTTGCTTCCCTGAAGTTGCAGGATTTACCCACAAGCGCCACAGCATCGCCTGCTTTATTAACCGAAATACGCTTGATTTTAATATATCCGCCACCACCACGTTGTGATTCAACGGTGTATCCCTTTTCCGGATTGAATCTTGTTGAAATAACGTAATTTATCTGTGACGGAACACACCCGAAAATCTGTGCAAGCTCATTTCTGCCGAACTCTGCGTACTCCGCCTCATCTTTCATAAGTTCTATAATAAAGGATTCTATTCTGTCACTGATACCCATAATTTTTCTCCTTGAATTTAACTTTGACTTTCTTTGACCTTTCCAACTTCATTATAGCACCTATTTTTTGAATGTCAAGGGTGAAATTGTAAATAAATTATGAACTTCTATTGCATTAACACCAAAAAAAGAGTATAATATCTGCATAACAAGGCGGTTTTTACCGCAAAGAAAAGGACTGATTTTTATTATTCCGGTAGAAAAGAATCATAAATATAAAGCAAAAATTGAAAACCTTTCATCTGAAGGAAGTGGCATTGCCAAGATTGACGGCTATACTCTTTTTGTGCCACAGGCTGTGCCCGGGGATGAAGTGGAGCTTTTGGTTTTAAAGACAAACAAAAACTATGGCTATGCAAAGGTTACTGATGTTATTACTCCGTCAGAACTTCGCACAGAACCACCTTGCGACCATTTTGCAAAGTGTGGCGGTTGTCAGCTTATGACCATAGACTATAAATCTCAACTTGAGTTTAAAAGGAATATTGTTCGTGATGCTCTTTTAAGACTTGGCAAGATTGATTTAGAGCCTGATATCATCGGTATGGAACACCCTTCTCGTTACCGAAACAAGATGGTCTTCCCTTTTGCACCTGATGGCAGTTGGGGTTTTTACAGACAGAGAAGCCACGATGTCATCCCACTTGCTGATTGCCTTTTGGGTGATGAATTAGTCACCGAAATTATGAATACTATTTCAAATCATATAAAGAAGCATAACATTTCGGTTTATGACGAAGTTGCACACAAGGGCATTATGCGAAGAGCTTTTCTTCGCACAACTAAAGATGAAGTTATGGTGGTTATTTCAGCAAATGCGGATAGTATTCCAAAATGCGATGAGCTTATCCAGAATATCACTGCCATTTCACCGAAGATTTCAAGCATTATTCTTAATATAAACAAAAAGCGCACAAATCTTGTGCTTGGGGATAAAAATGTTACCTTATGGGGTAAAGATGTGCTTTCAGCTACCCTTTGCGGACTTTCTTATGAAATTTCGCCACATAGTTTTTTCCAGGTTAACCCTGTGCAGACCGAAAAACTTTACGGCAAGGCTATCCAGCTTGCGGATATTACCGAAAATGATACAGTTTTGGACATTTACTGCGGAATTGGAACAATTTCGCTTACCGCAGCAAAAAATGCAAAGTCGGTAATCGGCGTGGAGATTGTTCCTGAAGCCATAGAAAATGCAAAAGAAAATGCGAAACGAAACGGCATAGAAAACGCAGAATTTTACTGTTCTGCGGCAGAAGATATTGTGCCACAGCTAATAGCCGACAACATAGCACCCGACATTGTAATACTTGACCCGCCACGAAAGGGCAGCGATGAAAAGACACTGTCTGCAATCGTTTCAGCAAAACCGAAAAGGATTGTGTATGTGTCCTGTAACCCTGCAACCCTTGCCCGTGATGCAAAATTTTTGGTGGAAAACGGCTACACCGCAAAATCGGTAACCGCTGTTGATATGTTTCCACATACAGTGCATGTGGAAAGTGTAATGCTGTTTTGTAAAGAGGAGAAATAAAATGAGCAAACAAAAGATAAGCGGTCCTGCCCTATTTATGTATGTTGCGATTTTTATTACCGTAATCATCGCAGCGGTTTGTTTCGGTTTTTACTACAGCGGAGCATCCCAAAGCAAAGCAGTTTTATGGGCAGGCATCGTGGCGTTTATGATAATGTACCACTTCTGGTTACGCATTATTATGGGAAATGTTTTAAAGCTATTTAAATTTAGCCATGATCACTGGTGGTTTCGTGAAAAAGCTTTTGAAAAGAGCCTTTACAAGCTACTTCAGGTAAAAAAATGGAAAGGCAAAGCTCTTACATATAACCCTGAGGCTTTTTCACTGAAGAAACACACCCTTGCTGAAATCGCCAGAGTTATGACAAAGTCAGAAGTTGACCACTGGATAAACGAAATCATATCCCTTGTGAGCATCCTGTTTTCTATTCTTTGGGGTGAACTTTGGATTTTTGTTATCACCGCAATTATTGCGATGCTTTTTGACGCCCAGTTTATTGTTATTCAAAGGTTCAACAGGCCAAGAATTTTACGAATTTTAGAAAAGCAATCCTCAAGACAAAAGGAGCCAGTATGAGTAAATCTATTTTAGGATTATCAGGAAATCAGCTTAAAATTTTAGCGGTAATTTTTATGACCATTGACCATATCGGCTTGCACCTATTCCCTGGTATGCCGATATTCCGCATAATCGGGCGTTTAGCCTTTCCGATTTTTGCGTTCACCTTTGCCGAAGGGTGCAAGTACACCAAAAACCGCGCAAGGCATTTCTTTGTGCTTTGTATTTTTGCAGTTTTGTGTCAGGCGGTATATTCCTATGTTACCAAGTCGTTATATCAGAACATCCTTGTTACCCTAGCTCTTTCTTCATTAGCAATTTACACCTTTGACTTTGCAAAGAAAACAAGGAACTTCTTAAGCTATGCTTTGGCAATCGCTGTTTTAGTACTGATATTCTTCATTTGCTTTATTCTTCCGTCACGGATTGGATACGACTTCGCCATTGACTATGGTTTTTGTGGCGTAATGCTTCCTGTTCTTTGCTATCTCGGCAAAACAAATCAGGAAAAGCTATTCCTTTTATCAATGGGACTGTTAATTTTGGCACCAAACCTTGGTACAATTCAGCTATTCTCAATATTTGCAGTGCCTATCATCGCATTATATAATGGAACACGTGGCAAATGGCGTATGAAAAACTTTTTCTATATCTACTACCCTTTGCACCTTGTTGTAATTCATTTTTTAGGAATGTTTTTGAACTAAGGCGAATACAATTTAACATTAAATAAGAAAGGCAAAAGTTATGAAACCAATCGTTTTATACCGTTCAAAATACGGATCAACAAAAAATTATGCCCAGTGGATTGCAGACGAGCTTTCCTGTGAGGCAATTGATGCAAAAGGATTTGATACAAGTCTTTTAAAGGACTATGACACCATAATCTACGGCGGTGGCCTTTATGCTGAAATCATTGCAGGTGTCAGCCTTATAACCAAGAATATCGAAAAGCTTTCTGATAAAAAGCTTATCGTTTTCACAACAGGCCTTACTCCAACTGACATGCGCGAATACTATGACGGAATGGTTTTGGAAAAGAATTTTAAAGGTGATACAAAGGATAAGGTTAAAATCTTTAATTTCCCAGGCAAAATGGTATATAAAGAGCTAACTTTGGTACATAGAACAGCCATTGCATCATTAAAAAAGATTATGTCTAAAAAGGAAAACCCAACGGATATGGAAAAGATGCTTATTAATCTTTGCGACGTTGATGCTGACCTTTCAGATAAGAATTTAATAACAGAACTTGTTGAATACGCAAGAGCATAAAAAAACCGACACAATCGTGTCGGTTTTTTGTTAGTCTAATTTTAGTACTGACATGAATGCTTCCTGCGGAATTTCCACATTTCCCACCTGTCTCATACGCTTTTTACCCTCTTTTTGCTTTTCCAAAAGTTTCTTCTTTCGGGTAATGTCACCGCCGTAACACTTAGCAAGTACGTCTTTTCGCATTGCCTTAACAGTTTCTCTTGCAATAATCTTTGATCCGATTGCCGCCTGAATCGGCACTTCAAACAGCTGGCGTGGAATTGCTTCCTTTAGTTTTTCCGCCATCTTTCTGCCTCGTGAATATGCGCTGTCCTTATGCACGATAAAGGATAGTGCGTCCACCTGTTCGCCGTTTAAAAGCATATCAAGTTTCACAAGATCTGATCTCATATACTCTTTAAGTTCATAGTCAAAAGACGCATAACCTTTAGTACGTGACTTTAACGCATCAAAGAAGTCATAAATAATTTCATTAAGTGGCAAATCGTAATGAATCTGGGCACGTGTTGTTTCGATGTAGGTCATATTCTTGAATATGCCACGTCTTTCCTGACAAAGCTCCATAACGTTACCAACAAAGTCAACAGGCACCATAATGTCTGCCTTAACCATTGGTTCTTCCATATAGTTAATCTCAGTTGGTGCAGGTAGATTTGCAGGGTTTGAAATCATTTCAACCTCTCCGCCTGTTTTGTGCACCTTATAGATAACACTCGGTGCTGTAGTTACAAGGTCAAGGTTATATTCACGCTCCAAACCCTCCTGAATAATCTCCATATGAAGAAGTCCCAAAAATCCGCAACGGAATCCGAATCCCAAAGCGATTGATGTTTCAGGCTCAAACATCAGCGATGCATCGTTTAGCTGAAGTTTTGCAAGGGCTTCCTTTAAGTCTTCATACTGCGCACCGTCTGCCGGATAAATACCGCAATAAACCATCGGGTTTACCTTTTTGTATCCCGCAAGTGGCTCCTTTGCAGGATTCTTGCAGGTTGTTACAGTATCACCAACCTGTGTATCACGGATTGACTTGATACTTGCTGCGATATATCCAACATCGCCTGCTGATAGCTTTCCTGTCTGCTTTAGGCCTGATGGATGCATTGTTCCAACTTCCACAACGTCAAACTCCGCTCCCGTAGCCATCATTCTGATTCTGTCGCCGGTCTTTAGTGTTCCGTCCTTTACACGAACATACACGATAACACCTTTATAGCTATCGTAGTATGAGTCAAAGATAAGACACTTAAGCGGTGCATCAGGGTCACCTTCCGGTGCCGGAACCTTTTCAACAATAGCTTCCAAAACCTGTTCCACGTTAAGTCCTGTTTTTGCAGAAACTCTTGGTGCATCTTCGGCAGGAATACCAATGATATCCTCAATTTCCTTTATTGCATTTTCAGGGTTGGCACTAGGCAAATCAATCTTGTTGATTACCGGCACGATTTCAAGGTCGTGCTCTACCGCAATATATGTGTTTGCAAGAGTTTGTGCTTCAATTCCCTGTGATGCGTCAACAATCAAAATCGCACCTTCGCAAGCAGCAAGGCTTCGTGATACTTCGTAGTTAAAGTCCACGTGCCCCGGTGTGTCGATAAGGTTTAAAGTATAAACTTCTCCGTCATTCGCCTTATAATTAAGCTTAACAGCGTGTGCCTTTATGGTAATTCCACGCTCACGCTCTAAGTCCATATCGTCCAAAAGCTGCTCTTCCATATCTCTTTCGCTAACTTCTCCGGTAAGCTCCAAAAGACGGTCAGCAAGGGTAGACTTCCCGTGGTCAATATGTGCTATTATACAAAAATTTCTGATTTTATCCTGCATATTTTTTCTCCGCTAAAAATTTTATAGTGGCAAGTTTGGTATTGCGTTAAGGTCAAGGTCGGCCCTTACCCCGTCCATATATGAATAATACCCTGCCGCTGCTATCATTGCAGCATTATCTGTGCAAAGTACAGGCGGTGGATATACCACGTTTATACCGTACTTCTCGCATTCTTTTGTCATTTTTGCCCGAAGGTCAGAGTTTGCCGCAACACCACCTGCAATGGCAACAGTTTTGGCACCAACTCGTTTTGCACCTTCTATTGTATGCTCGCAAAGTGCGTCTGTTACTGCATCCTGAAAACTTGCCGCAACATCGGCACGATTTATCTCTTCACCGTTTTGCTCAAATTTGTGAATATAGTTTATAACCGCAGTTTTTACGCCTGAAAAACTAAAGTCCAATGAGTCCTTGTCCATCTTAACTCTCGGGAAGTCAATAGCTTTTGGATTACCTTCTTTTGCCAGCTTATCAACTAATGGTCCGCCTGGGTATCCAAGGCCTAAAACTCTTGCGATTTTGTCAAAGGCTTCGCCTGCCGCATCATCACGGGTACGGCCTAAAACTTCAAAATCGGTGTAGCTTTTCACGTTTACAATGTGTGAATGTCCGCCTGATGCCACAAGGCATACAAATGGCGGTTCTAAGTCTTTATGTGCCAAAAAGTTTGCCGTAATGTGGCCTCTTATGTGATGAACAGGCACAAGCGGAAGTCCTTTTGCATAAGCAATCGCCTTAGCTTCTGAAACACCCACCAAGAGCGCACCAACAAGACCTGGTCCGTTTGTTACGGCGATGGCATCAATATCGTCAAGGGTTTTCCCTGCTTGCTCTAAAGCTTCGTCTATCACCGCATCAATATTCTCAATATGCTTTCTTGACGCAATTTCAGGCACAACTCCGCCGTACTTTTTATGTATATCAATTTGTGTATTTATAACGTTTGATAAAACTTCTCTGCCGTTTTTAACAACGCTTGCCGCTGTTTCGTCACAGGAGCTTTCAATACCAAGAATATATGTGTCCATTACATTTCCTCTCGTATCATTATAATTCCGTTCTCAACTGGTGAGTGGTAGAAATTCTTTCTAACACCGCATTTTGTAAATCCGTATTTTTCATAAAGACATATTGCGGCAGTATTGCTTTCTCTTACTTCAAGAAAAATCTTTTCGCAAAGAGTTGCACATTCAATCAGGGCTTCTAAAATTCTCGATGCTATACCCTTTTTTCGCATATCAGGGTGAACCGCAATATTGGTAATCTGCCCTTCGCCTGATACGTTCCAGATTCCGCCATAGCCAACGATTTTATCATCTTCCCTTGCTACAAAGTAAGTTGCCAAAGGATTCTCTGCTTCTTCGCAAAATGATTTTTCTGACCAAGGCACGCTAAAGCATAGCTTGTCCAAAACCGCCAGTTCCTTGGCATCTTCTATCGTCATTGGTGCTATCTTCAAATCTTATCCGCCACCTTTAAAAGTGCCTTGTAAATACTTTCGGCACATTCTTTATACTCGTCTAAATCTTTTCCGTATGGATCAGGAATGTCCCCTGATTCCCCTGCAAACTCCATAAGGGTATAAACCTTGTCACCTAAGTATTGCTCCAAAACCATTTTGTGGGCATTTGTCATTGTTAAAACAAGGTCACTTTTTTCCAAAAGCTCTGTGTTTATATTTTTAGCGCTGTGTCCTGAAAGGTCAATGCCATACTCTTTCATAGCACCTATAGCACCTTGGGATGCCATATCTCCCTCGTTTGCATAAATCCCTGCTGATTCAATCCTTACAGGCAAATCCCTTTCCACGGCAATTTTATTGAAAAGTGCCGCTGCCATAGGACTTCTGCAGGTATTCCCTGTGCATACGAATAATACGTTCATTTATTCCTCCGTATATATTACCTTGTTTCCTGCCGCTTTAAAAAGTCTGTTTTTAACGGCAAGGCTTATTCCGTCATCACCTGTAAACTGAACGAAACAGGTGTCAATATTTTCTTTGTCAAACTGACGAAGTGCATCAAAAAGCACTCTTGCAAGTTCACCGTTATCATCGCCTGATGATATGAATGTATCTGCATTATATCCTCTGTCGCATCTTGCAAGAACGCCTACTCGCATTCCTTTCTGCTTTTCTTCTAAAACAAGTTCTGCGATTTTCTTTTCTGTTGCATTAAGTGTTCCCGAAACAACGGTTACCTCTGCATCAGGTGCATAGTGCTTATACTTCATTCCAGGGCATTTAGGTTGGTCCTTAACATTTACAGACTCTAAAACGTGTCTGTCAATTTTAACATCGCCCAAAACCCTTTTGATATCTTCAGGTGTTATTCCACCCGGTCTTAGGATAACAGGTACATCATCTGTCATATCAATTATGGTGGACTCAACGCCAACGTCGGATGCACCGCCACAGATTATGGCATCAACACGTCCGTCCATGTCAGCGATTACGTGCTCTGCACGTGTCGGGCTTGGCTTTCCTGAAATGTTACTGCTTGGTGCTGCAACAGGTACGCCTGCTGCTTTTAAGAAGTCCCTTGCCACAGGATGTGACGGGATTCTTACCCCAACAGTATCAAGGCCTGCTGTAACCCTATCTGCAATCTCAGGGTTTTTCTTTAAGATAAGCGTAAAAGGGCCAGGTGCAAAGGCGCTGAATAGCTTTTTTGCGTTATCCGGCACTTCTCTTGCCACTTTATGAACTTCCGAAACATCAGGAATGTGAACAATAAGCGGATTGTCAGACGGTCTTCCCTTTGCTTCATAAATCTTTGCAATCGCATCTTCGTCATAGGCTGATGCCCCAAGGCCATACACCGTTTCTGTTGGGAAACAAACTGTACCGCCATCTCGGATTATTTTTCCTGCTTTATCAAGAGTTTCACTGGTTATGTCCTTTATTATAAGTGTGTCCATTACTGAAATTTCTCCAATAAATCGTATTTCATCTTCCATAGGCTTGGTGATAAATCCACGTAGTAGCTATGTGGGTTTTCAAATCTCTTAACTTCGTCCCAAAGCTTTTCTGTTTCAAGCTTGCAGTACTCACGAAGTACGTGTATGTTAGGACTTTCATAAACACATTTTCCCTCTTTGAAAATCTGTTTTAGAAGCGGTCTTACGTAGTAATCGGTCACCTTTTTTCTCTTCCAGGTATGCTCTGGGTCAAAAATTTCATAAGGCTCGTCCTGATTTATTGTTTCATCAAACAAAGTCATAACGTCTGCAATTGCAGCTCCTGATTCCAGTGAATAAAGTCTATAAACCTGCTTAAAACCAGGTGTTGTAATCTTTGCAACGTTTTCTGAAACCTTTATCTTAGGTGTTACATTTCCGTCTTCATCTTCAACGGCAACAAGCTTATAAACACCGCCGAAAACAGGTGATTCTTTTGAAGTAATAAGTCTTTCACCTACGCCGAATGAGTCAATTTTAGCACCCTGCATAAGTGTGTCTCTTATGATATATTCGTCAAGTGAGTTTGATGCACAGATTCCGCAATCAGGGTATCCTGCATCATCAAGCATCTTTCGGCACTTTTTAGAAAGATAGGTTATGTCACCCGAGTCAATTCGTACACCCTTTGGACGTTTTCCAAGTGGTTTTAAAACTTCGTCAAATACACGGATTGCATTTGGGATACCTGATTTTAAAACATTATATGTGTCCACCAAAAGTGTGCAATTATCAGGGTATCTTGCCGCATAGGCTTTAAATGCCTCATACTCTGTGTCAAACATCTGCACCCAGCTGTGTGCCATTGTTCCAAGTGCCGGAACGCCGTATTCTCTGTCTGCCATAGCGCAGGCAGTTCCAACGCATCCGCCGATATAAGCGGCTCTTGCGCCTAAAATTGCAGCATCCGCACCCTGGGCACGTCTTGAGCCAAATTCCATAACAGGTCGGCCATCTGCTGCACGAACAATTCTGTCCGCTTTTGTTGCGATAAGGCTCTGGTGGTTTATTGTTAAAAGCACCATTGTTTCAATAAACTGTGCCTGTGCGATAGGGCCTCTTACCACAACGATTGGTTCCTGTGGGAATATTGGTGTTCCTTCAGGAATTGCCCATACGTCGCACTTGAACTCAAAGTTCTCAAGGTATTTAAGGTATTCTTCAGAGAACAGATTCTTGCTTCTTAAATATTCAATATCTTCCTTTGTGAAGTTAAGATTCTTAAGATATTCAATAAGCTGTTCAACGCCTGCCATAATGGCAAAACCGCCGTCTGACGGAACAGTTCTAAAGAACATATCAAAATATGCAATCCTGTCCCCAACACCCTCGGCAAAGAAGCCGTGAGACATTGTGAACTCATAAAAATCTGTTAAAAGTGTCAGGTTTAGTCGGTCTCTCATTTTTAAAATCCTTTCCTTAAAAAATACATAAAAGGGGGATAAAATCCCCCTTTAAAATCAATATGTACCGCCGCCTCTATGATATCCGCCTGAACGCTTTGATTCGTTTGAACGCTTAAGCGCAAGCATCTTTTCATCTGCGTCTTTTTTAAAGCGGGACAGCTTGTCCTCAAAAGATAAGTCCTCGTCGCTTTTTGTAAACCAGTCAATATCCGCAGGGCGCACAGGGCCGGCAGGTTTTTCTTGTTTCTTGGCTTTCTTTTCCTCAACCTGTGCCTGTCTTATCGAAAGATTTATCTTTCCGTTTTTATCAATGTCAATAACCTTAACTTTTACCTCATCACCCTTTTTTATGTGATCGTTAATGTCTTTCACATATTCTTTGGTGATTTCGGAAATGTGCACAAGCCCTGATTGGTTGTCAGGCAAAGAAACAAATGCTCCAAATGGCATTACGCCTGTAACCTTTCCTTCGACTATGCTACCTTTTTCCAATGACATCCTTTTATTTTCCCTTCGTTTATTTCTGACCTGATATGTCAACGAATACGATTTCGTCTGACTTAATCATACCAAGCTTTTCTCTTGCAACTTTTTCTGTGTATTCATCAGTTCCGACCTTCTCGGTAACCTCATCAATTTCCTTGATTCTCTGCTTTTCGTATTCAATGCTTTCCTCAATTTCCGTTTTTCTTTTTTCGTGAGCAGAAATTGCCGGCTGATACATAACACCTTTAACTATCATTCCGACAGAAATAAGTGCTGCTAAAAGTATGGATAGAGTTGCAAAATTAATTTTAATTTTAGGCTTTTTTTTCATCATATTTCTCTTCAACTTTCTTTGAAAATTCATACTTTGCCTTTTTAACATATCTACCTATTATTTTACATAAAAAAGCAAGCGGTGTCAAGAGAATTTTGAAAATTATGCGAAAAATACGGCAGATTTTATCCACTAAAAAGTATAGCAGAAAATACACGTATTTTGACAAGGTTAAAAGGTAAATCACCCCTGACAAAACCGAGCCTAAAATCATATACCATCTGACTTCACCGTTTTGAATAAAAAACCATACGATAAAGGTCAGAATAAGCACCAAAACCCACAGCAAAATGTCCCACAAAAGTGTCCTTTTTGTGTACTCTCTTATTACTCTGAAAAGGTCATATAAAATCCCAACCAAAAAAGCCAGTATTATTGATGCTAAAAAGGTTACCAACTCATACTCTAAAGATACTACCATTACCTGAACAAATCCTTAAAAAAGCTACGTTTTTCTTTTATTTCGGAGAACTCAATCCTGTCCACTCTGCCTGTTAACAGAATGTTACCGTTTTCGATTGAAAGGTCTTCCATTTTAAGATTCCTGCCTGTTACCAAAAGTCCGCCCAAAGCCGTCTTTAAAAGGATTTCTTCTTCAGAAAAGTTCTCAACATTCTCAACAAGTCCCACCGAAAATCTGCATCTGTCCTCCAGAATCAGTTTCTGGTTCATTTTTGGGTTTTCTCCGTTTTGTTCAATCATAAAAAAAGCTCCCTTTTTTAAAATTTTTGCACAAAAAATGCACTCTCTATATAGTTTATTGAGAATGCATCTTTATATTACAATATTTTATACATCAGGGCAGCATCGTTCTTTAAGGCGTGTTCCAAAACCTGCAAAACTTCTGCTTTTACCACTTTTTCGCCCATCTTAATCTCGATTATGTCGCCTACCTTAACATCGTAAGACGCCTTAACAATTCTGCCGTTCACCTGTATTCTCTGGCTATCGCAAGCCTCATTGGCAACTGTTCTTCTTTTTATAAGTCTGGATACTTTCAAATACTTATCAAGTCTCATTTATTTCCTCCGAATATAACGAAAAGAAGCTCCCCAAGAACTTGAGGAGCTTCGAATCATACGCAATTATTTATTAACTGTGTTCTTGAATGCCTGTCCAGCCTTGAATGCAGGAACCTTAGAAGCGTCAATTTTGATAGCAGCGCCTGTTCTTGGGTTCTTACCTGTTCTTGCTGCTCTTTCTCTAACTTCGAATGTACCAAAGCCAACTAGCTGAACCTTGTCGCCATCTGCTAGAGCTGCTGTAATTGTATCAACTACTGCGGCAACTGCCTTTTCAGCATCCTTCTTTGATAATGCTGCTTTTTCTGCAACAGCTGCAACTAATTCTGTCTTGTTCATAAATGTATCCTCCTAAAAAGATTGTTTTTTTATTTCGGGAATTATCCATTCCCCTACTGAATAATATTCTATTATAAACATCCACAGTTGTCAAGGGTTTTATGTGAAAATTTAGCATTTTTCTTGAAAATCCTTGGCAAAAATTGTTGATTTTAACAAAAACAATATAAAAAAACAATTAAAATTCAGTTTTGTACTGAAAAAACCGGGTTGTATGGCTTAAATAAGGCAGAAGCGAGGAACTATGAAATCAGAATCATTTATTAAGGGTACACTTATTTTAATATCCGCAAATGCTGTTTCAAAAATCCTTGGTGCAGTTCTGAAAATACCGCTGACATATATCCTTGGTGAGCAAGGTATGGCCATTTATCAGACCGCCTTTTCCGTTTACATAATGCTTTTGTCCCTTATAACGTCAGGGCTTCCTTTTGCCATTTCACGATATGTGTCAGGCGAGTTTGCATTAAAACGATACGGAAATATCCGTTTTTCCATAAAGTTTTCTTTTCTTTTAATGTCAATGCTGGGGCTTTTAGCAAGCCTTATTATGTTCTTTGGTGCAAACTTTTTTGCCTATTCAATGAAAGACCCAAAGGCGGTTTTTGCCATAAAGGCAATTGCGCCGTCCATATTTTTTGTGGCAATAGGCTGCGTTTATAAAAGTTGTTACCAAGGCTATGCCTGCCAGACACCTACCGCTATTTCGCAGGTTATAGAAGCTCTTATAAAGCTTATATTCGGGTATCTTCTTGCGTCCTGGTTCTGTGCACTACCTGCAGCATACACATCAAGTGCCGCCATATTCGGTGTTACTATCGGTGAAGCGGTTGCAACCTTGATCTTATTCCTTTTATACATTCCGTACAGGAAAAATGTTCGCTACCAAAAGCGCAGTTCATCCCGAAGAAAAATCGCCAAAAACCTGATTGGCATGGCTATTCCTATGACCGCCTGTGCACTTGTGTCGGGACTTTTGGGGCTTTTGGATGCGTCGGTTATCCGCTCACAGCTTGCAAGCATCACCTTTTCAGAAAGTACGGCAAAAAGCTTTATAGCCACATATTCGCCCTTTACCGATATTTTTAACTCGTTGTCAGGTGGTGGAAAATTGTCTCTCGACGGTGCAAGATGGCTTTACGGTGCGTATTCGGGATATGCCGCTACGGTTTTCAACCTGCCGTCAGGGATATTGGCATCCTTCGGCTTTGCAATACTTCCTGTGGTATCAGGCGGTATCGTGTCCAAAAACTATACACGCCTTACCAAAACCGTGTCATATGCCGCCAAAACCATTCTTCTGATATCCCTTCCCGCAAGCGGTGTTCTGGCGCTTTTTTCAAAAGAGATTCTCTACATACTATTTAAAAACACTGCATCATACCTGATGCTTTCTGTTATGGCACCAATACTTGTGTTCTCTACTTTGTCGCAGTTTTACTGCGCAGTACTTCACGCATCTGGAAACATTATGACGCCTTTTAAGTACATAACATCCTGTAACCTTATCAAAATTGCCCTGTCATTTGTACTTATACCCATACCGCAATTGAACATCCTGGGTGCAATTATTGCAACATTTTTAGCCAATGTTATTTACTTTATATTAAATGTAGGCAGAATTAAAAAGGATTTTGGTATACTGCCTGTATCCTTAAAGGACTTCGGTAAAGTCTTTTTTGCAACGGCAATAATGTTGTTTGTTGCATATCTTGTTCTTGCGCCAATGACCCACATCTTAAAAAATGTGTACATTGGATTTTTCTTAGCAATGCTAATGGGATTTTTGGCATATATTCTGTCACTTATCCTCTTTGGCGCAGTAAAAAAAGAAGAGCTTACCCATTTTCGTGGGTAAGTTTTTCTTTAACAACTAGACTTTTTCAGCAAAATGTGTTACAATAACTGCATCTTGAATTTTACACGTTGGGAGTGTTACAAATGAATAAGAACAAAAATCTATCTGTGCGTTGGGTATACATGACAGTGGGCGTTATTGCTATGCTGTTTGCAGGTATTTTATATGCCTGGTCTATTTTAAAATCACCGCTGGCTCAAGAGTTTGGTTGGAGTGCATCTAACCTTGCCCTAAACTTTACCTTGGCAATGAGCTTTTTCTGCATCGGCGGTTTATTGGGAGCTAAAATATCAAAAAAAGCAGGTCACTTGATTGCTTTGGTGGTTTCAGGCGTTCTTTCCGCATTAGGATTTATTCTTACCGCAATGCTACAAGGGACTTCCGTTTTAATACTATACATAACCTATGGTGTTTTGGCAGGGCTTGGCATTGGTATTGCATATAACGTAGTTATCGCAACCGTAAGTGCCTGGTTCCCTGATAAAAAGGGACTATGTTCAGGATGCCTGATGATGGGCTTTGGCGCATCTGCATTGGTTCTTGGAAATGTGGCAGACAGTCTTTTTAAAAGTACACTTGGTTGGCGCACAACATATATGATTTTGGGAATTGCAATCTGTTTGGTGGTAATCTTGGCAGGTGTTATTCTTAAAAATCCGACGGCAGAAACAGTTCTTCCTGAACCTAAACCTGCAAAAGCAAGCAGTAACGAAAATTTTGAGAAAAAGGACTATACATCAGGTCAGATGCTTTGTCGCCCATCTTTCTGGATGGCATTTATCTGCATTTCATTTTTAGCAGCAGTTGGTAGCTCTGTTATCAGCTTTGCCAAGGATTTGGCGCTATCAGTAAATGCACCTGAAAACCTTGCAGTTTCGCTGGTTGGTGTGCTGTCTGTATGTAACGGTGTTGGACGTATTATTACAGGCGCAGTTTTTGACACAATCGGCCGCCGAAAGACAATGATTTGTGCAAATATTCTGACCATTTTCGCAGCAGCGGTTACACTTCTTGCCGTATCAATCGGCTCACTTCCGCTATGCATTATAGGACTTTGCTTAACAGGTATGTCTTACGGTGCTTGCCCGACAATTACTGCGGCATTCACATCATCATTCTTTGGTATGAAGCATTTTTCATCCAATATGGCTCTTATGACTTTCACAGTTATGGGCGGTTCACTTATTGCCACCATTTCCAGTAAGGTTCTGGAAATAACAGGCGGTTATAACGCCACATTTGTGATGCTTTTGGCTCTAACCCTTGTGGCTCTTATTCTTAACGTTTTTATTAAAAGACCGTAATAAATTAAAAAGACTTGTATGCCTTTTGCATACAAGTCCTTTTTTTATTTAACAAAGAAAGTTTCGCGCTTAGCTAGTGGATTTAAAGCGTTCATTTCACCCCAGACGAATACATCAAATTCCGAAGTTCCTGAAAGGTCGTCGTTTACCGGCACTTCAACAGGTGTTATATCCTCGGTCAAGGTGACTTCCTTTTTGCCGATACCAAGCATTTTTCCGCTTGCATCATAAAAACCTACCATAATGGTTGTTTTCTGTGGTTCTTTGCTCGCCTTTCCAATATTAAACTTAACAGATGTTACAGTTGAAATATTCTTGGATGTTATGGCAGTTCCGTTTCCGCTAACCGGTGCGCTTGTTATATTTACAGGCTTGTCGTCAGTGTCCTCATCTTCCTCTGTTACCAGTTTTCCATCCTTTATATAGAAGGAATATGAGGCGTCATTATAACCATCTTTTGTGGCTAATATCTTAACCGTATGCTTTCCTTTTTTGCTTACCTTGATTTTTGTTCCGGAGCTTGATCTTTTGGTAGGTTCTGTTCCGTCAGTTGTGTAATAGTATTTTACCTTACCAATGTTGTCGGACAATGTCATGGTAGTATCCTTACCATCTTGCACAGATACTTCTGGCATTGGCACCGCAAATATCATATCAGACAAATCCAATTCATAAAATTTCGGGAAGTTGAACAGGTCATATTCCACATACTCAAGCTTATCGCCATTTGTACGGAAAGAATAAGCATCATCAAGCTGTTTTAATTCCCTGCTTCCTGATCCATTCAACGGGAACATTTTAACACCGTATTCCCAGTAATATTTGTATATAACAGTATTTTCATATATATCAAATGTGTCATAAATCGTACCGCGTTGCAGTTTCTTTACCAATTCAGATTTATTGGTTTTGAAATCATACTTATACAATTCACCCTCAAATATGTAATACCAGGTTCCGTTATGGTAAATAAAAGGCGAAAATCCTGTTTTGGACCAGATATAATCATCAAATCTTTTGCTTGTTGGTTCGTCTATCTTGCTTGGAGCATCAAAACCATATTTCCAAACAGAATAAGCGCTAACTTCCCAGTCATAAGAATTATGGTCGTGTTCGGAGTCCCTTATGGTATCACTGCTTACCAAGAAATTCGCATGTCTTGTTGCACCAAAGTAATCCTTTCCGTTAAACTTTGGGTCATCCCATGTAATATCTACGTGGTACCACTCTCCGTCTATCTTGATTACATTCCACGCATGATAAAGGTCAGGGCTTGACAATGTGTAGCAATCAATTCCAAGCTTTTTCTGCATAATGTATGTATATGCGTCTGAATACGCCTGGCAAACACCCTGTTTATCCAAAAAGATGTCTTTAATGTCGGACTTTTGCAGAGTGTAGTCATATTCATAGAAACGTGCCATATAGTCATGAACAGCCATGGCCTTTTCTATATCTGTCATATCATCTGTAACTGTTGCTAAGATTCTTTCAACCTCTTCCTGAAATGCATCGCCACTATCGAATGAAAATAGCGATATTTCCTCTTCATACTGCGGATAGATGATGTATTTTTCCCCATCTGCAGATATTTTCACATCACTTTCCACATAATAAAGCTCTGGCTCAGAATTTATAACAGTTTCATATAAATCAACCAATTCCTCAACAGATATGTCTGTGGCAATCTCCAAAGATTCATCTTTTAAGAATAAGGCATCTTTTATTATATCTCCCTCTTTTAATAAATTGCGAGAGAATGTTTTCTTTTCAGGGAAATCCCCTTCGTGGAGCAAAGAAGTATGATACGTTTCGGCTTGTAATTCATTATCCAAACCACTTGCATGTACACTCACTGCTATTGCAGGAATTAAAGCTAACATCAAGAGCATTGCCTTAAACTTTTTTAACATAATTCTACACACCTTTCTTAAACTATATATCTTCTTATATTATATCATATAGTTTTCAAGTTGTAAACAATTAAATATAGTGACAAAAGGGATGAAAAATCATCCCTTAAAGTCGTTTATTCCTCTGCCAACATATTTTCTATAAATATGCCGTAACCTTTTGTGGGGTCATTTACAAAAACGTGTGTTACAGCGCCCACAATCTTGCCGTTTTGAAGAATTGGCGAACCGCTCATTCCCTGCACAATTCCGCCAGTTTTGCTGATAAGCCTGTGGTCTGTCACCTTTAAGACAAGGTTCTTTCCGTCTCCGCCTTTCTGGATTCTTGTAATTTCGATTTTATAGCGTCTGGGCCCTGCACCGTCAACATCACACAAAATCTCTGCGCTTCCTTTTTTCACTTCAAATCTTGATGCAATCATCATTGGTTCATTTTGCGGAACTGAATTTGCCATGCCACCGATTCCTTCGTGGGTATTTTTTGATATACTCCCGATTTCAATGCCGAAAAAATCGCCGGAAAGCTCTCCTGCAACGCCACGCTCACCTTTAATCACGCTTCGTATTTTGCAGGCGTTTATGCTTCCACGCTTAACCGTCATAAGCCCTTTTGTATCGCTGTCACATATACCGTGCCCCAGAGCTCCAAAGGTGCCATCTTCAGGATTATAGAATGTCAGCGTTCCTATCCCTGCCGTTGAGTCCCTTACCCAAAGACCAATTTTATAGCCACCGTCTTTGGAATAAGCGGGCAAAAGTTCCACAGAAAATTTCTGGTCATCCCTTGCGATTTCAATAGTTGCTTTTTCTCCTGCTTCATTTATTTTATCGGCAAAATCGTCAATATTTTCCACCTTTTTTCCGTTTACCGCTAAAATCCTGTCGCCTATTTCTATCCCCGCATCCCTTGCAGGCTGGAATATATTCCCGCAATTGTCCGTAACATCGCTTATTCCAACCACCAAAACCCCGTCCGTATAAAGCTTCACTCCAATAGCTTCTCCTGACGGAATAAGGTACTTTTTCGGCACAACCGACACGTCTACCGACTTTATCGGGATGACGTTAAACAGCTTTGCATCCACAGAATACCTGTCTGCTTTTTCGGTGTTTACCGTGGCTTTAACGCCAAAATTTAAATCAAGGCTTTCGCCTTCAACTAAAGTAACCTTTCGGGGAATGCCCTGATATGCGGTTAAAAACAATAAAACAGGTAATACTACAATTGATTTTTTAAATATTTTTTTGAATTTTTTTATCAGCTCAATCACCTCCGCTCCATAACCGAAATTACTTTATTAAGTTAACCGCAACCGGAGTTTCGATACTCTAAAAGATAATGCAAATTTGGCGGAAGTTTGAAAAAATTATAGCTTTTTCTTTTAGGTTGTGATATACTTAAGTGGTTACGTTAATTGTACCGCCAAAAAGCGGTTTTCGGAGGAAATATGATTGATTTAAGTACCTTGAACGATATGCAACAAAAAGCGGTTTTGCAAACTGAAGGTCCTGTTTTAATCTTAGCAGGTGCAGGATCTGGCAAGACCACAGTTTTGGTAAACCGTATTGCTCATATAATAGAAAGCAAAAATATCCGCCCATACAACATTATGGCAATCACATTTACAAATAAGGCGGCAAACGAAATGAAAGAGCGTGTCAGCCGTGTTATCGGCGACCTTTCACGTGATATGTGGCTTTGCACATTCCATTCGGCTTGTGTAAGAATATTAAGGAGCCATATATCCCTTTTGGGCTTTTCAAATGATTTTGTAATTTATGATACGTCGGACACCAAGACAGTTTTAAAAGACTGCTACAAAGACCTTGACATTGACGAAAAGAACTATCCGTACAAGCTGGTTGCGTCGGTTATCTCAAACGCCAAGGATGACCTGCAGGACCCTGAAACATTTCGTCTTGTAAACGGAAATGATTTCAGAATGAGCCGAATCTGTGACATTTACGAGCTTTACCAGAAAAAGCTAAAATCCAATAACGCCGTTGATTTTGACGATATTTTGGTTTTTGCGGTGAAAATTTTAGCGGATAACCCTGATGTTCTGGAGAAGTATCAGGATCGTTTTAAATACATAATGGTCGATGAGTATCAGGACACCAACAATGCCCAGTATATGCTAATCAGTATGCTTGCGGCAAAGCACGAGAACATCTGTGTTGTTGGTGATGACGACCAGAGTATTTACAAGTTCCGTGGCGCAAACATTCAGAATATTTTGAATTTTGAAGATACTTTTTCTGATACCTGCGTTATAAAACTTGAGCAGAATTACCGTTCCACGTCAACTATCCTTGACGCCGCAAATGCGGTTATTCACAATAACCATGCCCGAAAGGACAAGTCGCTCTGGACAGAAAATGAAGTTGGCGACAAGATTAAACTTCATATCGGCTATAATGAGCGCGACGAAGCGCTTTATATCGCAAACGAAATCGAAAAGCAAAAATCAAATGGCGTATCCCTTTCCGATATTGCCATTTTGTACCGTACCAATGCACAGTCACGTGTGATAGAAGATTTGCTACTGCGAAATGCCATTCCATATAAGGTTGTTGGCGGTTTAAGGTTCTATGACCGCAAGGAAATTAAGGATATTATCGCATATTTGCGACTTATCCTAAACCAGAATGACGATGTCAGCCTGGGAAGAATCATAAACGAGCCAAAGCGTAGCATCGGTAAAACTACCCTTGATAAGATTTATGAAATTGCCCTTGATTTTGGTATTTCTTCCTTTGAAGTGGTGAAAAATGCAAACGATTATCCGTCACTATCCCGCTCCGCTATAAAGCTTGTGGAGTTCTCTGAACTTATTCTTTCCTTAAAGAAGGCATCTAATACAATGCCACTTGTTGAGTTCGTTGAAAGAGTTATTGCGGACACAGGCTATTCTGCTATGCTTGTAGCTGAAAACAGCGTGGAATCAAAGACAAGACTTGAAAACCTTGGCGAATTTTTGTCAGCGGTTTCAGAATACGAAAAAACGGAAGAAAACCCAACTCTTGCAGGATTTTTGGAAAGTGCGGCACTTATATCTGACCTTGACGGATATGACGAAACCGACGATTTGGTAGTTTTGATGACCATCCACTCCGCCAAAGGTCTTGAGTTCCCGACAGTATTTTTAACAGGTATGGAAGAGGGACTTTTCCCATCTGCAAGGTCTATGGAAAAGATGGAGGATTTGGAAGAAGAACGACGCCTTTGCTACGTTGCAATTACCCGCGCCAAAAAGCAACTTTATATAACAGGTGCAAAGGACAGAACCTTGTATGGTCAGACAACACATCAGATAACATCACGATTCTTGGGCGAAATTCCAAAGGAATACCTTGTAGAAGACGGAATGACAGTAGCCGACAGCTTCACATCTTCTGTTACTAAAATCCCGATTCTTACAAAGAAAGCAACAACCAATGTGTTTAGTACCATTACAAAAGCCACATCACAGGCCACAGGTAACATTGATTTTGATATGGGTGACCGTGTTCGCCACAAGAAGTTTGGTGACGGAACAATTACCGCAATTCAGAAGTTTGAAAAGGATGCAATGGTTGAAATTGCCTTTGACTCGGGTGAAACAAAAAGGCTTATGGCAGCATTTGCAAAACTTGAAAAGATATAACAAAAAAGCTGAACGAATTTCGTTCAGCTTTCTTTTTTTATTTCTTTTAAAAATTTTATCAAAAACGGCAGACAAAATGCAGATGCTAAAATATCTGCTACAGCCTGTGCCCACTCTAGTCCCAAAAGACCCATATAGTGCGACATAACCAAAACCGCAGGAATAAAGAATACTCCTTGCCTTAAAGCAGACAGCAAAGTCGCTGTCCAGGATTTTCCCACAGTCTGATAGGTCATATTGGCAACAGTACTGATTGGAATTATCGGAAGAACAAGGCTTTGTGCACGAAGTGCAACCCTGCCGATTTCTATAACCTTTTGGTCGTTTATGGTGAAGTGTGACATAAACCATTCCGGCCATATAAAAACAGGAATTGCAAGCACTGTCATTATGGCAAAGCCAAACACCAAAAGGAACTTTACCGCACGGCGTACTCTGTCGTACTTTTTCGCACCATAGTTGAATCCGCAAACCGGTTGAAAGCCTTGTCCCACACCGATTAAGATTGCGAAGATAATCATAAATATCTTGCCGGATATGCTCATTGCCGCAACCGCCGCATCGCCGTAAATTCGTGCTTCTCGGTTTAGAACCGTTGTGGCGATACTGGCAAGACTCTGCCTTGATAAAGATGGCAAGCCGGTTTTGAAAATCATATAGTAATCGTACACACTAAAGGATATTCGCTTTATGGAAATTTTTGTTTCGCTTTTTCCAAAAACAAAAAATGATGCCAAAACCACAAAACTTATGCATTGGCTCACCAAGGTTGCAACCGCCGCTCCTTTTATCCCCATATTGAAGTTGAAAATAAAAATCGGGTCCAGTATAACATTCAAAATCCCGCCGGCGCCAATACCAAACATTGCATACTTCGGTTTTCCCTGTGACCTTAAAATATTGTTCATTATAAATGAGCCAATCATTACAGGTGCACCGTAAATTATATACTTTCCGTAGTCTATGGCGTGTGGCAAAATGGTTTCGGTTGACCCAAAAAACAGCATCAGGTCAGATATCCAAACCGAACACCCAACTGTCAGAATAACGCCAATGCTAATCCCGAAAAACAAAGCCGTTGATGCAATTTTTGACGCCTCGTCGGTTTTTTGCTCACCCATAAGCCTTGAAATCATACTTCCTGAACCCATACCAAGGGCAAATCCAAAGGCCTGAATTATCGCCATCAGCGAAAACACAACACCAACAGCACCCGATGCACTTGTGCCGATTTGTGAAACAAAGTAGGCATCTGCCATATTATAAACCGAAGTTACCAACATGGCTATCACCGTTGGCACAGAAAGCTTGGTAATAAGTTTTTCAACGCTTTCTTCGGTCATTCTTTTAAATTGTGCTTCTCCCTTTTCCATTTCTTCTCCTATTAGTATTCTTTAAGCTTTCTTATGTATGAAAATGTTGCTTCTTCTCCCTCATCACGAAGCATTAAAAGTAGCTTTTCTAAAAGCTGGGACGTTTCTTCGTGAATAAGTCTGTTACTTCTACCCATATCAAAGTATTCGTACGGGTGAGATTGTTTATAGTTTTCGCCCTGATAAATCTTACTCGCTGCAACTCTGTCACAAAACATTTCCTTTACGTGACGAAGTGGCATTTTTACAGGTCCGTACTTTCTTGTTTCAGGACTATAATCGGTCCAGTACTCAAAGTGGTGTTTGTTTCTTCCCTTATGATGCATCCAGGCAGAAGAATAGCCGTTGACACGTCGTTCCATATCATTAGGACTTTTTGTACCCTGATAAAATTTTGCACCAACAATAAATTCACGTGGTGAATACTTTGACAGATCGTGGAAAAGCCCTTGCCACAAAATCCCTGCCTTTTTGCAGTTTCTAATAACTTCGTGACGATGACGTGTTATTGTTTTAAAATGTGACCACGCTTTCATTTCCTATCCTCCCTGCCTAAATATGTAAATCTTTTTACTTTTTTGCCGTTAAGCTCCACTTCTTCGTCCCACATAGATAGCGGTCTTACCCAAACACCGCCGTCACCGTAGAGTGCCCTATAAACCACCATTTCTTCCAGTGTTTCGCTGTGTTTTGCCACATCTATAAGTTCGTATTTATTGCCTTTAAAATGCTTGTAAATTCCCTTTTCAAACATAAATTCTCTCCCATATATTCTCTATTATTTCAGTATAACACTAAAATATCCTTTTTTCAAGATGTTCTCTTTGACAAATGGCTTATTTTTTGGTATAATGGTTTTGTATGTAAATTTTTACATTTGAACAAGAAAAGAGGAGGGTTTTTATGCACCAGGAAGACAGAACAATTTCATACGTTGATCCAGGCTCTTTAGCAGAAGAAGCAGGGATTATGCCGGGTGATAAGCTTTTATCCATAAACTCACACTCTTTTTCCGATATACTGGAATACAAATTTTTAGTATCAGAAGCAGAAGTCGAATTGGAAGTTGAAAAAGCCGACGGTTCAATCGAAATAATCACAATAGAAAGCGACTATGAGGATTTGGGAATTGAGTTCCGCGAGGGACTTATTGACAAGCCACAATCCTGTAAAAACAAGTGCATTTTCTGTTTCATTGATCAGCTTCCAAAGGGTATGCGTGAAACGGTTTATTTTAAGGATGATGACACACGTCTTTCCTTCCTGCAAGGAAACTATGTCACCTTAACAAACCTTACCGACGAAGAAATTGACAAGATGATAGAAATGCGAATTTCACCTGTCAACATTTCGGTGCATACCACAAACCCAGAACTTCGTGTTACTATGCTGAAAAACCCAAATGCTTCCAAAATTTATGACATAATGAAAAAGTTTGCGGCGAATAATATATATATGAACTGCCAGATTGTCCTATGCCCAGGGTATAACGACAAGGACGAGCTTTCACGAACCCTATGTGATATGGCAGACCTTTATCCTTATGTTGCAAGCTGTTCGGTAGTTCCTGTTGGACTTACCAGATACCGTGAAGGACTTTGTGAGCTGACACCGTTTGATGCGAGAATGTCCCTTGACACTATCCGTCAGGTGGAGGACTTCCAGAAAGAATTCAAGGAAGAGTTCGGCATAAACCTTGTTTATCTTGCCGATGAATTTTATATAAACGCAAAACTTCCGCTTCCAAAAGCAGAAGAATATGACGGTTTTCCGCAGATTGAAAACGGCGTTGGTCTTATATCTTCAATGGAAGAAGAATTCTGCTCAGCTTTGGAACTTATTCCAGACAAGAAGTTCAAAAGGAATATTGCCATCGCCACAGGAGAAATTGCTTATGACTTTATACAGTCCTTGGTGGATAGGCTTATGGCAAAATGCCAAGGCCTTTCAGTAACAGTTTTCCCTGTTAAAAACGAATTTTTTGGCGGTGGAGTTAATGTTTCGGGGCTTTTAACAGGCTCTGACCTTATAAAAGCACTTCCTGATATGTCCGAATTTGACCAGCTTTTGATTCCTTGTTCAATGCTACGTGACGGTGAGGATATTTTCCTTGACGATATAACACTTCCAGAGCTTTCAAAGAAGCTTAAAATTGAGATTGCTCCCGTTATAAATGACGGATACACATTTTGCGAAAAGGTTCTTGGAATAGAACTTGAATTTTAAAAGGAGAAGAAAATGAAACCTGTTGTTGCTATTGTAGGACGCCCTAACGTTGGAAAGTCCACACTATTTAATAAAATTTCAGGTCAGCGCATAAGTATCGTAGAGGACACACCTGGTGTTACCCGTGACAGAATTTATGCTGACTGTACCTGGCTTGATAAGGCATTTACCCTAATTGATACAGGCGGTATTGAGCCTCAATCAAAGGACGAAATCCTAAAACAGATGCGTCGTCAGGCAGAGCTTGCCATTGACATGGCAGACGTTGTTGTTTTGATGACTAATGTTGCCGATGGCGTAACCGCCAACGACCTTGACGTTGCATCAATGCTTCAAAAAGCAAAGAAGAGAATTGTCCTTGCAGTAAACAAGGTTGATAATATCGGTGACCCGCCAATGGAATTCTATGAGTTCTATAAC
>JAZOOY010000067.1:0-3485 GCA_045655325.1 Clostridia bacterium
CGTTTATCAAGAGCAGGTGCTTGAAATTGTGCGTGCAATGGCTGGCTATTCATTGGGAAGTGCCGACGTTCTTCGACGTGTAATTTCCAAGAAAAAGGCTGACCAGATGGAAATTGAACGCCGAAACTTTATTTACGGCAAAAAAGACGATGCAGGCAATCAAGTAATTGACGGCTGTGTGAACCGTGGTATAGACGAAAAAATTGCAATTGATATCTTTGATGAAATCAACGAATTTGCAAACTACGCTTTTAACAAGTCACACGCCGCAGCCTATGCCTTTATTACTTATCAGACTGCTTACCTAAAGACATTCTATCCTGTTGAATATATGGCGTCTTTGGTTTCAAGCATTGATGATTTGGATAAGATAAACGAATATCTTGTAAACTGCAGAACAATGGATATCGACAAGCTTCCGCCGGATATTAACAAAAGCTATGACAGCTTTACCGTTGAGGGAAATAACATAAGATTCGGTCTTACTGCAGTTAAAAACGTGGGCAGGAGTTTTGTTCACGAAATTGTGATGGAGAGAGAGCGTGCCGGTAGCTTTAAGAGCTTTAACGACTTTATTCACCGTATGACAGACAGAGAAATGAATAAACGTGCCGTTGAAGGTCTTATTAAGTGCGGTGCATTTGATTCATTGGGTGCAAAACGCTCACAGCTTATGAACGTTTTTGAAAGCGTTATTGAAAGCGAAGCATCAGCTAAAAAGTTCAACGTTGCAGGGCAGATGACACTGTTTGGTGACGATGGCGATGACGCAAGCGAAATCGACCTTCCAAACGTTGCAGAGTTTTCTAAAAAAGAACTATTGAGCTTTGAAAAGGAAACCACAGGAATTTACTTCTCAGGTCATCCAATGGAAGAATATAAAGAAATCTGCGAAAAACTGACACGGGTGAATATCCGCACAGTTATGGCGTCTATTGAACGTGACGAGGACGGAAACTTCAAAACAGTTGAGGGCGGACTTTCTGACGGACAGAACGTAAAGATTTGCGGTATTATAACTGCAAGAAAAAATAAAACTACGAAAAACAATACCCAAATGGCATTTGTCAGAATAGAAGACTTATTTGGCGGAATAGAAGTAATAGTTTTCCCAAAAGTGCTTACCCAGTATAACAGTATGCTTCGTGAGGAAGAAGCGGTTTTGATTGAGGGAAGAATAAGCATAAGGGAAGACGAAGAACCTAAACTTTTAGCAGAGAAGGTAGTTCTATTAGACGGAATAAAAGAAGCAGGCGTGGCAAAAACTACAGAAGAAAAGCCTGCAACAACCCTGCCTGCAAAAGAAGAAAAAGTGCTTTATGTGAAAATGGGAACGTGGGATCAAGAAGTTGTAAAAATGGCAACTCGCATTATGGAAAATCATCCTGGAAAAACCGCTGTTTGTTTCTTCTGTGCCGATACAAAGAAACGCTTTTTTGCACCTGAACACTTAAGAGTTGATGAAAGTAGCGATGTTTTTTCAAAACTTGAAGCTGTATTTGGCAAAAATAATGTGAAAATGGGCTGAATTTTGCAAAAATCTATTGAAATTTTTACCAAAATAGGGTAAAATAATAAGCTAGTAGCATCCACTATTTAAAGAAACGTAAGGAATACGTTTCAGAAAGGGACGGATACAAATGGAACAAGATATGATTTTAAACGATTATATTGTGGTTAAGGCTTTGGAAGACGGAGTCAATATTATGGGTCTGACCCGTGGCTCAAGCACAAGATTCCACCATACCGAAAAGCTTCAGAAAGGCGAAGTTTATATTGCGCAGTTTACGCAGACAACTTCGGCAATTAAAGTGAACGGCAAGGCGGAGATTCAAACAAAGCACGGCACTGTAAAATCCGGAGAATAAGATATGTGGACAGTTGTTTATATGGCCAAAGTCGAGGAGAGCGTAAAACTTCTTGCACAGAAGCTTAAAGATAATAATATTATGGTTTGTGTAAAAAAGGTTGATGACTTTTTTGAAGTGTTGGTACCGGCAGAAGAAATGCAGGAGGCACACAACATAATCATAGATACTGAGATATAAGGAAGGGATACCAAAATGGCAGAGAATGTAAAGAAAATCGGAGTATTAACCAGTGGCGGTGACGCACCTGGAATGAACGCGGTAATCCGTGCAGTTGTAAGATGTGGTATATTTAACGGACTTGAAGTTTATGGCGTAAATAAGGGATATAATGGTCTTGTTAACGGCGATATCGTTAAGTTGGAAGCAAGATCAG
This sequence comes from Clostridia bacterium, assembly GCA_045655325.1. Classification (GTDB taxonomy): domain Bacteria; phylum Bacillota; class Clostridia; order UBA1381; family UBA1381; genus UBA1738. The sequence goes on from JAZOOY010000067.1 coordinate 2,245, forward strand.
TTGGCGAAATTCTTCAAAAGGGCGGTACAATTTTGCAGACAGCAAGATGTGTAGAGTTCAAGCAGGAAGAAGTTCAGAAAGGCGCTGTTGAGGTTGCAAAGAAATTCGGTCTTGACGGTCTTGTAGTAGTAGGCGGTGACGGTTCATTTATGGGTGCTCGTCAGCTTTGTCGTCACGGTCTTTCAACAATTGCAATTCCTGGAACAATTGATAACGATATATCTTGTACCGAATATACAATTGGTTACAATACTTGTCTTAATACAGTTATTGAAGCAATTGACAAGCTTCGTGATACATCATCAAGCCACGACAGATGTTCTGTTATCGAAGTAATGGGAAGAAATGCGGGCTATATTGCAGTTGAATCAGCCATTGCTTGCGGTGCTGAAGTTGTTTTGGTACCTGAGTTTGAATATGACTTTGAAAGAGACGTTATAAACGTTATTAAAAAGGGTCTTGCACGTGGCAAGAAGCACTGCATCGTAATCGTTGCAGAAGGTATCGGCGGATCTACTGAAATCGCAAAGAGAATTGAAGAAGCAACAGGAATGGAATCTCGTGCAACAATTCTTGGTCACGTTCAGCGTGGCGGTTCACCAAACGTTATGGACCGTGTAATGGCATCAAGAATGGGTGCAAAAGCCGTTGATTTACTGCTTGAAGGTAAAGAAAACAGAGTTGTATGTGTTGAAAACGGAAAGATTATTGACAGAGATATTGAAGAAGGCCTTGCAATGAAGAAAGAACTTCCTATTGAGCTAATGGGTCTTGTTAAGAAACTATCAGTATAAAAGAACTTTGAACATCATAAATAAGTGTTGGGACTTGAAACTCAACACTTATTTTAAAATAAAGGAGAATGGTTATGTCAAATTTATCACTTGTAAAATTATCACCTGCCTTTAAGGATTATCTTTGGGGCGGTACAAAATTAAGAACAGAATTCGGAAAGGACTGCGATTTTGAGAAGATTGCTGAAAGCTGGGAACTTTCCACTCATAAGGACGGAGAAAGCACAGTTGTAACAGGGGAGCATAAGGGTAAGAAACTTTCTGAATATATTGAAGCAATGGGCAAGGAAGTTTTAGGAAAGAACGCTGAAAAGTTCAGCTATTTCCCAATCCTTATAAAGTTCATTGACGCCAAGGATAATCTCTCTATTCAGGTTCACCCTGACGATGAATACGCCCTTAAAAACGAGGGGGAATACGGCAAAACAGAAATGTGGTATATCTTGG
>JAZOOY010000068.1:0-4493 GCA_045655325.1 Clostridia bacterium
TTTTCAATGTTTGCAACACTAAATTCAAACCCTTTTTCTATCGTATTAAGGATTAACAACGCACAAAGCTCTCCATTCATATCCTTAACCTTTGAAGTACGTGCGTTCAAGTCCTCTTCAAGACAACGAAAACTTGTTACACTTATCGATTGCGAGAAAACAAATGTGCCAATAAGCGTTAAAATAATTGTACTAAATAGTTTCTTCATCTATTTCTTTGTTTTTAAAAATTAACTTCCTATTCCTCTCCCCAAATCCTAACGGTTCCATCCGCTGAACCACTAACAATGCGACTGCCATCGAGACTAAACGCTACGGAAAGAACATCGGCTGAATGTTCCTCCAAGGTTTGAAGACATTCTCCTGTGTTTAAATCCCATATCTTAATGGTATTATCCCTTGAACCGCTGACAATTTTTGTGCCATCGGGACTATATGCTAAGGAATAGACATATTCTGAATGTCCCTCCAAGGTTTTAAGGCATTCTCCAGTGTTTGCATCCCATATATTAACGTTACTATCACCTGAACCGCTGATTATTTTTGTGCCGTCTTGACTATATACTACGGAATTAGTCCAATTTGATGTTCCTTTCAAGGTTTTAAGGCATTTTCTTGTGTTTGCATCCCATATCTTAACGTTATCATCAACTGAACCGCTGACTATTCTTGTGCCATCGGGACTATATGCTACGGAATTAACCCAAGATGAATGCCCTTTCAATGTTTTAAGGCATTGTCCTGTGTTTGCATTCCATATTTTAATGGTATTATCCCTTGAACCGCTGACAATTTTTGTACCATCGGGACTAAATGCTACGGAAAGGACAAAATTTTTATGTCCCTTCAAGGTTTTAAGGCATTCTCCTGTGTTTGCGTCCCATATCTTAATGGTTTTATCATTTGAACCGCTGACAATTCTTCTGCCATCAGGACTAAATGCTACGGAATAGACATATTCTGAATGTCCCTTCAAGGTTTTAAGACACTCTCCTGTGTTTGCATCCCATATCTTAACGGTATTATCAACTGAACCGCTGATAATTTTTGTGCCATCGGGACTATATGCTACGGAATAGACATAACCAGAATGTCCAATTAAGTTTTTAAGGAGTTTATATTCGGTAAATTTTGGTTTTTCTTGGAGTGTGAAGGTGTATTGTGCTGTTTTGTTTTCTTCAATCTTGATTTTGGTTGAGAAATCTTTGAAGCCCTCTTTTTTAAGTTGTAGATTATGCTCGCCAATCAGCAGATTTGGAATTTGCATAGGCGTTTGACCGTAGTGTTTTGCGTCAATATAGATTTCAGCCTCAAAGGGATTGCTGTCAAGGTTGAGTTTTCCGTTAATGGCTTGCAGTTTTTCGATGTTTTCTCTAAGGGTTTGACCGCTTAGGACGTTGATTGTTTTCTTTAAGGTGCGGTGCGATTGTTTTCTAACCTCTAATTGATGCGTCCCCTCGTCTAATTGTCCTTTGAAACTGCCGTTTGCTTTCTTTTCTCCGTCAATATAAATTTCTGCATCTTGGTCTTGACACGTGATTTCGGCTTGTGCAAAGGTCGGAATAAGGTTTATGTTTACCTCGGTAGTCTTTCCGTCGTGTACATGCACTTCTACCGGTGCGGATTTGTACATTGGTTTTAAGGCTTGCACGCTATAAACCCCGCTTTTGAGTTTTTTGCTCGTCAAAGGGGTGCTTCCCTCTTGAAACTCGCCGTTTATAGAGATTTTTGCTCCATTTTCGGGCGTTGTGTTCACTTTTAAATAACCGAAAGCAGGCTTTAAATCTATTTGAAGCGTGGTTTTGTCTTCGGAGTTAAGCTTTACGCTTCCGCTTTCGGTGTGATAGAAAGGTGCTTCAACACGATAGGTGTGTTCTTTGGCTATTGGAAGATATTTTCGCACGGGACTTGCCCCCTCAAACTCGTTATTTATAAAGATATTGGCGTTTTCGGTGTTGCTCTTAATGATTAAATACTGCTCGGTAAGGACTTCTTCAACTATTTGCGTGATTTTTGCAGTTTTTAGCACCATTTCGTATGTCGTTCCGCTCTTTATGCTTTGCGGAAAGGGATAATTTTTCAGTGTTCCATAGTCTCGGTGCATTAAAGTGATGAATTTAACGCCCGGAGAAACGAATACCCAAATCGATCCGGTCTTTTGCTCGGTCTTTTCTATGTTGCAACCACCAAACTCAAAGCCTTGAACGGGCGTATTGACTATTATCAAAGCACAAAGCTCGCCATTCATATCTCTAACGCCTTCTGTGCGTGCCGTAAGGTCGTTTTCCCAACGGCGAAACTCAGTTACACTAATGTTTTGCGAGAAAACAAATGTGCCAATAAGCGTTAAAATGATTGTATTTAGTAGTTTCTTCATCTATTTCTTTGTTTTAAAAATCAAATCCAAGTTTGAATATTAGTTTGTTTGTTTTTGGGTAGTTGAAGTGATAGTAATTTGCTCCCAAGGTAAGGGTTTTGAAAAGTTTTACGCCTAATCCTACTTGGTAAGCAGTGCCTGCTTTTATCGAGTTGGTGATTGTTTCTTTTGAGGTCTCTCCTCCTATTGTGTAAGTAAGGGTTTGGTTTGTTGCTTTGCTGATATTTAGCCCTGCTCCTGCTTGTGCAAAGATTGAGAATTGCTTTGCGAGTTTTAAGTCGTAGTTTACGCCAAGCATAATAGGAAAATCATAGTAATAAGGCAGGGTTATCTTGCAGTAATCGTAAGAATTATTTGCCACATACTCATCTGCCAAAGATTGATAGTAAGTCTTGGCGTTTTGATTGGAGTTTAAATAAAGCATATCCGCACTTGCAAAGAATCCAAAGCCTGCAAGAGCACCCGGATTGCACTTTAATTTCATTCCAAGGTTTATTCCCGTACCGCTGAAATCGTCTTTTGCTCCATTATCCAAGACATATCCTCCACCCAAAGAGAATTTCCATTCGGTAGGTCGATGAGGTTTTTCTTCTTTCTCTTCTTTTTCTTCTTCCGGAGCAGGTTGTGGAGTTTCTTTTACAGGTTTTGACTCTTGTTTCACCTTTTCTTCAACTGCTTTTTCTTTTAAAACCAAATCGTACTTAGCGATTTTTCCCTCCTCAATATTGATTTGTTCATATAAGGTGTTGTATCCGCTCTTTTCAAGCCTTAATTCGTGTTTGCCGACAAGGATTTCGGGAATCACAATCGGAGTTTCGCCATAAGACTTATCGTCAATAAAAATTTTAGCACCGTAAGGCGTTGAATTAAGGTTTAGTTTTCCTGTGATAGGTTCAAGAGACGGAAGATTTTCCTTGTAGGGTTGAGACGATTTTACGGTGAAATTTTTTCTAAAAGAGCGATGACGGTCTTTTTTTAGTTCTAATCGATGAAGTCCCTCGCCAAGAGAAGCAGAGAAAACACCTTTGCAACGATAGGAGTCGTCAATATAGCTTTCCACATCTTTGTCTTCGCAACTTATCTCCACACTTGCAATTGTAGAAACAAGGTTTATTGTGATTTCTGTTGTGTCGCCATCTCTTACACTAACTTCCAAAGGTTGTGAAGTGTACATCGGCATAAAGGCTTGAACGTTATAAATTCCGCTTGCAAGCTCTTGCGAAAAGAAAGGAGTCTTTCCCTCTTGCAACCTGCCGTTTATCTCGATTTCCGCACCTTCTACGGGCGAGGTATTAACCTTTAAATACCCAAAAGCAGGGTCTAAATCTATTTGAAGAGTGCTTTTTTGGTTTTCATTAAGTTTTATTTTTCCCTCCTTAGTGTGATAAAGCGGTGCCTCTACTCTATAACTATGTTCTTCAAAGAGAGAAAGCAGTTTATTTGCCGAATTTCTTCCCGCATACTCGTTATTGATAAATATCTTGGCGTCCGGAGTATTGCTTTCAATGATTAAATATTGCTCGGTAATGCTTTCTTCAACCAATTGCTTGATTTTGGCAGTGCGAAGAACCATTTCGTAAGTTTTTCCGCTCTCTATGGTTATAGGAAAACGATAATCTTTAAGTTGTCCAAGGTCTCGGTGTGCAATTGTTATGTATCGCAGTCCCGGAGACACATATACTTTAACGGCACCTGTCTCTTGTTGAGTTTTTTCTATGCCTCTACAAGGAAATTCCAAGCCTTGAACCGGCGTATTGACTATTATCATAGCACAAAGTTCGCCATTGATGTCTCTAACCGGTGAAACACGTGCCGCAACGTTGTGTTCCAAACAATGAAACTTCTCTACGCTGATATTTTGCGAGAAAGCCAAAAAGCCAAGCAAAACAAAACAAATCAAAAATAAACTCTTCCTCATCATAACCCCTAATTTTCTCCCCAAATCTTTATGGTTTTATCACTTGAACCACTAATAATTTTTGTACCATCGGGACTATATGCTACGGACCAAACCCAATCTGAATGTCCTGTCAAAGTTTTAAGACATCTAAAGTTCGTTACATCGTAAGGATCCGTTACCGGCGGATCTGGATCTTCATGCGGAGGAACGACAATC
>JAZOOY010000069.1:0-26839 GCA_045655325.1 Clostridia bacterium
GAAAAGATTAACGCATTTTTGGGAATCGACATTTCAAAGGAAGAAATGGCAGGATACCTTGAAACAATCGAATTCAAGGTTGACCTTGACAAAATGGAAATCACAGTTCCAACATTCCGTCCTGACATTGAGGCTGAAGCTGACGTTAGCGAAGAAGTTGCAAGATTCTATGGATATAACAAGATTCCAACAACTTTGATTGCAAACAGCGAAACAACAAAGGGTTCATACTCACCTATTCAGAAGTTCAGAAAAGACTTGGGTACAATGCTTACAGCACAGGGTATGTATGAAATTTATACATTCACATTCATCGGTGAAAACGAATTTGATAAGCTAAATCTTCCACAGGATAGTGCATTCAGAAATGCTGTTAAAATCCGTAACCCACTTGGTGAAGATACTTCAATTATGAGAACAACAATGCTTGCTTCAATGCTTGAAACTCTTTCTTACAACTACAACCGTAAGAACGAAGAAGCAAGACTATTTGAAATAAGCAAGACATATATCCCAACAGAAGCCGGCAAACTTCCAAACGAGCCTGAAAAACTTGCAATCGGTATGTATGGAAATGATATTGATTTCTTTGACCTTAAAGGTGCTTTAGAAGAAATTATTGACGGTCTTAACATAAAGGGTATCACATGGGCACCACTTACAACTTGCCCATCACTTCACCCAGGAAGAGCTGCATCATTAATGCTTGGCGACGTTCAGATTGGTATTTTGGGTCAGGTTCACCCAACAGTTTGCAAGAACTTTGATATGGACAAAAACTGCTTCGTGGTTGAAATTGATATTCTTCCACTATTTGAAAGTGTTGATAATAACGTGAAGTATAAGGCACTTCCAAAGTTCCCTGCAGCTGAACGTGATATCGCAGTTTTGGTTGATAAGACAGCTTTAGTTGGTGACCTTGAGGCTACAATCGCAAAGGCATCAGGTGCGCTACTTGAAAATATCAAGCTATTCGACGTTTACGAAGGCGACAGAATCCCTGAAGACAAGAAGAGCGTTGCATTTGCGATTTCATTCCGTGCAGCGGACCGAAGCTTGACTAGTGAAGAAGTTAACAAGGTATTTAACAAGATTGTTAAGGACCTACAGTTTAAAAATAACGCACAGCTTCGATAATAAACTTATAGATATCCACTTGCTAAATGCGAGTGGATATTTTTTTGCCATAAAAAAACGCAAGAATTAAATCTTGCGTTTTTTATTGTGTTTTTATTGAAGCTCTACACCGTATCCGCCGGCAATGTATCTTCTCATAAGAATGATATCTCTTGTTTCGATTAGTCCGTTCTTGTCTACATCTGCCGCATCAATGTTGATTTCTACGCCATATCCGCCTGCGATGTATCTTCTTACAAGAATAATATCTCTTGTTTCGATTAGTCCGTTACCGTCAACATCACCAGGCATATATTCTGGAATCAACTTGTCAATCTTTTCTGTTCTTGTTTCGCCACAAGCACAAGTAAATGTCTTTTCACCTTCAGCATCAACTGTAGGTTCCTTTGTTACAATGCCTTCGCCCCATTCGTGGTCAGGTGTCTTTGCGATTACTTCTGTGTAGCTATCGCCACATGCACATACGTATGTCTTAACACCTTCTTCTGTGTGGGTAGCTTCTTTTATTACTGCTCCAACATATGTGTGCTCTGTTGTCTTTGCAATAATTTCTGCTTTTGTATCACCACAAGCACATGTGTATGTCATTACACCTTCTTCTGTGTGGGTAGCTTCTTTTATTACTACTCCAACATATGTGTGCTCTGTTGTCTTTGCGATTGCTTCTGTGTAGCTATCGCCACAGATACATGTGTACGTCATTACACCTTCTTCTGTATGTGTTGGCGCTTTTGACTCTGCTCCAACATATGTGTGCTCTGTTGTCTTTGCAATTGCTTCTGTGTAGCTGTCTCCACACGCACATGTGTATGTCATTACACCTTCTTCTGTATGTGTTGGTGCTTTTGTCTCTGCTCCAGCATATGCGTGCTCTGTTGTCTTTGCAATTGCTTCTGTGTAGCTGTCTCCACAAGCGCATGTGTATATCATTACACCTTCTTCTGTGTGTGTTGGTGCTTTTGTTACTTTGCCCACATATTCGTGGTCAGGATTCTTAGCAATTGACTCTGTTCTTGTTTCGCCGCATAGTGCACATGTGTATGTCTTTATACCTTCCTTAGTATGTGTTGGAGCTAGAGTGACTACTCCACTATCAAATTCGTGTGTATGATCTATTATCGGAATAGTTTCTGTCTTTGTTGCACTACATACTGTACATGTGTATGTCTCTACGCCTTCAGTTGTATATGTAGGCTCTACTGTTACTACTCCTGCATTCCACTTATGTGCTTCTGTAATTACAAGGCCACAGTAACATGCTTTCTCGTGTGTATATCTGTCATTCTCAGACCAATCACCATATTGGTGTGGAATCTGTGGAATGATTTCTGTTTCTTTTTCTCCACATACTTCACATGTGTATGTTATTAAACCAGTTGCAAAGTGTGTTGCAGGTCTTACAACGCCTTCGTCAAATGCATGTGTATGACCTACTACAGGCATTTTTTCTGTCTTAGTTGCATTACATGTTGTACATGTGTATGTCTTTACACCTTCAGTTGTGTATGTAGGTTCTACTGTTACTACACCTGCATTCCACTTGTGTGCTTCAGTTACTACATCGCCACATGCTGTACATGTCTTCTTGTGAACATCACCATCTGCTACAAAGTCGCCATATTTGTGACCCTTAGCAGGAATTACTGTGTCTGTTAGTTCTTCTGTTCCAGCACCATCTGCAAACTTCGCACCACAGTCTGAACAGATGAAGTGTTCCTTTGTTCCATCATCAAGACATGTTGCATCTGTACCAGGAACATAAGCTTCTACGAAGTGACCAAGAGCAGGGATTGCTTCTGTCTTAGTTGCGCCACATGCTGTACATGTGTATGTCTTAACACCGTCTTCTGCACATGTTGCAGGCTTTGTTTCAACGCCCTTACCCCATGTATGTGTATGTCCGATTACTGGAATAACTTCTGTCTTCTGTGCATCACATACTGTACATGTGTATGTTCTTACACCTTCAGTTGTGTATGTAGGTTCTACTGTAACCTTACCATTATCCCATGAGTGTACGTCTGTTACTGTTTCGCCACAGTTTGCACATTCTTTCTTATGAACATCACCATCTGCTACAAAGTCGCCATATAAGTGACCCTTAGCTGGAATTACTGTATTTTGTACCTTCTTTGAACCGTCTTCTGTTTCGTAGTTGTTTCCACAACCGTTACAACGATAGTACTCAATATTTCCGGCCTGAGTACATGTTGCATCTGTTGCTTCAACCTTTGTCATAGAATGAACGTGGCCTGTTGCTGGAATTGTTTCTATCTTTGTTTCGCCACATACTGTACATGTATATAGCATTTCGCCATCTACATATTCTTCAGGCTGTACTGTAATTTTTCCTTCATCCCAAGTGTGAGCTTCTGTGATTACATCACCACATTCACAAACTTTCTTGTGATTGTCCTTATCGTCTGTTACCCATTCACCATATGTATGGCCTAGTGATGGGATAACTTCTTCCTTTGTTTCTCCACATGATGTACATGTATATGTAGTCTTACCTTCATTAGTACATGTTGGAGCAGTTGTTACAACACCTTCACCCCAAGCATGTGTATGGCTTACTGTTGGTAGTGTTGTTGTTTTAGTTCCACCACATACTGTACATGTATATGTCTTAATACCAGTCTCGGTAGCTGTAGGTGCCTTTGTTACTACACCTGCATCCCAAGCGTGTTCTTCTGTTACTACATCGCCACAATTTGAACATGTCTTCTTGTGGTTGTTATCATCTGCTAATGTCCAATCACCATATTTGTGACCAAGTGATGGAATTACTACATCTGTTAGTTCTTCATTAGCACCTCCGTCTGCGAACTTACCGCCACAGTCAGAACAAATATAGTGTGCCTTTGTACCATCAGTTGTACATGTTGCAGCTACTCCAGGTACAAATCTTTCAATGTAGTGACCACTGGCAGGAAATTCTGTTACTCTTTTTTCACCACAGATTGTACATGTGTATGTCACGTTACCAGCCTGTGTACATGTTGCAGGAGTTGTTATTCCCTTATCCCATGCATGTTCGTGGTCTTTTATAGGTAGTTTTTCTGTCTTCTGCTCATTACATACTGTACATGTGTATGTCTTTAGACCTTCAGCCTCGTATGTAGGCTCTACTGTTACAACGCCTGCATTCCAAGCGTGTGCTTCTGTTTTTGCGCTACCACATGAACATACCTGCTTATGAATCTTATCTCCGGCTGATACCCAGTCACCATATGAGTGTCCAATTGCAGGGATTACTTCTGTCTTCTGCTCTTTACATACTGTACATGTGTATGTCTTAACACCAGCCTGAGTATGTGTTGCAGCAGTTGTTACTACACCTGCATCCCATGTATGTGTTGTACAAGCGTTACTGATTGTTTTTACTGTAACATCTGCCCATGCTGAGCCGTTATATGTCTTGTTTTCTCCGTCTGTTGAAACTGCTGAAGTAGCTATTGAGTAAGTGTATTCTGTGCCAGGAGTAAGTCCTGTTACTGTATAGCTTGTTCCGCTAGTTTCACCGATCTTTGTTCTCTTTCCGTTTACATTCTTGTATAGTCTGTAAGTTCCTACCTTTGGAGCTTTATCCCAAGTAAGCTTAACTGATGTTGTACCTGCTGTTGCCTTAAAGTTTGAAACACTTGCAGGTAGGATTATGTATTCAAGGTCCTTACCTACACCATAGTAGTCTCCTCTACCTGTAAAGTGTACGTAAGCCTTACCTATACCTGTGTCATTAGTCCATGACATGTAAACGTCTATAATCTTGTTGTTTGAATCAAGGTTATTGTCGTTTGATTTAGAAAGTGCTGTCTTTCCGTCAAATGTTACATATGCTGAAGGACGAACACCTTGTGATGTCTGTGAATACTTTGGAGTTGCTGCGTTAGGGTCTCTTGGATTTGTTACGCTACCAAATCCAATAGTAGCTGTTCCAATGTCCTTACCTACTTTACCACAAATACGGCACTTGTAGTTTTCATCCCAATCATGTCCTTCAGGGAATACCTTAGAGCTTCTTTCTGTTTTCTTACAGTTTGGACATGTGTATGTTATAAATCCGCCTACAACACAAGAAGTAGGGTCTTTAACTGCTGTTACATAAGCATCACCATCTGTATGGCAGTGGTACATTTTGTCACCAACAATCTGCCACTTTGATATGATTAGTTCGCCGTTTAGTGCATAATATGTTTTTCCTGACTTTTCAAATAAGCCTGTGAACTTTGTCTGACCAACATTGATACCGGTTTCGCCAAAGTCGTAATAGCATCCGTCAACTTCCTGAACACCTGTAACCTTATTACCGTCAACATAGTAAGCGAAACCGCCGTCTTCGTTAACCCAACCGCTCTTCTGTGCACGTGAAAGTGTATAATGGTCTTCAAATTTTGCATAAACGTCATGGAAGTATCCACCGCGTTCATACTGTTCAACACCGTATGGGTCAATGAATGTGTTTTCAAAAGGATACAAACCGTATGTTGCCTGGTTTTCAGGCTTTGCGGTAAATGTGTATAGAGCGTTTGCACGAAGGTAAATTGTATACTCTACTTCACCTACGTGAACTGCATTAATTTTATCAGCTACAAAAGCGTCATCCTTTGGAGTAAGCTTTATTCCCTTTAGCATACATAGTGGATTTGCTGTTTCTGCCGGGATACTTGCTGTCTGGTCATGCCACTTAAGAGTCAATGCAAGTTCATTTTTCTCTTCGTCTAGCTCTGCACTGTCAAGATAGAAATATTCGTTTATAACTTCAAGTCCGCTATAATCAACGTTGAATCTTTCATCAAACTTAAGTACCGGTTTTACTTCTGTAAGAACGCTTACACGTTCTGCCAACTGAAGAAGGAAGTTCCAAGCTGATGCGTCAACAGCATCTGCACCAGGAAGCATATATGTAAGGTCTTCAAGCTGTGTTGGAATAGTGATTTCCTTCATATCAATAGCAAATACGTATGAAGTTACCATATCCTCGCCAGAGTCAATAGCTATATATGAAACTGCATCATCTGTAAGTGCATTTGATACCTGACGGTCGAAAGCAAACTGTCTGTCACCACCTGTTGCCTTTTCAAAGTTAAATGTATTTTCGCCCTGCTTATATAGGTTGATAGACATTGTATTAACAATTTCTTCATTACACTTAAGTGTGGCAATAACTGATACATTCTTTACTGTAGCCTCTTCTGCAATACTTAACTTGTATCCGTTTATTGTACCTACTGATGCAGGCTGAATTGATAGGATTACGTCGCTTTCATTGATTGCTACGTCATTACCGTTATATGCTGCAGAAACAGGAATATCAACTACTGTTCCGTAAACAGCATCCAATGTTTTTCTTGTGAAATATACGTTATTTGGTTCTACTGCATGGATTGTTGTCTGTCCGATTACTTCACCATCGCAAACCAATTCAATTTCAAAGTCTCTCCAGACTGTATTTGCGCAGAATATGCCGTCTTCTGTTATTGTGGCTTCATTTGCATAAGTTGCAATTCTCCACTCACAGTTTTCAGGAAGATCAACCACATTACCTGTTGCACTAAGACCCACAGGAGTAATCTTAATAGGTGTACCAACTGTGACATATGTGTTTTCACTTTCAAGCCTTGCGTGATCGAACTTTGTTGATGATGGAGCTGTTGAAACCATGATAAGTGATGTACTTACAGAACGTGCATAACCGTCTGATGGTTTACTTGATACTTCAAGTTCTTCCTTACCTTCAGGCTTTGTTACAAGTGTTGTTGATCCACCACCGTCAAGGTTAACTGCGTGATAACATCCTGCTTCAAGCATGATCTGAGCAATTTCCTGCATGCTACCACCGCATGAACGTGGTTCCTGTCTTCCGTCAAGAACCATCATTACAACTTTACCTGTCTTTGTTATACCAATAGCTGTTCTTGATGCTCTGTCAGCTGTATAATTATCGGTATGTGCTACTGCAATCTTTCCGTCTTTTACAAGTGTAACACCAAAGGCACCAACACCGTCACGAAGCTGGTCCTTATATATCTTGTTATACTCGTCTCTTGTTCCGATAACTGCTTTTCCTTCTTTAGTAATACCAAAGAATCCTGAAGCATTTACGGCACTATATTCAACACCTTCCATTACAAGCAAACCACCCGGCTTACCTGTCTGCATATCAAAACCATCCGCATTTACTGCTGCAATTACCTGATAGTTTTCGATATAGTCTTCGCTTTCAGGGTCACCGTATTTTTTCTGAGCTGCGTTTGCCTGGTCTAAAACTCGTGACATCTTCCAGCCATTTTCAGGTGCACAATCGTTATAGTTTGCATTAACAGTTACGTATTTATTTGAAAGGTCTGCTGTTGCAGTATAGTAAACAATCTGTTTTCCGTCTGCTGTTGTTGCAGTGTGTGTTTCCTGAACAATACCAGGTGCAAGATTTGATGTTTCTACGTTGAAATCACTATAGTAAGGATTGCTTTCTATTTCAACGAAGTCACCTGCTAAGCGACAAATATAATCTGCAAAAGCATAACATGATGCTTCTCTTAGCTTTCTGATATTATCATTATCTGTAATAAATTCTCTTGTTGCTTCTAGAGTTGTAACAGTTTTGTTTCCTGTATATGCATTATATACAGCTCTTCTTACCTGTTCTCTTGTTCCTGCATTACCAAGTCTGTTTCTTAAGAAGTACTCTGCTCTGTCTTCCTGTGAAAGGTCTTCTGTGAAGTACTCCATAATAAGAGTAGTCAGTGTACCCATACCTGTTTCTTCGTCAATACCCTTGTAGTTTCCTAAAATCGTATTGAAAATATAGTATGCATCAAGGTCACCACAGAAGTCAGTCAAACTGAATACGTCATGTTCCTGTGGGTTATGTAGGAAGTATTCTTCTGTCAACATTTCAACCATTTCTTCAAGCGAACCGCTTACCTTATCTCCATCTGCGTCTGCTGAAGTTATAAGGTCAACCAAGTCACCTGCCCAACCACCAACGTCTGCGTGATCGATACTGGTCTTGTTTGTATAAGAAATATCTAATGTACCAAACATATGACCAAGGTCTGCAAAATCGCCGTTTGGAAGATAGAAGTTGTTGATATTCTTAAGAGCTGTAACTTTTAAGTAATCAGCTTCATCTTCAATCTCATAGTTGAATCCATTTTCTGTTCTTCTTACGAAGTCAGCAAAAGCCTTGTCTTCGTAACCTGCCATAATTCCCCAAGAGCCTGAGTTATATCTGTCAACACCAGTACGGATGTACTTGATAATAAGCTCTAATGGGTCATTACCTGGGTTTGCCATTGCATACTCATTGGCAAACACCTCAAGTATTGCAAGGTTTTCTACGAATGTACCGTAGTCATCAATTTCCGGTTCACCAAGCGGTGGTATTGCCTTGAAAGTTGTGTAATCACAATCAGCCTTTGTACAATATTCATATGCTTCCCAACCAGCTTCAGTAAATAATGGCTTTTTATAGTCCATCTGCAGGATAGTATGGTTACCGCCTGTAACACATGTACCCTTATCAGCATTTACCTTAGCTGTCATTGTTGGAATAATCGATACTGCTACAAGTAGCAGCATCGAAATTCCGTGTTTTAAAAATTTCTTCACTTTTTTACCCCCTAGTTGATATTTGCATGCTCAAAGCTTTGTTTTGATTATAAAGCACTTGTAATGATTATTTCTTCCGGAGTTGTAATAGGGCTCATGCTATTAAATCCTGACCAAGTGAATATTCTGATTTTAGCAACTTCACTTGAGTCGAAAGCCATATCGCCAAGTACTGATGCTTCAGTTACTGATGCATATAGCATTTTTCCGTCAGCATTATATAGAGCAACAATAATCTGTGTGCCTGCCGGAACATCCAAAGCAAGTTTAGTATTTAACTTAATCTGTCCGTCTTCTATTATATGAGAAGTTTGTGTCACTACCTTATCATCATTACAAAGTGCGCAATCATAACCATCACCAATATGAGTTACTATTTCAGTTTCGCCACATTCACATTCTCTCTTGTGACTTTCGCCATCAAATTCCCATGCCCCAAATGCGTGACCTGTTGCTGGAATTTCTTCTGACTTTTCATATTCACATACCGTACAGGTGTATGTTCTTGTGCCGCCTTCTGAACAAGTTGCGTCTTCTGTTATATCCCATTCATGCTTTTCTCTTATGATGTGTCCGCAAGAACATTCCTTGATATGGTTCTTTTCATTCATCTGCCATTCACCATATGTATGGCCAAGGACTGGAATATTTTCTGTCTTTGTATGGTTACATACTGTACATGTGTATGTCATAACACCCGGTTGGTCACATTCTGCAGGGTATGTTATTACACCTTCGTCCCAAGCGTGTGCTTTCATAAGGATATAACCACACTCACAAACGCTGTTATGATTATACTTATCAATTGTCCATTCACCGAATTCGTGTGGAATCTTAGGAATAACCTCTGTGTATGTTTCTCCACATACTGAACAGGTGTATGTTGTAAATCCGTCCTTGTAGTGTGTTGCTTCTGTTACAACTTCATCCCATGAGTGGCCAGTTTCGCAAGAATCACCAATTTCGTCATCACCTGATGTTGATCCTCCAGTTGTTGATCCTCCAGTTGTTGAACCACCTGTACCAGTTGCAGGGATAGTTACTGTATAAGTTTCACCACATTCTGTACATGTATATGTCATAACTCCGTCTTCTGTTTCTGTTGGATCAAGAGTTACTTCTCCATCATTCCAATCGTGTGGTTCACGGATTATATCGCCACATTCACATACTTTCTTGTGGTTTTCTGCATTGTCCTTTTCCCATCCGCCGTGTACGTGGGCAATTTTAGGGATAACTTCTGTGTATGTTTCGCCACAAATACATGTATATGTCTTAACGCCATCTGCAAAGTGGGTTGCTTCTTGAGTGATAACACCGCCGTCCCATACGTGAGCTTCTGTGATTATGTCACCGCATCCACATACTTTCTTATGTGTGTCTGCGTCATTCTTTTCCCATCCGCCATATGCGTGTGGTATCTGCTCGATAACTTCTGTTTTTGTGTGCTTACAATCAGAACATGTAAATGTCTTAACACCTGTAGCAAAGTGGGTTGCTTCTTGAGTGATAACACCGCCGTCCCATACATGAGCTTCTGTGATTATGTCACCACATGAGCATACCTTGCTGTGGTTTACCTTATCAGATGTCCATTCACCGTATGAGTGTGGAATCTGCTCGATAACTTCTGTTTTTGTTTCGCCACATACTGTACATGTGTATAGTTTTTCACCTGCTGAATAGTGGCTTTCGTGAACTGTTATAACACCATTATTCCACTTGTGAGCTTCTGTGATTATGTCACCACATGAACATACCTTCTTATGTGTGTCTGCGTTATTCTTTTCCCATCCGCCATATGCGTGTGGTATCTGCTTGATAACTTCTGTTTTTGTTTCACCACATACTGTACATGTATATGTCTTTAAACCTTCTGCAAAGTGGGTTGCTTCTGTTGTGATGACGCCTTCATTCCAAGCGTGAGCTTCTGTTACTACATCGCCACAGAAACATACTTTCTTGTGATTTTCAGCATCATCCTTTTCCCAAGCACCGTGTGAGTGACCAAGTGATGGGATTACTAAATCTGTTATTACTTCTGTTGCTTCTGCATTTGCAAACTTAACATCACAACCTGAACAAATGTAGTGTTCCTTTGTACCAGCTTCTGTACATGTTGCAAGAACTTCTGCTACATAAGTTGTGCTATGGCCTTCCGCCTTGATTACTTCTGTATATGTTTCATTACATACTGTACATGTATATGTCTTAACACCATCAACTGTATGTGTAGGAGCTAGTGTTTCTACACCACCGTCCCATGCGTGGGCATCTAGTATTACGTCACTACATTCACATACTTTCTTATGTGTATCTGCGTCATTCTTTTCCCATCCGCCATATGCGTGTGGTATCTGTGGGATATCTTCTGTTCTTGTGTGCTTACAATCAAAACATGTAAATGTCTTAACACCGTCCGCAAAGTGAGTTGCTTCTTGAGTTACAACACCCTCGTCCCATTTATGAACATCTGTTACAAAGTCGCCACATAAACATACCTTCTTGTGGTTTTCATCACCATTTGGTATCCATTCACCGTATGAGTGTGGTACCTTTTCGATAACTTCTGTCTTTGTATGGTTACATACTGAACATGTGTATGTTCTTTCACCCTCTTCTTTGTGTGATGGCTGAAGTGTTACTACGCCTGTATCCCATTTATGGGTTTCTGTGATTACGTCACCACATGAACATGTCTTCTTGTGGTTGTCGCCATCAACTTCCCAATCACCGTATGAGTGTGGTATCTTTTCGATAACTTCTGTCTTTGTATGTTTACATACTGAACAGGTATATGTCTTAACGCCTTCTTCTTTGTGTGTTGCAGGTGTTGTTTCAACTCCATCGTCCCAAGCGTGTGGTTCTGTGATTACGTTTCCGCAAGAGCATGACTTTTTATGATTGTCATCATCAGCCTTTTCCCATTTGCCATGTGAGTGACCAATAGCTGAAATAGCTTCTATTCTCTGCTCTCCACATACTGTACATGTGTATGTCTTAACTCCATCAACTGTATGTGTAGGTGCTTGTGTTTCTACACCACCGTCCCAAGCGTGGCCTTCTGTGATTACATCACCGCATGAACATTCTTTCTTATGTGTGTCTGCATCGTTCTTTTCCCATCCGCCGTGTGAGTGGCCTGTTGATAGGATAGCTTCTGCATATGTTTCGCTACATACTGTACATGTATATGTCTTAACTCCGTCCTGTGTACAAGTTGCAGCAGTTGTGATTACGCCGTTATTCCACTTATGTTCTTCTGTGATTACATCGCCACATGAACAGGTCTTCTTGTGGTTATTTGCATCATCTTTCTGCCAATTACCAAATGAGTGAGGTATCTGTGGGATAACTTCTGTCTTTGTGTGCTTACAAGCTGTACAGGTGTATGTCTTAACACCGCTTGCCTTGTGTGTTGCAGGAGTTGTTTCTACTCCACCATCCCATGTGTGAACTTCTGTTACTACATCATCACCATGTACACATGTTTTCTTGTGGTTATCGCCGTCAACTTCCCAATCACCATATGTATGGCCCGTTGATGGGATTGTTGTTTGCTCTGTTATAACAGTTCCACAAGCTGTACACTTTTTACCATCTGATAAACCTGATGTTGTACAAGTAGCAGGAGTACCAGCAATTGTTTCTTCACTTGTATGAACTATTGGGTTTGGAGTCCAAACGCCGTTTGTATAAACATAAGTTGTACAACAATCGCCTAAAACTTCAGGGTCAACGTATTCAGGCTTAACTTTCTCACCATTTTTAAGCCAAGCTGATGTAACAGGGATTTCCGGCCAAGATTCAGCATGTTTATTGTCAGAGCCACCTTGAATTACCTGATATGTAACTGTGTCAGTTCCTTGCTTATACTTTACTATACCGCCTTCAACACCATAAATGTTAGCTCCTGATTTTGTAGTATATACAAATGCACCTTCAGCACTTGCATCAACTTCACCTGCAACACAAATAATAGCATCCGTTAAATCAGATTCTTTACGTGTATATCTTCTTCCCGGCGCAAGATGTGCTGGCATAAGTTTAAGGTTGCTTTGTGAACAATATCCGCCCCATTCTGCAGAGTCATAAATAAAAGCCTTGGTACCGGCAGCAAAAATACATTTTGCCCCCTTATCAACGTGAATCTGTCCACCAGGTAATAATGCCATTTCCTGAGAAACATTGATTTCACTACCATTTCTTATATTTAGGGTTATATTACCATTTACAGGCAATGTATAGTTCTCTGACTTAATTGTTGCTGCTCCCCAACTCAAAGCCGAAAGCTTCATTGAAAGTTCAAGTGACTTCATCTGAATTTTACCGCTAACATCGATTATCAATCTGTCAGTGTTTTCGTCGTAATCTTTTATGGCATATCCGCCGGTGATATTGAACATTCCGTTAGGTCCGATAAAAGGGACTTCCGAAGTCTGAATTCCGACATATGATACATAAAGTGCCATAAATCCGTTTTCAACAGCACCTGCTTCAATTGTCAGCGGGACTTCAATGTTCTGCACATAATATTGCGAAAACGGGAATACTCTGTATGTATTGTCAATCATATAGTCCATTACCATACTGCCTCCGCGCCAGTCTCTTACCTGGAACGGTTCGTAAACAACAGCACCCGATTTTGCAGTAATGCTACCTGAACCTGTGATAAAGCCCCACGCATATAGCTTCGCACCATTGTTAACAGTTATGGTACTTCCTGAGTTCATAACCATCTGACCGTATGTATCAACCAATGAACCTTGTGAACCCTGACCGGATGAGATTTTTCCTGCGACACTAAGAGCACCGTTTACAGCAATATTTGCACCACTTGCAAGTGTTAATTTTCTGTACAAAGTTGCACCCGGATAAGTGTTTGCTTCCACTTCTCTATAACCAGGCTGGGTGGTATATACAGTGTTTGATGAATCCATAGGTATACTTAATATTTTACCTGAAGGGATTGTATAGTTTCCTGCAGGTAGTGTACCGTTGCACATAAGCACAACTTCTTTACCTTTACTTACCGCTGTATTCAAGTCACTTATAATATACTTTTTGTCTACCAGGAAGTATGGTGTAGTACCATTACTGAATATAGCTGTAACTGTCATATCACCTGTAGCCTGCTGTGTATATGTAGCAGATTGTGAAACGATAGAACCATCTGCACTATCAACCCAGCCAAGGAATGTTACACCAGATTTAGGAGTTGCAACCATCTGTGTACCTGCAGCATTAACCGAAAGTGTGGTTCCGCTTGTGATAGCAGTTCCACCTGCGGTTACGCTACCTAGTGAACTGTCAAAGTTATACACAATACTGGAAGAATCTTTAACTTCTTCAAAGGTGATGTTTTCAAGTGTCAGTGTTGCTGTTGTATCGCTAAGTCCGCTTTTAGACTGTATTACAATAGCAACAGTTCCTCCTGCACTTATTGAGTTAGAATAGCTACCATTCGCAGAAGCTGAACTTCCTGCCACTTTGAATGAGTTTGCGCTTGCCGCAGTATAGTTGAAGCTAAGCACGCCATCCTTTCCAGATGCGTTGGTAATGGTGATAGTATTGTCCTTTTTACTGATCCAATTACCCTTTGCCTGAGCAGTATACTTCGTTGCATTACCGCTACCATTTCCGATACTGTCTGTAATGGTTATTTTTCCATCAAGGATAGTTACGGTCTTTGCCGCAAACACGCTCATTGACACAACAAACATCAAAATGAGCGTTATGATGGAAATCAACCCAATTCTACGTGTCTTTTTCATAAAAAAATTCCTCCTTCGTTAGAAGCCTTGACTTAAACCGCTATGCTACAGTATAGTCTGTTTTTTTATATTTTTTTCGATCATCATATCCATTTCGCATAACATTTACGGATATGACAGCCATTTTCTATGTATTTTCTCCTGTTTTTACATCCTGTTTTTACATCCTGTTTTCAGCATGTAAAAACATTTCTTCTTATACAGAGTATATTATAACAGAATCAGCATAAAAAAGCAATGTTTTTAGGACATTTTTTTCGGATTTTCTACAATATAATGCCGTTAAAAAAATAACAAGAAAAAAGAGTAGTTTTCTCAAACAAAACTACTCTTAAAAAGACTTTTTTCTATTGTTTTATTTTAATGCCTTATGAACCTGTATCATAATCGCACATTCCATACGCTTTTTGAAAAGCTCACAGCCGTATTCATATATGCCGTTTATATCCCCTGTTGCATGGTATGCGTTTGCAGCACATCCGCCTGAGCAATAAAGCTTTGCCCAGCAATCCTTACATTCAGGTCTTGAATACACGTTACACTTCCTGAATTTTTCACGAAGCTCAAGATCAGTAACCCCGTCATATACGTTACCCATACAGTACTTTTCATCGCCAACAAACTGGTGGCAAGGATAAAAGTCGCCGTGTGGTGTTACTGCCATATATTCCGTTCCCGAACCACAGCCTGAAATTCGCTTATAGATACAAGGGCCGTTTTCAAGGTCAATCATATAGTGATAGAATGTGAATCCTCTGCCCTCTTCATCCCTTTTAATCATCTCGTTTGCAAGGATTTCGTACTGACGGAAAAGTTCAGGTAAATCCGCGTCAGTTAAGGCATAAGGGTCAGTCGGCGCGCAAACAACAGGCTCCATACTAAGTTCTGCAAATCCAAGGTCTGCCATATGGAAAATGTCGTTTGTAAAGTCCACGTTATTGTGAGTATATGTACCACGCATATAATAGCTCTTATCCCCACGCTTTTTCACAAATTCCTGGAATTTTGGCACTATAACGTCATAGCTTCCACGACCCTGATAGTCTTTTCGCAAATGGTCGTGGACTTCACGTCTACCGTCCAGGCTTAAAACCACGTTATCCATTTCACGGTTACAAAATTCTGTAACTTCGTCATCAAGTAGCATACCATTTGTGGTAAGAGTGAATCTGAAATTCTTATTATGCTCTTTTTCGATACTTCTTGCATATGCCACAAGGTCTTTTACAACCTGCCAGTTCATAAGCGGTTCTCCGCCGAAGAAGTCAACTTCAAGATTGCGTCTTGTTCCTGAATTTTTAACAAGAAAATCAAGGGCTGCTTTTCCTACCTCAAAGCTCATCAAAGCCTTTTCACCCTGATATTTTCCCTGACTTGCAAAACAATAGCTGCAGTTTAAGTTACAAGTGTGAGCAACGTGCAAACAAAGTGCCTTTACCACATTATTTTTGCTCTTTAAAACATCCGCTTTGTCTTCATAAATATCTTCACAGAACAAAAGTTTTTGCTCTTTCAAAGCTTCAATATCACCGATACAGCCAAGGACTTCACCCTCGGTTAAATTCGGGTATTTTTCAAGTATTTTTGCTACAATTTCGTCCTTTTCACATGTTTCATACATGCCGATAATATCATAAGCCACTTCGTCCACAGCGTGTACCGAACCGCTTAGTGAATCAAGGACAATATTGTATCCGTTTTGTTTATATTGGTGTATCATATTTCTTTCCTTTTTGCAATAAATTTGCCGGCTGAAAACTCAACCGGCAACCTTTTAATCTTATCTGTTTTCACATGGCTGGTTTGCCACACCGCAAGATGTCTTACAAGCTGACTGGCATGATGTCTGGCATTCGCCACATCCGCCTTCGCAAGCTGTTAGGTTTCTTGTTCCTATTGTAACGATTCTTGAAGTAGCTTCACATGGCTGATTTGCTACACCGCAAGATGTTTTACAAGCTGACTGACATGATGTCTGGCATTCGCCACATCCGCCTTCGCAAGCTGTTAGGTTTCTTGTTCCTATTGTCTGAATTCTGTTCATAAGAAATTACTCCTTTTTATGTTCTGCTAATTTATATATATTATATATTCTTTATGGCAAATTGTCAAGTGCCTATTTTACAACCTTTACCTTATTTTCAGGAATATTTTGAAGTATATCCCCATCCGCTTCAATGTATGACAAAAGCAAGGATTTTATTTCCGCAGAAATCACTTCTCCCGGAGCTATAATCGGCACTCCCGGCGGGTATGCATAAACGTATCCGGCAGAAATTCTATCAAGGCTATCTTCAATTTTTACCCATTCGGATTCCTTTATCTTTGCCTCTTTTATTCCCATCACTTTTTCAGGAAGTAATGGCGCAAAACCTTTGATTTTCTGCCATTTTTCCGCATCTTTATCAATCTTTAAAAGACAGGTGGCAAAATAGGAAAGCATCTGGCTAGTATCACCCATTCCGGTCATTGCAACAACGTATCCCGGCGCTGTCATTTCGCATTCTATTCCCATTTCCCGAAGTTTTTCTGATAGCCACGGTCCGTTTTTTGTAAGGATTACTATTTTGGTTTTGTCAAGGTCAAAAAACGCTTCTGTTTTCTCTAAAATTTTAAGATTTTTAAGGTCTTTGCACTTTTCATAAAAATAATCAAGACGCTCTTTCCAATCAGAAAATAGCTCATCTTTTTTATCCGCTAAAAGGTTTATGCAACCATCAATTGACGCCATCAAAAGATAGGACGGACTTGATGACTGGAACACCGAAAGTTTGTCCGCTAAGCTATCGCTATCCACCAAATCACTACTTACATAGCAAATTGCCGTTTGAGTAAGGCTTGGCAGAGTTTTATGCAGACTTTCCACCGAAATATCCGCTTCCTGCCTTATATTATCCGGTAAAAAATCTTGTGAGAATCCAAGGTGAGCTCCGTGTGCTCCGTCTACCAAAACAGGGATATTGTGGCTATGGGCAATATTGCAAATTCCTTTAATATCGCTGGTTACACCCTCATAAGTCGGGCTTGTTAATATCACAAGTTTTGCGTCAGAATTTTCTTTGATTGCCTGTTCTATATCGCAAGGATTTATTGAGCCTGAAATTCCTGTTTTTGCATCAATTTTTGGCATAACAAACACAGTTTCCGCATTGTTAAGCTCTAATGCATTATACACTGATTTGTGACAATTTCGGGCAACAATAACCTTGTCACCGCTATTGATGACAGCCGATATTGATGCCAGAATCCCCGCAGTTGTTCCACCTACCAGGTAAAATGCAGATTTGGAATCCCTTAAATCTGCTGCTTTTTGCATAGACTCATATATGATTCCGTTTGGCGCATGAAGATTGTCAAACCCGTCAATCTCGGTTATGTCAAGGTCTGCTCCAAGGCGCTTTAAATAAGGGGCTAAAGCGGTATTCCGCTTATGTCCCGGCATATGCATAGGTATTTTGTTGTTCTCTAAAAGTTTGTCTATAATCATATCGCTATCTCCTACACCTTTACCTACAAGCTAATTGTACCAAATAGTTTTTTACAAGTCAACTTCTATTGACAAAAATAGGCGGACAGTTTATAATTCTTATATAAATATTATGACACAAGGAGCTTTACAAAATGACAAAACGTGAAAAAGCAATGAGACTTTTTGAAGAGGGATATAACTGCGCACAAGCGGTTTTTGGCGCATTTGCCGAGGATTTGGGGCTTGATTTTGAAACTGCGATAAAGTTTTCATCTGCCTTTGGCGGTGGAATGGGAAGACTTCGTGAAGTATGCGGAGCCGTAAGCGGTATGTTTATGGTTTTAAGCGTAAAAGAAGGCTATACATCTCCTACTGCAAATGAAGAAAAAATGGAACTTTATAAAAAAGTTCAGGGCTTAGCTGCAGAGTTTAAAGAGAAAAATGGCGATACCTATATCTGCCGTGAACTACTACAAAACGTAGATATAACAAAGGGTTATATCCCTGAAGACAGAACCATCGAATATTACCAAAAAAGACCTTGCGTAAAATTCGTTGGCGATGCTGCTGAAATTATGGAAAACTATTTGAATAATAACTAACAAAAAAACTCACCTTCTGCGGTGAGTTTTTTCTATCTATTTTTAATCAAATCCCAAGGAATAGGAAAAATTGATTCAGAATTGGCGAAGTTCACTGTAAGGTTACCCGCCGGCGTACTTATGTACGCCAAGCGGTGAACTTCACCGATTATGGACAATTTTTACATTCCTTTTTTATTTTTAGCTTCTTCTAACTTAATGTGACGACGCATCTTAACTTCGTGTGGCATTGGCTTAATATCGCCGGCCTTAGTAAGAGCAACCTTTGTGAAGTATGGTCCGAAGATTTCATAAATAAGCACTGCAAATAGTGTGATATTTCTGATAAGGTTTCCTTCTTCTCCAAGTTGCATAGCAATTGAACACATTCCAAGGGCAACACCTGCCTGCGGTAGAAGTGTGATACCCAAGTACTTGCAGATTTCAGGTGAACAGTTAGTTGCCTTTGCGCTTGCAAAAGTACCAAAGTATTTTCCAAGTGAACGGAAAATGATATATACAACACCGATAATTACAATAGCCAGGTCTCCGAATACGCTAAGTTCAAGCTCTGCACCGCTTATTACAAAGAACAGCGCAAAAAGTGGTGATGTCCACTTGTCTGATCTTTCCATAAGATCGTGTGACAAAGGACAGATGTTGCAGAACACAGTTCCAAGCATCATACAAGCAAGTAGTGATGAGAAACTAATATGTACCGGTCCAACGTGGAAATCAATCATTGCAAGGGATGCAGTTAGCGCAACCACGCCGATTGTAAGGTTTAGACGGTTTGTGTTTGAGTTGAAAAGTTTTTCAAGCTGTGTTAAAATCCAACCCATGATAGCACCAAGTCCCAATGATGCCACAATTTCAACTAGCGGATTTACAATAATTGAAATCATATCAAGAGTACCTGATGAGATTGTCTTTGCAATACCGAAAGACACGGCAAAAACAACAAGACCTACAGCGTCATCAAGAGCAACGATTGGAAGTAATAGTGAAGTTAAAGGTCCCTTTGCCTTATACTGTCTTACTACCATAAGTGTTGCAGCCGGTGCTGTTGCAGTAGCTATAGCACCAAGGGTTATAACCTGTGGAAGTGTCAATACATCAGGCATCAAAAGGTGCATTCCGTAAAGCGCCAAGTCTACGAAGAGTGTTGCCACAAGCGCCTGAACGATACCAATAACCATTGCCTGTTTTCCTGTATGTTTCAGTTCTTCCAATCTGAACTCATTACCGATTGAAAATGCGATAAAACCAAGAGCAAGCTCGGATATTAGTGAAAGTTTCTCCATCGCTTCTGCGGATGCAAAACCCACACCATCTATTCCTAGTGCACCAAGACAATATGGTCCTACCAAAACACCTGCAATTAAGTATGCTGTTACTGACGGCAACTTAAAGCACTTTGTTACTCTTGTCATAATAAGTCCTGCAATTAATGCTATTGAAATTGATAATAATGTTTCCATGATATTTTACTCCATTAAATAATTCTTACTAAATATTGCACGGTAAGCCCTACAAAAATACCTATTCCGTAAAGGGTTAATAAAATTCCCACATTTTGTTTAATATTTTTGTTCTGCTTAAATAGAACCAAAAGTCCTACCCCTGCTCCTGTGCAAAGACCACCTACCAGCGAATAAACTGTTATCTTGCCCGCAAGGTAAAGCTCGGTTAAAGCAACCGATGCGGCACAGTTAGGTATGCTTCCGAATAAAACCGCTAAAACTGATTGCACAATGGCATTTTCCGATATGAACTGCATAGCCGGAACAAGTTTTTCCGTCGCGTATCCAATCAATACATTTACAATGAAAATATAAACAAATATTTTCGCCGAATGGATAAGTGCAGATTTTAAGACTCCACCCTCGCAGTTTTCACAGTTACCGTGAAAATGGTGGCGATGATGCTCATCTTCCGTCTCCGCCTTTTCTTTACATATCAAATCAATTAAAAATCCGAATACGGCTGCTACCAAGAACTTTGCCACTATCACATATATCAAATCCGCAATCTTATCAGGATGGGCAATCATAAGCGGTATCGCCTCATCTGATGTTGCGATGAATATGGCAATAAGCGTACCAAGGCTTATTTTACGTCTTGCAAAAAGTGCCGCTGCAACAACGGAAAATCCGCATTGCGGGATTGTTCCCAATGCAGCTCCCAAAAGCGGTCCCGCACCTTTTGATTTGGCGAAAAGGCCTTGCAAAAGTCCGTTGTTTTTATGCTCAAAGTATTCTACTAAAAGATACACCACGAAAAGAAACGGCAAAAGCCTTAATGTATCCAATAGAGAATGAATAATATGCTCCATTATATAACGCCTTTCGTCTTCATAGAGTTAACAGACATAATTATACCCAATTTAGCAGACTCGTAAGTGATACCGCCCTGCATATACACCATATACGGCTCACGCATTGGTCCGTCTGCACTAAGCTCGATTGATGAACCCTGATTGAATGCACCTGCCGCCATAATAACCTTGTCAGAATATCCCGGCATTTCGCTTGGAATTGGCGTTGCGTATGCGTCAACCGGAGAACCTTTCTGGATTCCCTCACAGAATGCACAAAGCGCCTCGGGGCTTCTTAACTTTATTGACTGAATTATATCGTGGCGAACTTCTTTTGATGATGGCTCAACGCAGAAGCCAAGTTCTTCATATACTGCTGCACACAAAATTGCAGTTTTAAGAGCCTGTGACACCACGTGCGGTGCAAAGAAAAGTCCCTGATAAAGTGGCTTATTCATACCAAGTGTTGCGCCATTTTCTCTGCCCACGCCTACTGTTGAAAGTCGGTTTGCGCAAAGCTCAACATACTCGTGCTTACCTGCTATGTATCCACCAGAAGGTGCAATTCCTCCACCTGCGTTCTTGATTAATGAACCACCACAAAGGTCAGCACCATAAGCTGTAGGCTCCTTTTCGTCAACAAATTCACCATAACAATTATCAACAAGACAAAGTGTATCAGGTGAAATTTCCTTAACAAAGCTTATCATTTCGCCGATTTCAACGGCCGAGAAAGTCTTTCTCTCGCCATAACCCTTTGAACGCTGAATCCATACGGCTTTCACCTTTTTCTCGGTAAGAACCTTTTTGATTGCGTCATAGTCAGGATTTGAGTCGGTATCTAGGTCCACCTGCATATAGCTGATGCCAAAATCTGCAAGCGATCCACGACCTTTATCGCCTGTAATTCCCACTACTTCTTCAAGTGTGTCATAAGGTTTTCCCGTAATGGCAACTACTAAGTCATTCGGTCTTAAAACTGCAAAAAGCATTGTTGACAAGGTGTGAGTACCTGAAATGAAATTGTATCTCACCAAGGCATCTTCTGCTTCAAAAACCTGAGCGTAAATCTTATCCAGCATATCTCGGCCGATATCGTCTGTTCCATAGCCTGATGATGCGATAAAATACTCACTTGATAAGCGGTTATCGCTGAATGCTTTCATTACCTTCATTTCGTTCAGCTGTGCGATTTCTTCAATGCGCTCAAACTGTGGCTTAACGCTTTTTTCACAGGAATCTATTAAGTTTATAATCTCGTCGGTTACACCGAACTGTTCTTTTAAAAATTCATTTTTTCCCATACTAAACCTCTTTTCCCAACTTTATATTATACACCCAAACTTTTGCTATTGCAAGGCTTATTTTGCACAAAATAATTGTGTTTTTTGGTGGTTTATGGTACAATATTCAAAAGGCGAGGTGATATGTGTGAAAAGTGAGCTATATTCCGCTTGCAAACTGTGTCCAAGAGAATGTAAAGCGGACAGAAATTCGGGCAAAATCGGGTTCTGTGGTGCGGACAACAGAATAAAAGTAGCACGTTGTGCTTTGCATTTTTGGGAAGAGCCGTGTATTTCGGGCGAAAAAGGTTCGGGAACTGTTTTCTTTTCACATTGTACCTTAAAATGTGTTTATTGCCAGAACTATAAAATCAGCACAGAAAATCAGGGCAGATTTGTGACGGAAGATGAACTTGCCGATATGTTTTTAGACCTTCAAAATCAGGGTGCTTTGAATATAAATCTTGTGACGCCAACCCACTTTGTGCCGGGTATTGTTGAAGCCTTAAAAATGGCTAAACAAAAGGGTTTGCGACTTCCTGTTCTTTATAACACAAGTGGGTATGAAAATCCCGAAACCCTAGAATTATTGCGGGGTTTAGTGGATATTTTTCTGCCCGATTTTAAGTATTACACTTCGGAATATGCACAAAAATATTCAGGTGCAAAAGACTATCCCAAGGCCTGCAAAAAAGCAATTGACAAGATGTTCGAACTGGTTGGAAAGTGCGAATTTAACGATGACGGAATAATAAAAAAAGGCGTCGTTGTGCGCCATTTGATGTTACCCCGATTGGAAGATGATACAAAAAAGATTTTGGAGTATCTTTACGAAACTTACGGTGATGATATTTTCATAAGTATTATGAGCCAGTACACCCCACTTCCTACCCTGCCGAAAGAGTTTCCTGAACTTGCCACAAAAATTGATATGGCAGTTTACGATAAAGTGCTTGATTTTGCGGTAGATTTAGGGATTGAAAATGCGTTTATTCAGGAAGGCGAATCAGCAAGTGAGAGTTTTATCCCCGAATTCTGGAACGACTAAAAAGGACACCCAAGGTGTCCTTTTAAATTACGGAAAATTCTCCATAATCATAATATTTCCCATACCAGAAAGCCCTGAAGAGCGGTCAACAATCTTGCTTTTTACACGTTCAAAATCCCCTTCGGTAAGCGGTTTTGGCTGATAATTATTTCGCTCGTTAACGGAAGAAATTGAACATGGAATAACCCTTGCGCTATCGTAATCGGTCAATTCTCCGTCCTTAAATTGAAAGTCCTGTTTAAAAATCATAGTATCCTTATCAGCCGGGTTTTTATGACCGCCAAAGCAGAAGTTTCCAAGGCTATAAAGGATGTACTTTCCGTTATATTTTTCAATTCCCTGTAATACGTGTGGGTGGTGACCTATAACCAAATCTGCGCCATTATCCACCAATGAATGAGCTATCCTAATCTGCTCATTATTAGGTGTTTCTACCCTTTCTTCACCCCAATGAATGCTTGCTATTATCAGCTTTGCGCCCTGTTCCTTCACCATTTCAACTGTCTTTAAAAACTGTGTTTTTCCCGCATAGGTAAGCCCGTTTATGCCAACAAGACCCACCTTTATTCCCTTGATTTCTGTGATGGAATAATTGTTTCCCTCAAACCATAAAATGCCGTTTTCGGTCATTATGTTTTTCGTATCAGAAAATGCACTTTCACCATAATCATAGGTGTGGTTGTTGGCAAGGTTAACCGCTTCAACAGATGATGACGTCAGAACCTTAACATATTCAGGATTTCCGCGGAATGCATACTCTTTATCTCTTCTTGCACCACGGTTTGACAGGGTTCCCTCAAAATTTGCTATTGTTAAATCATCATTCTCAAAAAAAGGTTTTACCAGCTTTAAAAAGTAAGAATAATCGTAGTTTACCCGTGCCATTTCCGACTCAAAACTTGACCAGCCACCGTAATTTACGTCAGTTCCCAAGGTGCAATCCCCTACTGCCGTAATGGATATGTATGTTGAATCGTCAATTACAACTTGGTCTGTATTTTCAGGCACTACAAAAAAGAATGGGCTTATGTAGAAATAACCAACTACACCCACACACAGAAAAAATATAACAGAACAAAGTACTATTGCTATTTTTTTCATTATCCGCCTCGTCATCAAACATTTAATAATACGATTATACTATATGTATTAATCCTTGTCAATTTCACAAAGATTAAAATATGGTAACAAAAAAACACAAAGAGAAGTCCCTTTGTGTTTTTATATTAAATATAATCATCCTTATTTATGCCATAAGCCGACAGGTCAATTCCAAGAGCATCAGCTACCCAGACCAGATTTGCCATAGTGAAATTGGCAACCATTTTACCCTTAAAAGCATCTTTTGCCGAATTTGTCATTTTATCATATATACCACGAACTTCTGCAATTTGTGTTTTGTAGTTGTTCTGTATAAAATCACCTGTCAAATCTTCGGCGTGATTTGTAATCGCATCATCTATGCAAGTTTTTATTTTTCTCAACATTGTCTTTTCTGTGTTATTGAAAATAGTATACAAATCAGGCTTACTACGGTCAGTAAATAGGGCTATTTCATTGGATACGGCGGTTAATTTTCTTACCATTTCTGTAGCATAGTCTGTAATTTTCACGCTAAAATGCGCCGAAATCGGAGTTAATAGGTTGTCCTTTCCCATGCATATTATTTTGGCATCATAGCCTATATAACTCTCATCTGCGCCGTCTATCTTAACGTTTTTTGAAAATTTATCTGCTAAAATCTCTTCTTTATTTACGGCTATAAACTTCCCTTTATCGTATATAGCTAAATACACCACGCCATTTTCTTTGACTTGCTCGAATTTCACTTCTGCAGTAATCTTGCCGTCTTTGTAGTAGCAATATACTTCGTTTATGCTTACAGGCATTTCGCTGGCACTTGCTTTAATTGTAAATAAACTTAACAACGTGCACAGCATCAGCACAAAACTCAAAATTTTCTTTACCATATATAGTCCTCATAATATGTAATCAATATCTTAAACTTGCGCACTACCTTTTCCTTAATAAGTGCCTAAACACAATAATTATATCATAAAGTTCAAAATTATTCAATATGTTTTCTCGCTCTTTAATATATAAAACAAAAGGACATCTTATTGATGTCCTTTTAGTTATTTTAACAAATCTTCATAGGTCGTATCCAGTATCTCTTTTATTGCCTTTAATTGAGATGCATAAATGTGCTGTATGCCTCTTTCAATCTTTACAAAAGATTCTCTTGTAATGTCTAATCCCATTAGTTGCATTTGTCTTACTATGTCTATTTGCTTGATTTTCTTTTGCTTTCTTATGGCTTTTATATTTTCACCAATACGGATTGTATCCTGTTTTATCTTTTGTTCCTGCATAATATACAACCTCCAAAACGAACTAAAATTAGCACTTTTTCTTGATTATATCTTTATTATGCGTTATAATGGGACTAGTATTAGTCCTTTTAGTGAGGTGATATATATGATAATAGATGTAGCAGGAACTATACTTACTCCAGGCAATGGCGGAAAACTATGCAAAGGCAATGGTGAATATGCTGACAAAAATGGTATATCTTTAGAATGTTGTTGTGACGAATGTGACTATGCAATTTGTTGTTTTGTTATGAAAGACTATGATAACTGTGATACTTGTTTTGATGCCTTGTGTCCACACTCTCAAATAAACAAAATTAAGTAATTATTTACACCAAATTCGCATAAATAATGTGTAATTTTTGATGCAGAACAAACGAAAGCGACCCGACGGCGTACTATTGTACTCCGAGGGTCGCTTTGGTTTGTAGTTTAATTTATTAAACGTTCTGGGCAAAAATTGCCATTATTTCATTGCTTCTTCTACAGCAACTGCAACAGCAACTGTCATACCAACCATTGGGTTGTTACCAGCGCCGATAAGTCCCATCATTTCAACGTGAGCTGGAACTGATGAAGAACCTGCGAACTGAGCGTCAGAGTGCATTCTACCCATAGTATCTGTCATACCGTAAGAAGCAGGACCTGCAGCCATGTTATCTGGGTGAAGTGTACGACCTGTACCGCCACCTGATGCAACTGAGAAGTACTTCTTACCCTGCTCGATACATTCCTTCTTGTATGTACCTGCAACTGGGTGCTGGAATCTTGTTGGGTTTGTTGAGTTACCTGTGATAGATACGTCAACGCCTTCCTTGTGCATGATTGCAACGCCTTCACGAACATCGTCTGAACCGTAGCAACGAACCTTTGCTCTTTCGCCGTCTGAATAAGCGATTTCTTCAACTATATTAACCTTACCTGTGTAGTAGTCGAACTGAGTCTGTACATAA
This sequence comes from Clostridia bacterium, assembly GCA_045655325.1. GTDB lineage: Bacteria > Bacillota > Clostridia > UBA1381 > UBA1381 > UBA1738. The sequence continues at coordinate 26,549 of JAZOOY010000069.1, forward strand.
GTAAAGCCGTTAATTCTTGAAATAATCTTTGCAGCGTCCTTGCCAAGACCGTTAAGGATAACTCTTAGCGGTTCTTTTCTTGCCTTGTTAGCTGAACGTGCAAGACCGATAGCGCCTTCTGCTGCTGCGAATGATTCGTGACCTGCCAAGAAAGCAAAACACTTTGTTTCTTCACGAAGTAGCATAGCTCCTAAGTTACCGTGGCCGATACCAACTTTTCTGTCGTCTGCAACAGAACCAGGGATACAGAATGACTGAAGACCAACACCGATCTTTTCAGCAGCGTCAGCA
>JAZOOY010000070.1:0-3396 GCA_045655325.1 Clostridia bacterium
CCTTCACGCACTTCTCCGGCAGCATCGATTGCCATATCATAAAATTCCGAATCAGAGAAATTATTCGAAACTGTACCGCCTGTTGTTTCAAAAATACCCTTGATATACATTCCACCACCTGCAACAACGCCAAGATTATCAACTATTTCAGCGTTGCCACTCATACGGAATCTTGCAGGTGTATTTTCTCTCTGGACATATACACCGCCGCCGAGCTGCGCTTTGTTTCCTGCAATGGTACCGCCTTGCATTACAAATTCCGAATCATACTGCATATACACACCGCCACCGGCAAGGTCTGCTTTATTGAGTGAAATCTGGCCGCCCTTCATCTGGAAGATAGACTTGTCATTTACCCATACACCGCCACCGTTAGCTTGTGCCTCTGTTGTAAGGTTAAGACCTACATAGCCAGGGTCAATTGCTTCATTAAGACTAATAAGTCCGCCTGTCATTGTAAAGGTGCTTTGTGTCCATACACCTGCACCGTGCTGAGCAAAGTTTCTAATTATGTTTCCGCCTGTCATATAGAAATTTTTACCCTGATTCCATACACCACCGCCGCATTTGCCGGCAACATTTTCTGAAATTTCACCGCCCTGCATTTCTATATTACCGTTATCATTATTCCATACACCTGCACCATATGTTGCTTTGTTGTGATATATTCTTCCGCCATAGATAATCATTTGTGCATCACCGCTGTTTGCGTTCCAGAGACCGCCGCCGTAGGTAGCATCGTTGTAGCAGATTTCACCGCCGTACATATAGAAATTGTAGTTGTTCCAAAGTCCGCCACCATAGGCAGCACTGTTATTCCTAAGCTTTCCGCCGTACATAACCAAAGTACCGCCGTTATGGATACCTCCGCCCATTTGGTTTGAACCACCCGTTATTACACCTGTCTGCATTGCGGAGCAGTCGCAAAGACGGAGCTTGCCGCCTGAATTTATGTTAATTACACGATTGCCCTGTGGGTCATCAATAGCTGTTTTTTGAATTTTGTAGCCATTAAGACAGATTGTAAGCTCTTTATTACCGGGAACATTTAAGGTTTCGCTTCTTTTTACATCTCCTGTCAGATACACAAATGCTTTATTGTCGGTATATGAAATTTTACTCTTACCGTCCCAAGGCTGAAAGCTCTGCGCTGAATGGCTTTTGTGTTCTCCAAGAAGAATATTTCCGCCACAGAAACAGTGATTCTGATGAGGCATACCCACATTTGCAAAGGTAAAATATATCGTTCCTTCGATATCAGATTCACCCTTATATGAAAATCCTGCCTGCTTACCGTTTACCATAAAGTTATATTTATACCAGTCATCAATAAACATATTGAGGCTCGGCTTTACAGCAACATCGGCAATGAATTTATATGTTTCACCGTATTTGAAACAACCGTTTTCATCAAAAGTGCCTTCCCATTTTACGCTTGTGACATAGGTACTTGCACTGTTTGGTGTTTTAGCTCCGTAGTCGGGCTTTTCGCCCACAACCGGTTCACGCAGGTTCTCAATGGAAATCATCTCTACGGGTGTTGCTTTTCCGTAGGTTGATGAGCCTTTAACTTGCTCGGTTCGTACAACAAACTGTATCACAGCCGCTTTGGAGTCTTTTGAGGAATCTTCTGTCTGAATTATTACCGGATCGCCGTTTACCGTGAATGTGTTATCGGAATTTTTTGCGTTAAAAACGCCTGCCGAGTCATCTGCCTTCAATACGATATAGGCAACATAGTCCTTGTGATCTGCAAAAAAGCCGTCTTCGTCGAATTCGCCATCCCATTGAATTTTCGCCACTGTAACACCCGATGCACCGGTAACTGTTCCGGTCTGTGTAGGTGCTTTACCAATTTCAGGAGGTGTAATGGTAATATGTGCCTCTTTGATTACATTCGCCGAGGTTACGGGATTTTCTACAGTTGTATCGGATTGTTGCGTTACAGTTTCGGGCACTTCAGAAAACTGCGGAATTTCTTCCTCGGTCTTGAAAGTATAGTAAACAACCGCTTGTGTGGTGTCTGCCGAAATATCTTTAAGCTTTGCAATGTTGCCGTTTACCTTTACAGTGTCCTTAACATACTTGATATACTTGGTGTCCTTGTGTTCATCCTTGAGCTTCACGGTAACATAAACAGTATACTCCGTGCCGCTTTTAAAGCAACCGTTTGCATCTAATTCGCCTTTCCATTCCACATTAACAACCTTTGTACTGGCAGTTGATGGAACATATGCGTTGTAATCGGGTTTGTTGCCGACTTGCGGTACTTCAACCGTAACATTAAAAATGTTTACAGGCGATTTAGCAGATGCCGATACACAAAAGACGCTTACAAGCATACTCAAACACAAAAGAATACTTAAAAATTTTTTCATTTTCTCTCCTTCTTTCCCTGTTTAAATTTATCTTACAAACGGATAAGTAACAGGAGCTAAATTATTTTCCCATATGTAAATTCTCATATCATCACTTGCCACATCCGATGTATTAAATGTAACCCCATTTGCTGATGAAGGTTCATACATAATTTTTGAAATTCCGTTTGCATTTTCTGCTTTCAAGTAAATATTAGCAGGTGTAGCACCTTCTTCAGCTGTAATTGTTACTGATTTTCCATCATCAGCCCAATCAACTCTGTAACCGTTGTAAGAGTTAGTACAATGCAAGGTACTCGGAGCAGAATAAATCTTATAAGAACGAGAGCCAATAAACATCGTAACTGCGCAACGAACTTTTTTGTCGTTGTCTGAGGTTGAAATCGTAAAGTCCATCGTTTTTGCGTTTTGTCCGTCAAGGTCAACCCATTCATCACCATCAGACATCTGCCACTGATAGAAGGTGTCATAGCCCTGATTGCCGTCGATGTATAATGATGCAGAGAGGTTTTTGCCATCTCTGTAAATCACATCTTTTTCAATGCCTTCAACTGAAAGTACCACTGCAAAGCCTTCGGGCATGGTTGTAACAGAAATTGTTTCGGATGCAATACTCTTTTTGCCACTTGTGTTGTAAGATTCTATCACATAATATGATGTACTTGGTGTTGTGCCTGATGGCTTGAGATTTGATATATTGTAAGAACATTTTCCGCCAACGGGAACGATATTGTTTGCAATCTGTACCGGGTTGTTTCCGTCTGCATCAACTCTTAAAATTTTGTAAAAGTCAGCTGCTCTTTCGCCGTTTTCCCATGTGAGTGTTGCAGATGTATCTGTCAGATTTTCAACAGAAATATTCTGTGCAACAGACGGTGGAGGTGTTGAGTTAACCTTTGTGAGATAACCTACAACGGGCACCTTTTTGCCGTTAAGCATAGTTGTGTATGAAACGAGCTTCCAGCTGTAAGTATAATCTGCAGGGGTATCTTTTGGCAACGAGAAAACAGTACCTGAA